>NZ_DATMFZ010000333.1:0-12059 GCF_035556675.1 Geminicoccus sp. | reverse complement strand
CGATCCGCCCCTGGTAGCCCACCACCCGGCAGACCAGCTCCAGCAACTCCCGAATGGTCACGTCCTCGCCCGAGCCGACATTGACGTGCTCATGGCCAGAATAGACCTGCATCAGATGGACCAGCGCGTCGGCGCAGTCGTCGGCATGGAGGAACTCGCGCCTGGGCGTGCCGGTCCCCCACATCACGATCTCCGGGGAACCGGCGAGCTTCGCCTCGTGCGCCTTGCGGATGAAGGCCGGCAGGACATGGCTGGACTGGAGGTCGAAATTGTCCCCCGGCCCGTACAGGTTGGTCGGCATGGCCGAGATGAAGTCGCAGCCGTGCTGCCGGCGATAGGCCTGGGCCAGCTTGATCCCGGCGATCTTGGCGATCGCGTACCACTCGTTGGTGGGCTCGAGCGGCCCGGTCAGCAGGCTGTCCTCGGCGATCGGCTGGGGTGCGAACTTCGGGTAGATGCAGGACGAGCCGAGGAACAGGAGCTTCTGCACCTCCGCCCGGTGCGCCGCCTCGATGATGTTCGCCTCGATCATGAGGTTATCGTAGAGATAGTCGGCCGGGAAGGTGTCGTTCGCCAGGATCCCGCCGACCTTGGCCGCCGCCAGGAAGATCGCGTCGGGCCTCGTGTCCAGGATCCAGGCGCGCGTCTGCGCCTGGTCCTTGAGATCCACCTGGTCTCGGCCTACGGTCAGGACCTCGCAGTCCTCGGCTGCCAAGCGCCGCACGATCGCCGAGCCGACCATGCCGCGATGGCCGGCCACCCAGACCCGCCTGCCCTTAAGGGGAAAGAGGGCCTCAGGCATCCCGCATCACCGGCGCGGTCGCCATCACCTTCAGGTCCTCCTCGACCATCTCGGCCAGCAGCGCGTCCATGTCGGTCTCGTGCTTCCAGCCGAGCTTGCGCCGGGCCTTCTCCGGGTTGCCGATCAGCAGATCGACCTCGGTCGGACGGAAATAGCGCGGATCGACCTGGACCAGGACCTTGCCGGTCTTGCGGCAGATCCCCTTCTCGTCCACCCCCTCGCCCTGCCAGTCGAGGGTGACGCCGACATGGGCGAAGGCCTTCTCCACGAACGAGCGCACCGTGTTGGTCTGGCCGGTCGCCAGCACGTAGTCGTCCGGCTCGTCCTGCTGCAGCATCAGCCACATGCCGCGCACATATTCTCGGGCATGGCCCCAGTCGCGCTTGGCGTCCAGGTTGCCGAGATAGAGCTTGCTCTGCCGGCCGAGATGGATGGCGGCCACCGCACGCGTGATCTTGCGGGTGACGAAGGTCTCGCCGCGCAAGGGGCTCTCATGGTTGAACAGGATGCCGTTCGACGCGTGCATCCCATAAGCCTCGCGGTAGTTCACCACGATCCAGTAGGCGTAGAGCTTGGCCGCCGCATAGGGGCTGCGCGGATAGAACGGGGTCGTCTCGCTCTGCGGGACCTCCTGGACCTTGCCGTACAGCTCCGAGGTCGACGCCTGGTAGAACCGGGTCTTCTGCGTGAGCCCCAGCAGGCGGATCGCCTCCAGCAGGCGCAGCGTACCGATCCCGTCGGCGTTCGCGGTGTACTCCGGCGTCTCGAAGCTGACCTGGACGTGCGACTGGGCGGCCAGATTGTAGATCTCGTCCGGCTGGGTCTCCTGCACCACGCGGATCAGGTTGGTCGAATCCGTCATGTCGCCATAGTGCAGGATGAAGCGCGGATGGGGGACGTGCGGGTCCTCGTAGAGATGCTCGATCCGGCCGGTATTGAACGAGGACGAGCGGCGCTTGATGCCGTGGACGATATAGCCCTTGTCGAGCAGCAGCTGGGCCAGATAGGCGCCGTCCTGCCCGGTGGCACCGGTGATGAGGGCGACCTTGCCCGCATGGGTCGTCATGGCGTCCAGCTTCCGTCCTGCAGTCCAAGGAGAAACGATACGGCGCGGCGCCGCATTGCGCCGGCTTTCCGGCGCGGCGCTTATCCTGCCACTTTTGCAGCCACAAGTCCTCCAAAGGGAGACCGGCTGCCCCAACGGTCGCGGCTAGGCTTCCGTCTCGGCCGGCTCTTCCCGCGTGACCGGTGCCGATGCCAGCGCCTCGACCACCGCCTGGTCGACCCGCTCCAGCCAGACGAACTCCAGCCGGTCACGCGCATCCTTGGGAATGTCGTCGAAGTCGCGCCGGTTGCGCGCCGGCAGCATCACCCGCGTGATCCCGGCTCTCGCCGCCGCCACCACCTTCTCCTTGATCCCGCCTACCGGCAGGACCAGGCCGCGCAGGCTGATCTCGCCGGTCATCGCCGTGTCGCTGCGCACCGTGCGCCCGGTCAGCACCGAGGCCAGGGCAATGAACATGGCTACCCCGGCGCTCGGCCCGTCCTTGGGCGTGGCCCCGGCCGGGACATGGACGTGGATGTCGCTCTTCTCGAACGCCGCCTGCTCCACCCCCAGTTCGCCCGCCCGGCTCTTGACCAGGCTGAGTGCCGCCTGGGCGCTCTCGCGCATCACCTCCCCCAGCTGTCCGGTCAGGATCAGCCGGCCGCTGCCCGGTGTGCGGGTCGCCTCGATGAACAGGATGTCGCCGCCCACCGGCGTCCAGGCCAGGCCCGTGGCCACGCCCGGCACCGCCGTGCGCATCGCCACCTCGTCCTCGAAGCGCGGCGGCCCCAGTACCTCGGCCAGGTCGCCCTCGCCGATCCGCGTGGGCTCCGTGCGACCCTCGGCCACCGCCACCGCGACATGCCGCATGACCCGGCCGATCTCCCGCTCCAGCCCGCGCACCCCTGCCTCGCGGGTATAGGCCCGGATGATCTCGGCAATCGCCACGTCGTCGATGCTGACCTGATCGGGCTTCAGCCCGTTTGCGTCGAGCTGACGCGCCACCAGGTAGCGCTTGGCGATCTCCAGCTTCTCGGCATCGGTGTAGCCGGCTAGGCTGATGATCTCCATCCGGTCCCGCAAGGGACCCGGGATCGTGTCCAGCATGTTCGCGGTCGCGATGAACACCACCCGCGACAGATCGAACGGCACGCCCAGATAGTTGTCGCGGAAGGTCCCGTTCTGCTCCGGGTCCAGCACCTCCAACATCGCTGCCGACGGATCGCCTTGGATGCCGGAGCCCATCTTGTCGATCTCGTCCAGCATCATCACGCAGTCGCGCGCCTTGGCCTTGCGGATGCCCTGGATGATGTTGCCCGGCAAGGCGCCCACATAGGTGCGCCGGTGCCCGCGGATCTCAGCCTCGTCATGAACGCCGCCCAGCGAGACGCGGACGAACTTGCGGCCCATGGCGCGGGCGATGGACTGGCCGAGCGAGGTCTTGCCCACGCCCGGCGGCCCGACGAAGCACAGGATCGGCGCCTTGCCCTCGGGTGCCAGCTTGCGCACCGCCAGATACTCGACGATCCGCTGCTTGATCTTCTCCAGGCCGAAATGGTCGGCGTCCAGGATCCGCCTGGCCTCGGCGATGTCAATCGGCGCCTCGTCGCCAAGCTGCCAGGGCAGATCGATCAGCCAGTCCAGATAGGTCCGGATCATGCCGTACTCGGCGGATGCGTCCGGCATGCGCTCCAGCCGGCGCAGCTCCTTGCGCGCCGCCTGCTCCACCTCGTCCGGCATGCCCGCCTTGCCGATCGCCTCGCCGAGCTCTGCGATCTCCTGGGACTTGGCGCTGTCGCCCTCGCCCAGCTGGCGCTGGATCGCCGCCATCTGCTCGCGCAGCAGGACCTCGCGCTGCCGCTCGTCCAGGGACGCCTTGGTCGCCTTGCCGATCTCCTGGGACAGGCGCAGCACCTCGATCCGCTGGGCCAGCAGCCGGGCGACCTTGTCCATCCGGGCGCGCAGGTCGAGCGTTTCCAGGAAGTCCTGCTTCTCGTCCGGGGAGGCATCGATATAGGCGGCCACCATGTCGGTCAGCGCCGTGGCCGAGGCCGCGTTGCTGATAGTGGCCAGCAGCTCCGGCGGGCTCTGCGGCATGAGCTGCAGCGCCTCGGTCGCCTGCCCCTTCAGGTGGAGAAAGCGCGCCTGGATGTCCTGCGACTGCTCGTCAGGCTCCTCCAGCCGCCGGGCCCTGGCGACCAGGACCGGCTGCTCGCGGACAAAGCTTTCGACATGGAAGCGCTGCTCGCCCTGGCAGATCAGGTGGTGCGATCCGTCGGGTGCGGTCACGTAGCGCAGGATGTTCGCGACCACGCCCATCCGGTGCAGGTTGCCGGGATTGGCCTCCGGCGCTTCGGCATCGCGCTGCATCAGGATGCCCACCGGGCGGCCCTGGCGGACAGCTGCCTGTGCGGCCGCGACCGAGCCCGGCCGGTTGATCACGACGGGCATCACCACGCCCGGGAACAGCACGAAGCCGCGCACCGGCAGGATCAGGAGTTCGTCCGGCGCCAGCTCCGGCAGCTGGCTGGCGGCACCGCCGGCACCGGCATCGGCCGCGGACAGGTACGGGGAATGGGGGATCATGACGACGTTTCCCGGTCAGGCGAGCTTGCGCAGGACGACGGTGAGGCAGCCGTTCACCACGGCCGGATGCATCACTTCGTAGCGTCCGGGCGGCAGGGGCAGCTGTCGTTCGAACCGCCCCTGGGGCAGCTCCAGCCGGTGGATCCGGGCGAAGCGGAGTTCCTGCGGCAATACGCGCTCGCCGGCGATCACCAGCACGCCGTTGTCGATCACGACCTGGATCCGCTCGGGATCGACGCCGGGCAGGGCAGCCAGCACCAGCAGTTCATGGTCGGTCTCCAGCATATCGACCGGCGGCTCCCATGCCGGCGCACGGGACCGGCCGGGGACCGGCTGGAAGTTCTGCTGGTGCATTCGCTCGGCGCGGAGCAGCATCTCGACCGCGTTGGACCACATCCAGGCGCGGGGATCCGGATTCTTCATGCATCGACCTCGGCGTACAGCCGCGAAAACCACGCGATCTATGTGGGGCTTCCGGCTTGGGCGATCCAGGGGCCAGCCGGTCAGCGGCCGGGAAACCTGGGTCTAGGAGGATCCGGACCGGGGCGAGTTGGGGCGGGAGGATTCGAACCTCCGCATGGCGGAACCAAAATCCGCTGCCTTACCGCTTGGCGACGCCCCATCGATGCACCGGAGATACGCCGAACCTCAGGCAGGCTCAACCGCTAGCAGCAGCCCTGCCCGGTCGCTCATGAATCGGGCCCCGGCTCGATCAGGACCGGCTCGATCCACCAGCCGGGCACCGCCGCGCGCAGGATGGCGGCGGCACGCTCCACGCGGTTCTGGTCGGCGAACAGGCCGAAGCAGGACGAGCCGCTGCCCGACATCCGCGCCAGTAGGCAGCCCTCCAGGACGTGCAGGCTCTGCAGCACCTTGCCGATCACCGGGGCCAGCGCCACGGCCGGTGCCTCCAGGTCGTTGCGACTCTCTGCCAGATACTGTGCCAGCACCAGCGGGCCGCCGTGGGGCTGCAGCCCGCCGTCGCGCTCCAGGCCCAGCTCACGGAGCCCGCGGAACACCTGCGGGGTCGCAACGTGCACGCCGGGATTGACCAGCAGCAGCGCCAGGGCCGGCAGGCCGCGGACCGGGTCCAGCCGCTCGCCCAGCCCGCGCATCCGCGCCGGCCGGGCATAGACGCAGACCGGCACGTCCGCACCCAGCTCGGCACCCAGCTCGCGCAGCCGGGCATTGCCCAGGCCCATGCCGCATACCCGGTCGAGCAGACGCAGGGCGGCGGCGGCATCGGCACTGCCACCGCCAAGACCGCCGCCCACCGGCAACCGCTTCTCGAGCCGGATCCTTCCGGACAGTGCGATCCCGGTGCGCCTGGCCAGCAGCTCCGCGGCCCGGAGGACGAGATTGCTCTCATCCCGCGGTACGGCGGCGGTGAAGGGCCCGCTCACCTCCAGGCTCAGCCCGCCCCCATCCGCCGGCTCGAACTCCAGCCGGTCACCGATCGGCGCGAACACCACGAGGCTGTCCAGCTCATGATAGCCGTCCAGGCGACGCCCGGTGACCAGCAGGTCGAGATTGATCTTGGCCGGCGCCAGCTCGCTGCGGGCCGGACCGGTCCCTGGCGGCGGCGCCGTGCTGCCGGCCGCCGGTCGACTACGATTCCAGACCATTGGCCAGCTTGTCCCGCAACAGCCGGGCCAGCTCCGCGTCCGGCGAAAGGGTCAGGGCACGCTGCCACTGGAAGCGCGCCTCGCGGAGCCGGCCGGTCCGCCAGTAGGCGTCCCCCAGATGCTCGTTGATCACCGGGTCGCCCGGCTCCGCCTCCACGGCCCGGTCCAGCCAGCTCACCGCCTCATTCAGCCGGCCGATCTTGAAGTAGGCCCAGCCCAGGCTGTCGATGATGAAGCCGTCGCGGGGGCGCAGCTCCACCGCCTTCTGCAGCATGCCGAGCGCCTGCCTCAGATTCTCGCCAC
This sequence comes from Geminicoccus sp., assembly GCF_035556675.1. Taxonomy (GTDB): domain Bacteria; phylum Pseudomonadota; class Alphaproteobacteria; order Geminicoccales; family Geminicoccaceae; genus Geminicoccus. Next base: position 5,698 of record NZ_DATMFZ010000333.1, on the reverse strand, counting down.
GGTCGACCCAGGAATAGCCCAGATAGTTCAGGACCAGCGGCTGGTCCGGTGCCAGCTGCAGCGCCTGCTGGAAGTCGTCCACGGCTTCCGGCCAACGGCCCAGCCGCTCGCGCGCCACGCCCCGGGCGTAGAACAGGCGCCAGTCGGGGGCGGACGGGGCCGCCACCCGGGCGATCGCCCGGTCGTAGGCGCGCTCCGCCTCCGCATAGCGCTCGCCACTGCGCGCGAGGTCGCCGAGCTTGACCAGGGCATCGATACGTTCTGGCCGTTCTTCGGCCATGCGCTCGAGCAGTTCCTCGGCTTCGTCCTGCCGGCCGGCCGCCAGCGTGGCATCGACGGTGGCGAGCTTCGCCTCCCACTCCCAGGGCGAACCCTCAGGCAGCTGCGCCAGCGTCTCTATCGCCAGCTGTGGACTGCCCTGGGCTATCATCAGGCTCCCCAGGGTCAGCACCGCCTCGCCATCCCCAGGCGCCGCCCAGGTCGCCAGGCGGGCATAGACGATGGCGCGGCCCTCGGCCCCCTGCTGGCGCAGGGCCTCGACAATCGCGAGCAGGAGATCGGCCGCTCCCTCGCCGGCGGTGGTCAGCACGGCCATGGGTGGTTGGCCGGCCGAGACATGCTCGACGGCCCGTCCGAGCACAGCGGGCTCCTCGTGCAGGGCGGCAGCACCCTGGAGATAGTGGCGCGCGGTCGCCGGACCGTCCAACTCGAAGATCAGCCTCGCGGTCAGCAGCGCCATGCGCACAGGGATCTGCTGACCCTCCTGTGCCTGCGGCTGGAGAGTCGCCCGGGCTGCCGCCGTCTGCCCCGCCAGGGCCTGGATCGCGGCGCGGTGGTAGGTCAGCACCGCGAACAGGGGATCATCCGGCTCCACTTCCGGCAACTGGGCCAGCGCAAGCTGCGGATCACCCTCGGCAACCGCGAGCCAGGCCTGCAGCACTGGGGCGATCAGCCCCCCGATGCTGCGCTCGGGCAGGGCGTCGAGGATGCGGCGGGCATCGGCGATCCGGCCAGCCTGCAGCGCGTCGATGAACAGGACGAGGTGGGCTTCGTCAGCGCCGGGATCGATCTCGGTCAGGAGGCGAGCCTGGTCCTTGGCCCCGGCAAGGTCCCCACGGGCCACGTCGAGGAGGAAGACCTGCCGGCGCAGGTCCAGGTCGTCGGGGTCAGCCGCGAGTGCACGCTCCAGCGCATCGGATGCCTGCACCACGTCGCCGGCGTCCATGGCATACTGGCCTACCAGATAGTCGCCGATGGCGCTGCTCTCGACCGAGTGGGCGGTCGTCATCAGGGCGGGTGCCGATGACAGGTCGTCCAGCGCGCCATTGCTGGCCTGCAGGGCCGGAGCGCAGGCTGCGGTCAGCGGAACGAGCACGCCCAGCAGAGCCGGCAGGCGGGACCGGCGCCTGCGTTTGGCCGGCCGGTCCGGGGTTGGTGCAGGGAGATGCGGCTCCATGACAGGAGCACCCGGAAGGCCGTTCAACCGCTTCTCCGCGCTGTCTGCTGGACGGTGGTGGAGGTGAGGATGGAGGGGGGAACGGGTTGGCACCGTCCCAGCGCCGTGCCAAGCCGATCCCGCCGGACAGGGGACGTGTCGTGGCGTCACGGCATGGGCGTCGGACCCCGACGCTTGACGTGGCCGGGCGATCCGGTCAAGAGACCCGCAGCCGACCTGCCGGTCCTGGGCAGGCTATTGTCGTACCGACGTCGCGCTATCGGATCCGAACGCATGCTTAAGACCTCGAAGAGCAAGAACGACCCCACGGCGCGTGGCGCCGCCCAGCCCGCCAAGATGATCGACGGCAAGAAGATCAAGCCGGCGCTCTATGTGGGCACCGCGGTGGGCCATGGTCGCTACATAGCGGCGCAGGATGAGAGCGGCAAGTTGGTGGCCGATCGCGAAGGCCGCCCGATCCCCTATCGCGACATCTGATCCTCTGCCGGGGATCCCGGCCGCGCCGCGGACTGCCTGGATGTAGGCCTGCCCGCGGCACGGGGCCTCGGCCCAGGCGACGGGGCAACGGAGAGATACGGTTGGCGGCTCGTGCCGTCGACGAACGATCTTGGCGCAGGCCGGTTCACGCGTGGCGACAGGCCAGCCGGAGGTGGAGCGGGAAGCGGGCTGCCAGTGCGGCTCCGGACGGTTTCGGTCGCTGCGGATGAGTCTGCAGGTCGGGCTGGGGGAAGAAAAAGGCGGTGGATCACGGGCTGCGCCAGCTTCGCGCCTGGCTTGCCTGGCAGCAGGCCGCAGGTGCTGTGGACCTGGTCGGTGAACCGGCCGACCCTGCCCTCGCCCTCCCCTCATCCGTGCCGACCCTGCCGGAAGCCGCCGAGCCTGCCGACGCGCGTCCCCTGGCCGCCTTGCTGCCGGGAATGCCCGCGCAGGCGATCGCACCGCCGGTCCGCCGCTCCGAGACGGGTGACGTCGCCACTGCCCGCCGGCTTGCGTTGGCCTGCCCCGACCTCGTCGCCCTGGAAGCCGCGCTTGCCGGGTTCGAAGGGTGTGCGTTGCGGCGCACCGCCACCCGGCTGTGCTTTGCCGACGGCAATCCTGCGAGCCCGCTCGTGCTGATCGGCGAAGCGCCCGGCGCGGAGGAGGATCGGCAGGGCAAGCCGTTCGTCGGCCCGTCCGGCCGCCTCCTGGACCGGATGCTGGCGACGATCGGCCTGGACCGCTCGCGCTTCTGGATCACCAACTGCCTGTTCTGGCGGCCGCCCGGCAACCGCACCCCCTCGCCGCAGGAGGTGGCGGTCTGCCAGCCATTCCTGGAGCGGGCGCTGGAACTGGTGCAGCCGCGGATCGTGCTGTTCGTGGGCGGTACCGCCGCGCGCACCCTGCTTGGGCTGGAGGCCGGCGTCACGCGGCTGCGCGGCACGCTGCGCAGCTGGCACCCCGACTGGTCGCCGCAGCCGATCGAGACCCTCGTGACCTTTCATCCCGCCTACCTCCTGCGCAATCCGGCCCAGAAGAAGCTGGTCTGGCGGGACCTTCTGCAGCTCTGCCAGCGTCTGGAAGCAGACTCGGGCGCAGGCCCGGGGGGGAGGCCGCACTAGCTTACCGCAACGGGTGGACCAGCACGTCCGGCCAACGGGATCGGCTGGCACGACAGGGGGGAAATCCATGGTGCTCGAACGACCACCCGGTCGCGCCTGGTCGGTGCGATCGTGGCTCTCATCAAGGCTCTTCGGGGCGAATCTCTTGGCGGGGATGCTCCTGGCAGGCATCCCGCTCGCCGCACCGGCGGCGGCCGGTGATGCCGCGACACCGGATGCGCCGGCGGCGGCCGCGCAGCAGGGTGATGTCCAGCTGGCCCGGCTGAGCCCGGGCTTCCTTCGGGAAATGCCGGACAGGACCGTGCTGCCGCGTCCGCTGTCCGCCAGCGATGCCGACATGTACCGGCGCCTGTTCGCCCTGCAGGCGGAGGAGCGCTATGACATGGTCGACCGGCTGATCCGGCTGGTCGACAACCGGATGCTGCTGGGCCACCTCCTGGCGGAGCGCTATCTCGATCACCGGGGCTACAAGGCCAGCTTTCAGGAACTGGCCCAGTGGCTCGAGCGGTACGGCGACCATCCGCGCGCAGAGCGGATCCACGCGCTCGCTGCCAAGCGTCGCCCGGCCGGTGCGGTCCTGCCGAAGCCGTTCACCGCCCCCGCCGTGTCTCCCGCCCAGCCTCAGCTGGTCGAGGACGGCGCCAGCTATGTGAGCGGTCTGGAACGGCCGAAATCGGTGGCGCGCAAGGTCGCGAAGTGGCGGCGGCAGATCCCTGAGCTGATCCGCAACGGCAAGCTGGACCAGGCTCGATCAGAGCTGAGCCGGGCGGACGTGCTGCCACTCCTGGATGCGGCGGAGCTCGACATCGCGCGCTGGCAGATCGGCCGGGCGCTCCTGGCAAACGGCGAGGCGAAGCAGGCTTATGCGCTGATCGGCCCTGCGGCGTTCCGCTCGGCCGCGGTCGTACCGGCGATGGCCTGGACGGCGGGGCTGTCCGCCTGGCGGGTGCGGGACTATGCTGGAGCCCAGCGCTTCTTCACGGAATTCGCCAACCGGCGGGGTTCGGTGCCGGCGGAGGCGGCGATGGGCGCCTTTTGGGCGGCCCGCGCCAGCCTGGCCGCCGACCGGCCACAATTCGTGCCGCGCTTCATGCGCCTGGCCGCCGCGACCGGGGATAATTTCTATGGCCGGCTGGCCCGGGCGGTATTGGGCGGGCCCCTGCCCGGGGCCGTCGCGGAGGACGGGCTGGGCGACCGCGCGACACTGACCCTGCTCAAATATGTCGGCGGCCGGCGGGCGTTGGCCCTGGCGCAGATCGGGCGGCCAGAACTGGCTGAATTGGAGATCCGCGGCCTGGCCCTGCGCCAGGACGACCCACTGCTCGCCGAGGCGATCTGGAAGCTCACGGAGGCGATGGACCTGCCGCCGGCGGCGGCCGTGGCGGCAGCGAGTCCGGAGGTCGAGCCGCCCGGCAGCGGCGATTATCCGGTGCCCAAGCTCCAGAACAGCCATTTCACCCTGGACCGGGCCCTGGTGCTGGCGGTGATCCGCGCGGAAAGCGGCTTCGACCAGCTGGCCACCAGTTCCGTAGGCGCCCTCGGCCTGATGCAGCTCATGCCGGCCACTGCGGCCACGGTCGCCGAGCGCAAAGGCATCCGGCTGAACGATGGCGACCTGCATGACCCGCTGGTGAACCTGAAGCTCGGCCAGGGCTATCTCGAGTACCTGATGGAGCAGAAGGAGATCGGGCCGAACCTGATCCTGCTGGCTGCCGCCTACAATGCCGGACCCGGCCGGGTGACCCAGTGGCTGGCGCGCGATCCGCAGGCCGACGATCCCCTCTACTTCCTGGAGAGCATTCCGCTGATCGAGACCAGGAACTATGTGAAGAAGGTGCTGTCCGCCTACTGGGCCTACCAGGAGCGCTTCTCTCAGGCGGCCACCTCGCTCGACGAGCTGCGCTTGGGCAGCTGGCCGACCTACCGCCCCCCCGGGAAAGCCCGCCGTACCGCTGCCAAGAGCTGAGGCCAACATGTCCGGACGGATCGACGAGACGGTTTCCTTCCAGGCGCTGCGCGTAGCACTGCTCACCGTGTCGGACAGCCGTGACCGGACGAGCGATCGATCCGGCGACACGCTGGAAGAACGGGTGCGCGCCGCCGGCCATGAGCTCGCGGCGCGCACGCTGGTGCGGGACGATGCCCAGGAGATCGCGGCCCAGTTCCGGGCATGGATCACGGATCCGGGCGTCGAGGTGGTCATCTCCACCGGCGGCACCGGAGTGACCGGCCGGGACGTCACGCCCGAGGCGCTGGCGGAGGTAGTCGAGAAGGACATTCCCGGCTTCGGCGAGATGTTCCGGATGATCTCCTACGGCAAGATCGGCACCTCGGCCCTGCAGAGCCGCGCCTGCGCCGGGGTGGCGAACGGCACCTACCTGTTCTGCCTGCCCGGCTCGCCCGGTGCCTGCCGCGACGGTTGGGACGAGATCCTGCGCTGGCAGCTCGACATCCGGCACCGCCCCTGCAACTTCGCCGAGCTGCTCCCACGCCTGCGCGAGCGCTGACCGGCCGGTTTCGCCACTCACCTACGGGCAGTGCTTTCGGAACGACGCGAGGCGTCGCCCGCCGCCGGTATCTGCCTGTGATTTGGCTTCGCATGATGCAACGCCCTCGAGGTGGCAGCCGACGAGGCTGACGGCCT
>NZ_DATMFZ010000332.1:0-6510 GCF_035556675.1 Geminicoccus sp. | reverse complement strand
GATGCGCGGCGCGCCGAAGCTCTTCTCGATGACGACGTTGCGGCCCTTGGGGCCGAGCGTGACCTTCACCGCGTTGGCGAGGATCTCGACACCGCGCAGCATCTTGCTGCGCGCGTCGGTAGAGAAGCTTAGGTCTTTAGCTGACATTTTCGTTCGCCATGATGATGGTGATAGAAGGAGCGGCTCAGGCGGCCTGCTTCAGCGAGCCGGCATCATCAAGGATGCCCAGGATGTCGCTTTCCTTCATGATCAGCAGATCGTCGCCGTCGATCTTGACCTCGGTGCCCGACCACTTGCCGAACAGCACCTTGTCGCCAACCTTGACGTCGAGGGCGTTCACCTTGCCGCTCTCGTCGCGGGCACCCGGGCCGACCGCCACAATCTCGCCCTGCTGGGGCTTTTCCTTGGCGGTGTCCGGGATGATGATCCCGCCCTTGCTCTTCTCTTCACCCTCAATGCGGCGGACGACCACCCGGTCGTGCAGCGGCCTGAATTCCATGGCGTGCGCCTCCTTGAGCTGATTGCCCTCTAGTTAGCACTCTATATCTGAGAGTGCCAAAACTAACCAGCTGTTTGAGAGCGGCTGGCTACTTAGGAGAATCGGCCTTCGACCCCTGCCCCGGCCATGGTGACCGGGACAACCGGTCAATGGAGTTCAGTTCATCGAAATAGACACATCCTAAAGCCAGGTTCGATCCAAAGGGGGGAACATTGTCAGCACCCCATGGGATATTGCTATTGGCTTGCTGAGCGCCTCTAATGGATCGTTGGACCTGCAGGCAACTAAGCCGCGCCGAAAGCGCCAAAGGTCTGGAGGTGATGGCGATGAGACCAAGCACACTGCGGATACGGGCGATCCTTTTGCAGTCACCAGGCGTTCTGGCGCTGATCGCCAGGACGACAGGCTGTACCGAGGAAGAACTAATCAGGGCGTTGGCAGGCGAGGTCGTGTTCGATTCGATGCGCTCGGCGCAGGTGGAATCGTACATCCGCCATATCTATGGCCTATCGGCTTAGACACTGATGTCGATGTTCGAGCTCGGGCTGCACTCGGTCAACTGCCGGCTCCATTGCAGTCCATTTCCAGGAGGAACCCGCATCGGTTAGGTCTACCCCAGCAAGACGAGCGGCCGAGACGCCCTCCCCTGTCTCACATGGGTTGTTCTTGATCTTCCAAGACGCTAGGCAGGACGGGTCTAGAAGCCAGCGAGACAAGAGGCCCCTCCCCTCATGCCCACTTATGGCTATGCCCGGGTCAGCACACTCGATCAGGACCTCACCTTGCAGCAGACCGCGCTCAAGGCCGCCGGCTGCAGCGTGGTCCGTGCGGAGAAGGCCAGCGGCACCCGGCGGGATGGCCGCACCGAATTGCAGGTGCTGCTCGACTTCCTCCAGCCAGGGGATGTGCTGATGGTCACCCGGATCGACCGGCTGGCCCGCTCGATGAAGGACCTGCAGGACATCGTGCATGAGCTCAAAGCCAAGGGAGTGAGCCTGAAGGCCACCGAGCAGCCGATCGACACCGGCAACGCTGCGGGCAAGGCGTTCTTGGACATGCTCGGGGTGTTTGCCGAGTTTGAGACCAACCTGCGCCGGGAGCGGCAGCTGGAGGGGATCAAAGCGGCCAAGGCCAAGGGCATCTACCAGGGCAGGAAGCCCAGCATCGACGTGGCCGAGGTCCGTCGCCTGAAAGAGGAGGAGAAGCTCGGCGCCGCCGCGATTGCCCGCAGGCTCGGCATCGGCCGGGCCTCTGTCTATCGGGTGCTGGGGGCAGTCAGACGGTCCTGAGCGCAGCCAAAGGCTGTAGCCATCCCCGCCGCAGGACCACTTCGTCTAGACCCCACTCTGTCAGCGCAGGTTCTCAGCTGGCGGCCTCACCATCCAAGCGATGTTTGATCTGCGGCCGCGCCCCCTCCCCTGCCCGAGCAGGACTGCCCGCCGTTCGGTATCAGGGTGAGAACGGAGACGATATCAGTGCTAGCAGGTGGTTGCAGCAGCAAGGCAACATTAGCCGATAGCTAATCGTAAATTCTGATAGCTACCAGATAGCTATCTAAGAGATAGCCACAAAACTGTCGATCTCCCGAGCGTTAGCTGATAGCTATCTGGTATCATTTAGGACTCCTTATCATGGTACACTTCGTACACTTCCCCGTCCGTTATTAGCCGGCTATCTACTAGCTCCCTGGTAGCTATCCGCTATTAGATGGTCGTTACGGGGCAGATTGGCTCACCATACGTTTGCCGATGTGTCCGCCCGGTTATCGCGCAGTCTCCCAATAGCTGATAGCTACCAGGTAGCTGAGCCAAGAACTGATCTCGCAGGGAAGGGCGGTTATGCCGACCATCGTATTTGCAAGTCCTAAGGGAGGGGTGGGCAAGTCCACCTCTGCGGTGCTGTTGGGGGTGGAACTCGCACTGAAAGGCGCGGCAGTAACGGTGATCGATGCCGATCCCAACAAGCCCGTGTCCGACTGGGCCCGGCGCCCGGGCCGGCCAGCCAACCTTACCGTCCGTGCCGACGTCACGGAGGACACAGTGATCGATGAGATCGAGGCGGCCGCGCGCCGGACCGCGTTCGTGATCGTTGACCTGGAGGGCACCGCCTCGATGATGGTGGCCTACGCGATTAGCCGCGCTGACCTAGTGATCATCCCGACGCAGGGCTCGCAGCTCGACGCTGCTCAGGCCGCCAAAGCCATCAAGTTGATCCGCCAGCAGGAGAAGGCGTTTGCCCGCCAGATCCCCTACGCAATCCTGTTCACCCGCACGAGTGCCGCAATCCGACCGCGCACGCTGCAGTTCATCCAGAACGAATTCCGCCGCCACGGTGCGCCGGCCTTTGACACACATCTCCACGAACGTGATGCCTTTCGCGGGATGTTCTCGTTCGGCGGCACGCTGGAATCGCTGAGCCCGGGCCAAGTCAGCAACCTGGAGGCAGCGATCGTCAACGCCCGTGCATTTGCGAGCGAGGTGATTGGCATGCTGCGCCGCGAGGCGCAGCCCAAGGCGGCGCCGGCCGAAGCGGGAGTGGCCGGATGAGCGGGGAACGTGCCAGCATCTTCGGCGACGACGATTTCGAAGTCAGCGACTTTCAGCCCCGACTGCCAGACCGGCCGGCGGCACCTCCGGAGGAGGTGAGGGCGGTTTCCGAGGCAGCAAGCTTTCGTAGCCGTGAGCCTAAGGCCGTGGCGCCGCTGCCGGCCCGGCGCGAGCAGCGCCGCTACCGTACCGGCCGCAACGCCCAACTCAATATCAAGGTCCGGCCCGAAACCCTGGAGGCATTCTATGCGCTGGTCGACCGACATGGTTGGGTGCAGGGCGAGGCATTCGAACGCGCGCTTGCAGCGTTGGAGCGCGAGCTTGACCCGCAGAAGTGAGGCCCACTCTAGGGTGTGCAGGTCGGTTACAGGTGTCGAGAAAACGTGATGCCGCCGAGCGCGTGCATCTAGATGCACATCCGTACATCGGGGCCTGTTATCCACGGGCCTTCTTGGACTCTGGTGGCGGATTCTTGGACTCTGGTGGCGTTACGCGCGGTTATCCACTGGACTCTGGTGGCACAACTAATAATGAGAGAATCAAATATCTCTTCAAATAGCTAGCGCCACCAGAGTCCAAGTTGACGAGGTGGATTGTTCTGACCAGTGTCCCGGCATGGCTGACGTTCACCACCTGATCCTCCAGCACGGGATCGACGAAGCTCGTCGACAAGCGATCACTCGCCATGAGCGAGCCGTGGTGGAAGCAGCCTATCAGGTACTCGGTGACGAGACAGAAGGCATCGGCTTCACCTATTCGGGCTTCGCGCTGACCTCGCTGCCGCACAAGGAGCAGAGTGAGACTATCTGGAAGCGGGAAGGGCACAACCTTACCCTAATCCTGCAGTCCGGTATCGACCGGCAGGGACAGGAGGTAGGGCTGCCGTATGGCTCGTATGCCCGTTTCATCCTGTTGTTCCTGCAGTCCGAGGCGGTCAAAACTCGTTCACGCGAGATCGAACTGGGTCGCAGCATGCAGGTCTGGCTCGGCAGAATGGGCCTCTCAATCGGTGGGAACAGCTATCGGCTGGTGAAGGAACAAGCCAAGCGCATCTCCTTGTGCCGACTGACTTTCTTCGGCGGCCTTGGCGACCAGCAGCTTCTGCGCAACGGCGCGTTCGTAGAAGGCGCCATCACGATGTCTGGGACTCCTACGCAGCCGTCCTTGTGGAAGGATCGAGTGCGACTGGATGAGGCCTTCTATCAAGCGCTACGCGACCATCCGGTGCCGGTGAACGAAGCCTCGCTGCGCGCAATCGGTCCCCGTTCCATGGCGTTGGACGTCTATATTTGGCTGGCTTACCGGCTTCATGCCCTCAAGCGTAACACCGAAGTGAGCTGGCCTGCCTTGCACGCGCAGTTTGGCGCAGGCTTCAAGCGGCAGCGAGCCTTCAAAGCTCAATTCTTGGAAAGCCTTGAGTTAGCAGTGGCCGTCTATCCGGGCGCAAGGCTGGACATCCACGAGCGCGGCGTAACGCTGTGTCCTTCGCCGGCAGCGATCACTAAGGCATAGGCGCCACTAGAGTCCAAGGTTACGTAGCCTGCTTATATTAGATCGAGGTGCTTGTTCCGAACCTTGGATCCTCAGGTAGAGACAATTGGACTCTGGTGGCGCCTCACTAGCGTTTGGCATGGATTATTACATCGCATTGAGCTAGCTGATAGCTACTATATAGCCGTCAGCTAACACGGCCGGCCTACCTGTGCGCCGGCGACGGTCTGGTGGTATGGAAGCTGGACCGGCTCAGCCGCTCGCTGCCGCATCTGCTCTCCATCGTCACCGAGCTGAAGGCGAGGGACGTGGCGTTCCGCTCGCTGACCGAGCAGATGGACACCACCACGCCGCACGGCGAGCTGCTGTTTCTCGGTGTTCGGCACCCTGGCCCAGTACGAGCGGGCACTGACCCGGGAGCGGGTGGTGGCGGGGCTGGCCGCCGCCAGACGCCGGGGCAGGCGAGGGGGCCGACCGCCCCGGCTCTGAGTGTCGAGCAGGTCGAGCAGATCACCGCTGCACTCAACAACGGCGCCAGCAAGGCTGCCGCCTGCCGGACCTTCAAGGTACCGCGCTCCACCCTCATCGATACTGACCTTGCCTGACCTTGCCCCCTGAAATGCCCTCGATCTGAAGTTAGGGTCCGTCATTAGGAGACGGACGATGAAGCGGTCGAGGTTCACGCAAGAGCAGATCATTGGTGTGTTGAAGGAGCACCAGGCGGGTGCGACGGCGGCCGATCTGTGCCGCAAGCACGGCATCAGCGACGCGACGTTCTACACGTGGCGTTCGAAATACGGCGGCATGGACGTGTCTGATGCTCGCAAGCTGAAGGGGCTCGGGGAGGAGAACGGCAAGCTCAAGAAGCTGCTGGCGGAGCAGATGCTGGACGTGGCGACGCTGAAGGAGATGCTGGCAAAAAACTTCTGACGCCTGGTGCGCGGCGAGCGGCCGTGACCTGGGCGATCGAACAGAAGAGCTACTCGCAACGGCGGGCGTGCGGGCTGGTCGGGCTGGCGCCGAAGACTTACCGATATGCCTCCAAGCGGCCCGCCGACGATCAGATCCGTGCCAAGCTGCGCATGCTGGCCGGTGAGCGACGGCGGTTCGGCTATCGGCGCCTCCACATCCTGCTGGCGCGTGCCGGTGTTCAGCTGAACCACAAGCGGCTGTTCCGGCTCTACCGTGAGGAGCGGCTCGGCGTGCGCAAGCGGGGCGGCCGGAAACGAGCGTTGGGCACACGTTTGCCGATGGCGCTGCCCGAGGCGGCCAATCAACGCTGGTCGCTGGACTTCGTCTCCGACGCGCTATCGGACGGGCGGCGGTTTCGGGTGCTGGCCGTCGTTGACGACTTCACCCGCGAGTGCCTCGGCCTAGTCGCGGATACGTCCTTATCGGGCCTGCGGGTCTGCCGCGAACTCGATCGCATCGTCGAGCGACGTGGCCGCCGTCCGGCGATGATTGTCAGCGACAACGGCACAGAGCTGACGTCGCACGCGATCCTGCGCTGGCAGGAGGAGCGATCGGTGCTGTGGCACTACATCGCGCCGGGCAAGCCGCAGCAGAACGGGTTCGTGGAGAGCTTCAACGGCCGGTTCCGCGACGAATGCCTCAACGAGCACCTGTTCAGCAGCTTGGTCGCGGCGCGCCGAATCATCGAGGCATGGAGGGTCGACTACAACACGACACGTCCCCACACGAGCCTCAACGGGCTCACCCCAGCAGCCTTTGCAACCCGCCCCAACCAGGGCCATACGGAGAACGGACTCTGCTTATGAGCGAGGGCACGTTGGGGGCAGGGTCACCACCAACATCGGCAAGACGGACATGGCTGCTAAAGACCTAAGCTTCTCTACCGACGCGCGCAGCAAGATGCTGCGCGGTGTCGAGATCCTCGCCAACGCGGTGAAGGTCACGCTCGGCCCCAAGGGCCGCAACGTCGTCATCGAGAAGAGCTTCGGCGCGCCGCGCATC
>NZ_DATMFZ010000331.1:0-13166 GCF_035556675.1 Geminicoccus sp. | reverse complement strand
TCTCGGCGGTGGTCCCGGCCGTCGGCATCGGCGGGTCATCGGGCAATGGCGGTGCCGGCGGCACTGTCTGCCTGCTGAGCTATGCGGCCGACAGCGCCAACTGCCAGCAGCAGGGCAGCGACGGGCCCGATGGCCGAGCGGCGACGGTCATCACCACCGGGGACGCGGCCATCGGCGTGCTGGCCCAGTCGATCGGCGGCGGCGGGGGCAATGGCGGCGATGCGACCGGCTATAGCGGCGAGAGCATCTTCAACCTGCAGATGGGCGGCAGTGCCGGCACCGCGTCCAGCGGCGGCATCATCGATGTCTTCCTGCGCGACCTGACCGTCCAGACCTCGGGGGCCCGCAGCATGGGGCTGGTCGCCCATTCCGTAGGTGGCGGAGGCGGCAATGGCGGTGCAGCCAGCGGCTATGACGGTGGCGTCGGCTATGCGGCAGGATTGAGCGTCGGCGGTGTCGGCGGCGGGGGCGGCAGCGGCGGTGCCGTGACCGTGAACCTCGAGAGCAGCAAGATCACGACCGGTCAGGCACTCGCCTCGGGCAGCGAGGACAACCAGACCACCGACGCCTATGGCATCGTGGCGCAGTCGATCGGCGGCGGCGGCGGCAATGGCGGCGCTGCCACCTCGGATGACATCGACGTGGCGGTGCCGACCGGCGAAGGCGTGTCCCTGGCGGCGACCATGGCCATGGCGGTGGGCGGCAAGGGCGGCAGCGGCGGCTCCGGCGGCAGCGTCGATGTCGAGCTTTCCGACAATACCGGCGTCAGCACGTTTGGCCAGGGCTCGCACGGCCTGATCGCCCAGTCGATCGGTGGTGGCGGGGGCAATGGTGGCAATTCGCAGGCTCTGTCCGCCACGGTCGGCGACGGCGATACGGTGGCGGCCGATGTCAGCGTCGCGGTCGGCGGCTCCGGCAGCGGCGGGGGCAATGGCGGCAGCGTGCAAGTGGCGATCGGCGGCCAGGATGGCGGGGATGCCACCACCATCCAGACCGCGGACGACTATGCCAATGCCGTCCTGGCCCAGTCGATCGGTGGCGGCGGCGGCAATGCCGGGGTCGGCAGCAGCAACACCTACAAATTGGGCGGTGCCGTCGACATCGACCTCGACATCGGCCTGGGCGGTACGGGCGGCAGCGGCAGTGCCGGCGGCACGGTCGGCATCGACCTGCAGCCCTATGCCGCCATCACCACCCATGGCTCCGGCTCGCGCGGCATCGTCGCCCAGTCGATTGGCGGGGGCGGTGGCGCCTCGCAGGGCGGCACCGTCATGCTGGGTGGTGTGGCCGGCGGCTATTCCGGCGACGTGGAGGTGGGCGTGGGCCGCAAGGGTGGTGGCGGCGGCACCGGCAGCACCGTGACGGTCGACAGCTATGGCGCCATCACCACGACGGGCGGCGACGCCGACGGCATCCTCGCCCAGTCGATCGGCGGCGGCGGCGGGCTCGGCGGTTCCATGGGCAACGATGCCTCCGCGGACCACCAGCTCGCCCAGGAAGTCTCGCTGATCAAGGACGGTGAGAGCACCTATACCTTCACCACCTATGTCGGTGGCCAGGGCGGCTCGGGTGCCAATGCCGGGGCGGTCGTGCTGGACACCACTGGCACTATCCGGACGGGTGGCGACTGGGCGGACGGGATCGTGGCGCAGTCGATCGGCGGTGGGGGTGGTGTCGGCGGCACGGCCACCGCGTCCGGGAGCCTCGCCAAGGCCACCACCGAGATCGGCGTGGGCGGCCAGGGCGGCATGGCCGGGGCCGGCGGCAACATCTCCGGCACGGTCGCAACCACCATCACTACCGGCGGCTACAGTGCGTTCGGCCTGCTCGCCCAGTCGATCGGCGGCGGCGGCGGCCAGGGCGGCGACGGCTCGGACAAGGCCAACGCCACCGTGCGGGTGGGCTCGGGCTCCGGCGTGGGCGGCTCCGGCGGTGCCTCGGGCAATGGCGGCAGCGTCGACCTGACCGTGACCGGCACGATCACGACCGCTGGCGACGATGCCCATGGCCTGGTCCTGCAGTCGATCGGCAGCGGCGGGGGTACCGGCGGTGCCGGCAGCAGTGCCGGGGTGGCGGAAGACATCGACGTGACGGTGACGGTCGGGGGTCGGGGCGGCGGCAGCGGTGCCGGCGGGGCCGTCACCCTGGAAGGCGCGCCCGCGGTGGCCACGACCGGCGAGCGCGCCTTCGGCATCGTCCTGCAATCGATCGGCGGCGGCGGCGGCATCGGCGGCACGAGCGCTTCGGCCAATGTCGCCTCGCTGACGCTGGGCGGGAACGGCGGCAGCGGCGTCGATGGCGGCACGGTCACCGCCCATCTCGATGGCGGCCACATCACCACCTCGGGCCAGGGCGCCCATGGCGTCGTGCTCCAGTCGATCGGTGGCGGCGGCGGCATTGGCGGCGACAGTTCCGGCACCGTCCTGGCCATGGGCGGTTCCGGCGGCAACAGCGTCGGCAATGGCGGCGACGTCAGCTATGACGCGGCCACCTCGATCACCACGACCGGCACCGGCGCCTTCGGGATCATCGCCCAGTCGATCGGCGGCGGTGGCGGGCTGGGCGGCAGCCGCTCCGGCGCGCTGGCAGGCTCCACCCGCACCGGCTCGGCCTCGGAGAGCCTCACGTCGGGCACGGTGTCGGTCCTGGCCACCGGCGACATCAGCGCTTCCGGCGAGAACGCGATCGGCATCTTCGCCCAGAGCGACGCGGTCACGGCGGGCAAGGTGACGGTCGAGATCAGCGGTGCGGTGAGCGGCGGCAGCGGCAGCCAGGGCGTGGGCATCCATGTCGACGAGGGCAGCGACAACACGCTGACCATCGACACGAGCGGCAGCGTGACCGCGGCTTCGGGCGTGGCGGTGCGCTACACCGCGGACAATCCCGGCGCTGCCGCCAGCCTGTCCATCACCAATAACGGCACGATCGACGGCTCGCTGGACGACGCGACGGTGGTATCGGGCAATCCGCCCGCTGCCGCTGCCCCGTTGGCCGCATCGAACGTCCTTGCAGCGACCACCCTGCCCCGGATCCGCCTGGACAATCGCGGGACCGTGGCGGGTGCGGCCGTGCTGGATGCGCAGGTCACCAATGGTGGGCGGCTGGTCGTGGGCGCCGCCCGCCAGGTCGACGCCACCGAGGTCACCGGCGACTTCGCCCAGACCGCCACGGGTCGGATCGTCGCCGACCTGGACCTCGCGCGCAGCAGCGGCGACCGGCTGGTCGTCCGGGGCGATGCCGAACTGGCCGGCCAGGTGGAGGTCGCCGCCATCACCCTCCTGCCCGGCCGCAGCGCCGAGGTGCTGACCGTGGCGGGGACCGGACGCGGCCGGCTGGAGGCGGCCGATTCGCCGATCTTCGACTACCGGCTGGACCGGGTCGGCAACGCCCATGTCCTCTCGGTGGCCGGGGCGAGCTTCGAGGCTCCGCTGGTCGGCCGCTCCATGAACGAGCGCCGGATCGCCCGTCATCTCCAGGCGGCCTGGGACCTGGGCGGCACGCCGGATCTGGCAGCCTTGTTCGCCGACCTCGATACCGCGACGCAGGGCGGCATCGAGAGCTATGGCGAGACGCTCTACGGCCTGACGCCGGGCACGGCCGCGGCCCCGGCGGCCAGGGCGCAGGCGGTCATGCAGGACTTCGCCGACAGCCTGTTCAACTGCCCGACCTTCGCGGGCACGAACGCCGTGGTGCGCGAGGGGAGCTGTGTCTGGGCGCAGGTCGCTGGCGGCAGCACCGACCAGGACGCGGCCGATGGCGCGGGCGGATTCTCACAGGACGGCTTCACCTACCAGCTCGGCATGCAGAACGAGCTGGCGGCCGGCTGGTATCTGGGCATCTCGGCGGCCTACCGGGAGGACAGCTACGACGGCGGCAACTCGCGCAGCAGCGGCGACAGCACGCTGGCCGGGATCACCGTGAAGCACCAGCAGGGCCCCTGGCTGCTGGGCCTGGGCCTGTCCGGCGGCTATGGGTGGTTCGACACCAGCCGCACCGTGGCGACGTCCGATGGCCAAGCCATAGCCTCGAGCGATCCCGAGGTGCAGAATCTCGGTCTGCGCGCCCGAGCGGCATATGATCTGGGCGGCGAGCACTTCTACCTCCGCCCGGCACTCGACCTCGATGCGATCTACACCCGCCAGCCGGGCTACCGGGAATCCGGTGCAGAGGCCCTGGATCTCGTGGTCGAGGCCAGCGACCAGTGGGGTCTGGTCGCCACGCCGTCGCTGGAGCTGGGCGGCAGGCTCGACCTGGCGCAGGGCTGGATGTTCCGGCCCTACCTCCGCGGCGGGGTGAGCTTCGCCGACCAGTCGGCCTGGCGTTCCACCGCGCGTCTGGCCGGTGCTCCGGATGGTGCCGGCAGCTTCGCCACCGAGGTGCCGATCGACGAGGTGGTGAGCCGGGTGGATGCCGGGCTGCAGATCCTGAACGGCGGCGATGTCGCGGTGCGCGTCCAGTACGACGGCGAGTTCTCCGACAACGTGACCAGTCATGGCGGCTCGCTGCGGGTCGACTTCCGCTTCTGACAGAGGCGGGGTTGTCCGTCGACGGCCGGCGATACGGTTCTAGATCTGGCTGGATGGCAGTGGCTTCCTGGCGGCAGGTGCATGGGCAGGGTCGAGATCCATCGGGCGAACCTTTCCGGCCGGGACCTGGCGGTAGGCGACATCCGCGGCCATTTCAGCCGGCTGGAGGCAGCTCTCGCAGACGCCGGGTTCGATCCCGTGGTCGACCGCCTGTTCTCGGTGGGCGACCTGGTCGACCGGGGGCCGGAGAGCGAGCAGGTCCTGGCCTGGCTGGCGCAACCCTGGTTCCACGCGGTCAGGGGCAACCACGACGACTATGCGATCCGCTTCGCCCGGGGCAATCCGGTGGACGCGGTCAATTATCGCCAGAATGGCGGCGGCTGGTTCCTGGCCCTGCCGGAGGCGCGCCAGCAGGAGATCGGTGCCGCCCTGGAGATGCTGCCGATCGCCCTGGAGGTCGAGACGGCGCAGGGGCCGGTGGGCCTGGTCCATGCCGACTGCCCGCTGCCGGACTGGCGGACGCTCTGCCATCGGCTGGAGAACCCCGAGAGCCGGCGGGCTGCGGGCGAACTGGAGGACGAGTGCATCTGGTCGCGTCGCCGGATCGCGGAACAGGACCTCGCTCCGGTCACGGGCGTGCGCGCGGTCGTGGTCGGCCACACCCCGCTCCGCCAGGCCGTGGCGCTGGGCAATGTCTACCATATCGACACGGCCGGCTGGCTGCCGGAGGGCCGCTTCACCCTGCTGGACCTGGCGACGCTGGAGCCGGTCGGCGGCGACACGGTCCTGATGATCACGCCGGAGCCCGGCCGAGCGTGAGCTTGGGAGTTGATCGGTGCGCCCGCGGGTCTACCGTCGCCACCACCGGCCCAGGCGGCGACCCGGCCGCCCTGCCCTTTGATCGAGAACGGAGCCCAAGCGATGCGCGGCGTCGTCATTCATGCGCCAAGAGACCTGCGGATCGACGAGGTCGCCCTGCCATCCCCCGGCCCCGGCGAGGTCCGGGTAGAGATTGCGGCCGGCGGGATCTGCGGCTCCGACCTGCACTACTACCGCCATGGCGGCTTTGGCGTGGTGCGCATCAAGGAGCCCATGGTCCTCGGCCACGAGATTGCCGGCACGGTCGCGGAACTGGGCCCGGGCGTGGCCTCGCATACGGTCGGCCAGCGGGTCGCGGTGAACCCCAGCCGGCCCTGCGGTCATTGCCGCTTCTGCCGGGAGGGGCTGCACAACCAGTGCCTCGACATGCGCTTTCTGGGCAGCGCCATGCGGATGCCCCACGTGCAGGGCGGGTTCTGCCAGAGCCTGGTCGTGTCCGCCGCGCAGGCCGTCCCGATCGCCGACCGGCTGAGCTGGAGCGAGGCGGCCATGGCCGAACCGCTGGCGGTCTGCCTGCACGCCGCGCGCCGCGCCGGGCCGCTCCTGGGCAAACGCGTGCTGGTCACCGGCTGCGGGCCGATCGGCGTGCTCGCCGTCATGTGCGCCAGGCTCGCCGGCGCCTCTATGGTCGTGGCGACCGACATCGCACCGGAGCCCCTGGCCCTGGCCAGGCGCGTCGGCGCCACGGAAGCGCTCGACACCGCCCATAGCCCCGCCGCCCTGGCTCCCTACACGGCCGAGAAAGGCAGCTTCGACGTCCTGTTCGAGGCATCGGGCAGCGAGGCGGCGGTGCGTGGCGCGCTGGAGGCGCTGCGCCCGCAGGGCGTCATCGTCCAGCTCGGCATCGGCGGCGACATGACCCTGCCGATCAACACGATCGTCGCCAAGGAACTGCAGCTGCGCGGCACGTTCCGCTTCGACGAGGAGTTCGCGCTGGCGGTCGAGCTGATGGGCCAGGGCCTGATCGACGTGACGCCTCTGCTCAGCGCGAGCATCCCGTTCGAATCCGCGGTCGAGGCCTTCGAGCTGGCCTCCGACCGCTCCCGCGCGATGAAGGTGCAGCTCACCTTCTGAGGCGGCCATCGAGCGGGCCGCCGTGAACGGTGGCCCCGCTCGATGGCCCCGTGACCTGCTCCTCGTCCACTTTGCCGAGCTTCTCGCCGGCCGCTGGCAGCGATCGCCGATCCGGTCCGCTGCAACCGAGATCCTGCGGTTGACGGTGACCCGGAGATTCTGTGTGCCCGGCGTACGACGCCTGTATCGGGTAGTCCGGAG
Source organism: Geminicoccus sp. (assembly GCF_035556675.1). Classification (GTDB taxonomy): domain Bacteria; phylum Pseudomonadota; class Alphaproteobacteria; order Geminicoccales; family Geminicoccaceae; genus Geminicoccus. The sequence continues at coordinate 6,486 of NZ_DATMFZ010000331.1, read as the reverse complement.
CATATGTTAGGATCGCTTATTCGACTGCGCCGTTAGACAACGGGAAAGAAGCTGCGAACACGCATGCGGCGGCAGGCGCCTGCCGCCGCGTCGGGGACATCAGCCATCGGACGATCGGGGGCAGGCCATGACGAATGTTCTATCCGACGAGGAACGCGGGCTGATCGATGCCTACTGGCGCGCGGCCAACTATCTGTCGGTCGGCCAGATCTATCTTTACGACAACCCGCTGCTCAAGCAGCCCCTGGCCAAGGAGCACATCAAGCCGCGCCTGCTCGGCCACTGGGGCACCACGCCGGGGCTGAACTTCATCTACGTGCACCTGAACCGGCTGATCCGGCAGCACGACCTCGACATGATCTACATCACCGGCCCTGGCCATGGCGGCCCCGGCCTGGTGGCCAATGCCTATCTCGAAGGCACCTATAGCGAGGTCTATCCGAGCGTCTCGCAGGACGAGCCGGGCCTGAAGCGCCTGTTCACCCAGTTCTCCTTCCCGGGCGGCATCCCCAGCCATGTGGCGCCGGAAACGCCCGGATCGATCCACGAGGGCGGCGAACTCGGCTACTCCCTGTCCCACGCGTACGGCGCCGCTTTCGACAATCCCGACCTGATCGTCGCCTGCGTGGTCGGCGATGGCGAGGCGGAGACCGGGGCGCTGGCGACGAGCTGGCATTCCAACAAGTTCCTGAACCCGGTCGGCGACGGCGTGGTCCTGCCGATCCTGCACCTGAACGGCTACAAGATCGCCAACCCCTGCGTGCTCGCCCGGATCAGCCACGAGGAGCTGGACCAGCTGTTCCGCGGCTATGGCTACACGCCGCATTTCGTCGAGGGCGACGACCCGGCGACGATGCACGAGCTGATGGCGGCGACGCTGGACCGGGTCCTGGCCGAGATCCGCCAGATCAAGGCGGACGCGGGGGCCAACGGCGTCGGCACCCGCCCCCGCTGGCCGATGATCGTCCTGCGCACGCCCAAGGGCTGGACCTGCCCCAAGGAAATCGACGGCAAGCGCACCGAGGGCTTCTGGCGCGCGCACCAGGTGCCGATGGGCGGGATGCATGACAATCCCGACCATGTCCGCATCCTGGAAGAATGGATGAAGAGCTACCGGCCGGACGAGCTCTTCGACGATCAGGGGCGGCTCCGGCCGGAACTCTCAGACCTCCCGCCGCGTGGCACCCGGCGGATGAGCGCCAACCCGCACGCCAATGGCGGCGCGCTGCTGCGCGACCTGCGGCTGCCGAATTTCCGCGACTATGCGGTCGAGGTGTCGTCCCCCGGTGCGGCGGTGGCGGAATCCACGCGCGTCATGGGCCGGTTCCTGCGCGACGTGATGAAGCTGAACCTGGAGGCCCGCAACTTCCGCCTGTTCAGCCCGGACGAGAACAACTCCAATCGCTGGCAGGACGTGCTCGAGGTCACCAACCGGGCCTGGGTGGCCGAGCGCGAGGCCTATGACGACCACCTGGCCCCGGACGGCCGGGTGATGGAGATGCTGAGCGAGCACCAGTGCCAGGGCTGGCTGGAGGGCTACCTGCTCACCGGCCGGCACGGCTTCTTCTCCTGCTACGAGGCGTTCATCCACATCATCGATTCGATGTTCAACCAGCACGCCAAATGGCTGAAGGTGTGCAACCACATCCGCTGGCGGCGGCCGATCGCATCCTTGAACTATCTCCTGTCCAGCCATGTCTGGCGCCAGGACCATAACGGCTTCAGCCACCAGGACCCGGGCTTCATCGACCATGTCGTGAACAAGAAGGCCGAGGTGGTCCGGGTCTATCTGCCGCCGGACGCCAACTGCCTGCTCTCGGTCACCGACCACTGCCTGCGCAGCCGCAACTATGTGAACGTGGTGGTGGCGGGCAAGCAGCCGGCCCCGCAATGGCTGACCATGGACGAGGCGGTCCGCCACTGCACGGCCGGGCTCGGCATCTGGGAATGGGCCAGCAACGACCGGGGCAGCGAGCCGGACGTGGTGATGGCCTGCTGCGGCGACGTGCCGACCCTGGAGACGCTGGCGGCCGTGGACCTGCTGCGCCGCTACGCGCCCGAGCTCAAGGTCCGGGTCATCAACGTGGTGAACCTGATGAAGCTGCAGCCCAGCACCGAGCACCCGCACGGGCTGCCGGACAAGGACTTCGACGCGCTGTTCACCACCGACAAGCCGATCATCTTCGCCTTCCACGGCTATCCCTGGCTTATCCACCGCCTGACCTACCGCCGGACCGGCCACGGCAACCTCCATGTGCGCGGCTACAAGGAGGAAGGCACCACCAGCACGCCGTTCGACATGTGCGTGATGAACGACATCGACCGCTTCCACCTGGTGGGCGACGTGATCGACCGGGTGCCGACGCTGGGAGCCCGGGCCGCCTACGCCAAGCAGGCGATCCGCGACAAGCTGATCGAGCACAAGGAGTACATCGCAAGGCATGGCGACGACATGCCGGAGGTCGCCGGCTGGGCCTGGGGTCAGGCCGGGGCTGCGCCGGCGGCCAGCTCGACCGAGTCGGATAATGTCTGAGCCGGAAGGGGCCGAACCGAAAGGCTGAACCGACGCGACCGGTTCGATCAGGGGGAGGAAGAACAGGATGGGCAGCGCCAGGACCGGGCTCCACGCGGACAGGCAGGAGCCCCCTCGCCTCACCGACCTCCTCGAGCAGTACGAGTGCGGGCCCATCCGGTTCACCGGTACCGGCGACGCGCTCTTCGAGCGCCACCTCATGTTCGACAATGTGATCGGGCGATCGGAGGTGGGGCCGCGCGAGCGCTACGAGGCCGCCGCCCGCTCGGTCCGCGACGTCCTCTCGCAGCGCTGGCTGCGAACCGAGCGCACCTACCAGCGCAGGAATGCCAAGCGGATCTACTACCTCTCCATGGAGTTCCTGCTCGGCCGCTCGCTCGCCAACAACATCCTGAACCTGCGCCTCGACCCGATCGTGCGCCAGGCCGTGCAGGATCATGGGCTCGAATGGACGGCGCTGCTCGACGCGGAGCCGGATGCCGGGCTCGGCAATGGCGGGCTCGGGCGGCTGGCCGCCTGCTTCCTGGATTCAATGGCGACGATGCAGTTCGCGGCCATGGGCTACGGGCTGCGCTACGAGTTCGGCATCTTCCGCCAGACCATCGAGGATGGCTGGCAGCGGGCCAAGCCCGACAACTGGCTGCGCCGGCCCGATCCCTGGGAGGTCGCCCGGCCGCACGAGGCGGTGGAAGTGCATCTCGGCTGCTCGTTCGAGGTGCAGGGCGGCAGCCTGAGCGTGGCCGCCGGTCGCCCCTCGACCCTGCAGGGCGTCCCCTACGACCGCCCCGTGGTCGGCTATGGCGGCAAGAACATCAACACGCTGCGCCTGTGGCGTGCCGTAGCGCACCATGACTTCGACTTCGCCGCCTTCAGTGCGGGGGAGTTCGTGAGCGCTTTGGCGGGGCGGCTGTCGGCGGAATCGCTGACCCGGGTGCTCTATCCCGACGATTCCACCAGCATGGGCCAGGGCCTGCGCTTCGTGCAGGAATACTTCCTGGTCGCCTGCTCGCTGGCCGACCTGCTGCGCCGCTTCCGCCGCAGCAGCGACGACTGGGGCAGCCTGCCGGACCAGGTGGCGATCCAGCTCAACGACACCCATCCGGCCATGGCCGTGCCGGAGCTGATGCGGATCCTGCTGGATGAGGCCGGCCTCGGCTGGGAGCAGGCCTGGGACCTGACCCGGCGCACCCTCGCCTACACCAACCACACCCTCCTGCCCGAGGCCCTGGAGAAGTGGCCGCTGCGCTGGTTCGAGCTGCTCCTCCCCCGTCAGCTCGAGATCATCCTGGAGGCCGACCGCCGACTCGCGGCGGAGGTGCGCGCCCGCTTTCCCGGCGACGAGGGGCGCGTCGCACGCACGAGCCTGGTCGAGGACGACGGCGAGCGCCGCATCCGCATGGCGCATCTCGCCATCGTCGGCTCGCACAGCACCAACGGCGTGGCCGCGATCCATTCCGACCTGCTCCGCAAGGTCACGGTCAGGGACCTGGCCGAGCTCTATCCCGAGCGGTTCAGCAACAAGACCAACGGGGTGACACCGCGCCGCTGGCTGCTCATGGCGAACCCGGCACTTGCGGACAGCATCACCACTGCCATCGGCAATCGCTGGATCACCGACCTGGCTGAGCTGGAGAGGCTGGCGCCGCTCGCCGAGGACTCCGGCTTCCGCGACGCCGTGCACGCGGCCAAGCACCGGGCCAAGACGGGCTTTGCCGATTGGCTGAAGACGAACTCCGGCGTCGCGGTCGACCCGCAATCGATCTTCGACAGCCAGGTCAAGCGCATCCACGAATACAAGCGGCAGCTCCTGAACGGGCTGCGCATCGTGATCCTCTACAACCGGCTCCGCGAGAACCCCGATCTGGAGATGGCGCCGCGCACCTTCTTCTTCGCGGGCAAGGCGGCCCCGGCCTATGAGCTGGCCAAGCTCGTCATCAAGTTCCTCAACAACCTGGCGGGGACCATCGACGGCGACCCGGCCGTGCGGGGCCGCCTCCAGATCGTGTTCCTGCCCGAATACAACGTGTCGCTCGCCGAGCGGCTGATCCCCGCCAGCGACGTGTCCAACCAGATCTCGACTGCCGGCTACGAGGCCAGCGGTACCAGCAACATGAAGTTCATGATGAACGGCGCGCTCACGATCGGCACGCGCGACGGCGCCACCATCGAAATGGCCGAGGCGGCCGGCGAAGCGAACTTCTTCCTGTTCGGGCTGACCGCGCAGCAGGTGGCCGACAGCCGGCCCTGGTACAGCCCGTGGTGGCACTACGAGCACGAGCCCGAGACCCGGGCCGCCCTGGACCTGATCTTCTCGGACCATTTCAGCCGCAACGAGCCGGGCGTGTTCCTGCCGCTGCGCAAGCTCCTGCTGGAGGACGGCGACCGCTACATGCATCTGGCCGACCTCACTGCCTATCTCGAGGCGGACCGGCGGCTGGTCGAAGCCCATGCCGACCGGGACCGCTGGGCGCGGATGGCGGTCGCCAACATCGCCCATTCCGGAAGGTTCTCGAGCGACCGCACGATCGCCGAGTATGCAGCGGAGATCTGGCAGGCGAGCCCGTGCCCGGTGCCGTAGGCAGGCCGGATCCTGCGGATATTGTCCCCGGCTCGCCGGCACCGCTGGGCGCCACGCCGACGGCCGGAGGCGTGAACTTCAGCGTCTACAGCAGGCATGGCACGGGCGTGGAACTGCTGCTGTTCGACCGGGCCGACGATGGTGAGCCGGCATGGGTGGTCCAGCTCGATCCGGCGGCGAACCGCACCTATCACTACTGGCACGGGTTCGTTGCGGGGGTGAAGCCGGGGCAGATCTACGCCTTCAGGGTCGATGGCCCATGGGACCCGGCGCGAGGACTGCGTTTCGACCGCGAGAAGATCCTGCTCGACCCCTATGGCCGGGCCGTGGCCGTCCCTCCGGCCTACGACCGCAAGGCCGCCAGCCTGCCCGGCGACAACGCCGCGCGTGCGCCGAAGAGCGTCGTGGCCGACCCGTCCGCCTATGACTGGGAAGGCGACCTGCCGCTGCGGCGCCCATCGGCCCAGACCATCATCTACGAGATGCATGTCCGCGGCTTCACCCGCCACCCGGCCTCCGGCGTGCGCGAGGAGCTCCGGGGCACGTTCGCCGGCCTGGTCGAGAAGATTCCCTATCTCCGCGAGCTGGGCATCACGGCGGTGGAACTGCTGCCCGTGTTCCAGTTCGACCCGCAGGACTGTCCGCCCGGCAGGGTCAACTACTGGGGCTATGCCCCCATCTCCTTCTTCGCCCCGCACCATGCCTACAGCTCTCGCCCCGGCCCGCTGGCCGTGCTGGACGAGTTCCGCGACATGGTGAAGGCGCTGCACCGGGCCGGTATCGAGGTGATCCTCGACGTCGTGTTCAACCATACCGCCGAGGGCGGCGATGACGGCCCGACTTCGTGCTTTCGCGGGCTGGACAACAGTACCTACTACATCCTGGACGAGGACCCTGCCCGCTACGCCAACTACAGCGGCTGCGGCAACACGCTGAACGGCAACCATCCGGTGGTCCGGCGGATGATCGTGGACAGCCTCCGCTACTGGGTGGAGGCGATGCATGTGGACGGGTTCCGCTTCGACCTAGCCTCGATCCTGGCGCGCGATTCGTCCGGGCGGCCGATCCCGAGCCCGCCGGTCCTCTGGGACATCGAGACCGACCCGGTGCTGGCGGGCACGAAGCTGATCGCCGAGGCGTGGGACCCGGGCGGCCTCTATCAGGTCGGCAGCTTCGTCGGCGACAGCTGGAAGGAATGGAACGGCCGGTTCCGCGACGACCTGCGCGCCTTCTTCCGTGCCGAGCCCGGCTCGGTACGCCAGGTGGCGGACCGGCTGGTCGGCAGCCCGCACATCTTCGGCCACGAGGAGCGCGAGCCCGAGCAGAGCGTGAACTTCGTCACCTGCCATGACGGGTTCACCCTGAACGACCTGGT
>NZ_DATMFZ010000330.1:0-2571 GCF_035556675.1 Geminicoccus sp. | reverse complement strand
TCAAGCCGAAGTCCAGGAACTGGATCCCGGTGTTCATGACGAGGCTGGTAACTTCCGGAAAATGAACGAGCTTCTTCAACATCCAGCCAGTCTCATGGAATGCTGAACTCATACATGGAGCGGCGCTCCCCCGGAAGGATGCTTCCCTCGATCAGCCGCTCGTCCTCGCCTACGCGCACCCGCAGCACGAATGGCACGGGGCCGCTATTAGGCGGGCGGCTCTTGAAATTGTGCACCTCGATCCGGTAGCGGCCCGGCGGCGGCTGTTCCGGCCAGCTGACATTCTCGATCGGATTGGCGCTCAAGGCATCGTCCGCCACGTTGGCATCCACATCGAGCCTCGCCCGCCCGCAGCGTTGCTGCGGCTGCCCTTCGAGCTGGAAGTCGACCATCGTGCCGTTCGGGCAATAGACCCGCAGGTCGAGATCGCACGCCGCCTGCCATTGCAGGGTGACGGTGACCGGCCCGACCGTGCCGCCGGCCTCGGCCACCGCCTGGTCGAGCCGGGTGATCTGGCTGCGCCGCTCCTGCTCGCTGCCTTGCGGTTGCGGCTCGGGCGAAAGACCGATTGCCGGCTCCACCGGCCGCGATTGCCTTGGCGCCTGTGCGGCAGCGGGCGCCGGGCCGCCGGGGATCGGCTCGCAGCGGGGCAGTGCCGCCACCTGCTGCTGCAGGGCATGGAGCTGCCGTTCCAGATCCTCGCCCTCGCGACGCAGTTCGGCCAGGCCGGTGTCCGGGGCCTGGCAGGCCGCCAGGAACGGTACCAGCACGCCGCAGGTCGGCAGGAGTGCCAGCACGATCGCGGCCAGCAGCGCACCCAGCAGCAGCACCCAGGGCCACAGGCGCGCGCGGCCCGGCGGTGCGGCGGTCGCCTCCGGCCGCGGTGCCTCGGGCCCGGGCTCGTCGGGCACCGCCTCCGGCCGGAGCCGCGGTTCGGGCTGCAGCCATGGCGGCTCCTCCCGCGGCCCCGCGTATGGCTCGATGTACGGTTCGGCAGAGAGCGGCCGGTCCGGCTCGTCCGGTGCCGCGTCGCCCGTGCCGGGCAGGTCATCCGGCTCCGGCGGGTCGGCTGGCGCAGGAGCGGCCGGCAGCGCAGGTGGCACCGGCGCCACGCTGTCGGGAATCTCGTCCACAGCCGCGTCGTCCGGGGCCAGGCTGCCGGACGCCGTTTCTGCCGGCGGCTGGGGCAGGTGCAGGCGCAGTGCCTCGCCGCGCAGGAAGTCCTCGAGCGCCGCCAGTGGCGGGTCGGGCACGTCGTCGCGGGTTCCCCAGTTCACCAGCACCGGCTCGTCGCCCGAGGCGGTGCGGATGGCGAACAGGATCTCGCGGTCGGCGAGCGGGCCCGGGAACGACATCAACCGGTCCAGCGTCTCGCCCAGGCGCCGCTGGGCGGGCCGGCCGGACGCCTTGAACTCGGCCACCTTCGCCCGCATCGCCGCGAGCCGCGCCTCCACCGTCCGGATCAGCGCCCGCTTGGCCGCGTCGTCCAGGCCGCGATAGCCTACCACCTCGCCCTCGGGCTGGGCGAACCAGCTGGTCGTCCCCTCGCCCGGTACGGGCTCCGCGAACAGCCGGGCATAAGGATCGCCCAGATTGCTGCGCAGTGCCGCGTCGATCTCGTGCCAGGATTCCTGGATGCGCCGCCCGCCGATGCCGAGCGGGCGCAGGCCGGCGAACGTCGTCTCGCAGACGAACTGCCGGTTCATGGCTGGCCCTCCAGCCGGTACGGCCGGCACAGGTCGGAGGCGACCGCCACCTCGACGCCCGCCTCGGCCAGGAAGGTCGCCAGCGCCTCGGAGGCGAGCGCGTAGCTCATCTGCGCGACCTGCTCACGCTCGGTGCGGACGAACGTGTTCATGCCGACCACGCGGCCGCACTGGTCGACCAGCGGCCCGCCGCTGTTGCCGCCCGAGACCGACGCCGTGTGCAGGATCAGAGGCGTGCCGGCGGGCGACTGCCGCGCCGTGACCACGCCCTGGCTGACCGCCATCTCCGGCACCGCCGACCGGTCGCCGGCCCGCAGCCGCATGAAGCCGGCATCGGTGTCCATCACCAGTTTCGGAAAGCCCGCGGCCACCACGTTCTGCAGGCGGTCGGCCGGGGACGCCAGGCTGAGCGTGGCCTGCTCGCCGCCATCCTCGACCTCCAGCAGGGCGAAGTCCGGCCCGCCGATCTCGACCTTGGGCGAGCGCGCCAGCAACTTGGCCCGGGTGGCGCGGTTGAGCGCCTTGCTGGTGACCCAGATCTCGCCGGCGGGCGGGTCGCCCACCACGTGGAGATTGGTGACCACCAGGCCCGGGGCCACGAAGAAGCCGGTGCCGAACCCGCTGCCCTCCCGCTGGCCGCCGCGCGCCAGCACCAGCACGGTGGCCGCGTCCAGCAGGTCGGCCAGCGAGCGCCGCTCGGCCGGCGCTGCCGCCGGATCATGCACCGCCGGTGCCGCGATCCGCTCCACCGGCGGCGGCGGCAGGCTGGCATCGTCCGCATCGTTGGCCGGCACCGGGGCGCCGCCGGGGCCCTGGCGCATCAGCCGGTCGCCGGCCACGCAGACATTGCCGGAAAGATCCTGCT
>NZ_DATMFZ010000329.1:0-14993 GCF_035556675.1 Geminicoccus sp. | reverse complement strand
CCGGCGAGCTCGGCCACCGTGTCGCGCGCGGCATGCCAGGGTGCCATGGCCAGGCCGAGCCCCAGCTCCCGGGCCAGGGCCGCCTCCACCTCGCCTCCCCTTTCTCCCAGTGACGCCAGATTGCCGCTGGCACCGGCCAGGGACACGACCGCCAGGCGCGGCCGGAGCTCCGCCAATCGGTCGAGATGACGCCGCAGCGGTGCCGCCCAGCCAGCGGCTTTCAGCCCGAACGTGGTGGGGGAGGCCAGCTGGAACCGGGTGCGGCCGGCCATGATCGTGGCGGCATGCCGCTCCGCCAGGGCGGCCAGCAGTTCGATGCTGTCGTGCAGCCTGCCGGCGATGACTTCCAGCGCTTCCGTGACCGTCAGCACCAGGGCGGTATCGACGATGTCCTGGCTGGTGGCGCCGAAATGGACATGGTCGGCATGGGCCGCCCCGACCGCCTTGCGCAGCGCCTTCACCAGGGCCGGGACCGGGACCCCGTCCCTGGCCGTACCCGCCGCCAGTTCCGCGGGCTCGATCTCCAGCGCTGCTGCCGTGGTGGCGATGGCGGCAGCGGCCGCTTGCGGGATGATGCCGAGCTCACCCTGCACGCGGGCCAGGGCCGCCTCGACCCGGAGCATCGCCCGGATCCGTGCCCGGTCGTCCAGGAGCGGGCTGACCGCCTCGTCACCGAGCAGGCCGCCGAGCATGATGGAATCGAAGGCCGAGACGCTCATCCGGCGGCAGCTTTCCCCTCAGACATCGAAGAACACGGTCTCGTCGTCGCCCTGCATCCGGATGTCGAACCGGTAGAGGCCGGGCTGGACCAGGGGGGCGATCAGCGTGTTCCGACGTGCCTCCGGCACCAGCGCCAGCACCGGGTCCGTCCCGTTCGCCGCCGCCTCGTCCGCGAAATAGATCCGGGTGAACAGGTGCAGCAGCAGGCCGCGCATGGTCAGGATGACGTTCAGATGCGGCGCCTGGCCGTCATGGCCGCCCGGCTTGATCGTGTCGAACACGAACCGGCGGGCCGGATCGGCGCCGGTCCCAGAGCGGCCGAACCCGTGAAAGGCGGTGCGGTCGGCAAAGGCGGCCGCGTCGGGATAGCGGCCATCGGCATCGGCCTGCCAGACCTCGACCATGGCATCCTCGATCAGTGCGCCGGCACCGTCGAACACCTGGCCCGTCACCTGGATCCGGGTGCCTGCCGTGTCGTCCCGGGCGATGCGCCCGTCCGCGAGCTGGTCGAAGTCGTAGCCATACTGCCGGGCGGTCAGGCCATAGGCGAAGAAGGGACCTAGCGTCTGCGACGGGGTCTGCCGGAGGCGATTGCTCATGGCGGCTATGGCTCCATCGGCGTCGCGTCCGGGCCGCGCAGCACGATGTCGAACTGGTAGGCCAGCGCCCATTCCGGCTCCGTCGCCTCGATGTCGAACCGGGCGATCAGCAGTTCGCGCGCGTCGGCGGGTACGCTGTTGTGGATCGGGTCGAGCTGGAGCAGCGGGTCGCCCGGGAAGTACATCTGGGTCACCAGCCGGCTGGCGAACCCTTGGCCGAACAGGGAGAAATGGATGTGGTTCGGCCGCCAGGCATTAGGGTGGTTGCGCCACGGATAGGCGCCCGGCTTGATCGTGAGGAAGCGGTAGCGCCCCTCCCCGTCGGTCACGCAGCGGCCGGAACCGCGGAAGTTCGGGTCGAGCGGTGCCGCGTGCTGATCGCTCTTGTGGATGTAGCGGCCGGCCGCATTGGCCTGCCAGACCTCGACCATCGTATCGCGCACGGGCCGGCCATATTCGTCCAGCACCCGGCCGGTGACGATGATCCGCTCGCCCAAAGGCTCGCCATTGCAGCGGCCGTTCTGGGTGAGGTCGGCATCCTGCGGCCCGACCCAGCCTGCGCCGAAGCGCGGCCCGCTGGTCTCGCCGAGACTATGCGGAATGCGGATCAGGGGTGCTTTGGGCCCACGCAGGCTGGTCGACTTGTAGCCCGGCTCGATCAGGCCCGGCTGGACCTCCGGCTGGAGCCGCGAAAACCCGCTCATGGCGCTTTCCCCTCCTTGGCCTCCGCCGCGGCCAGTTCGGCATAGACCTGCTTGGCCAGCCGGATCGCGCTGTTGGCGGCGGGCAGGCCGGCATAGACTGCGACATGCAGCAGCGCCTCGCGCACGTCCGCCTCGCTGGCACCGGTCTGGCGGGTGGCGCGGATATGCATCGCCAGCTCGTCGTGATGGCCGAGGGCTGCCAGCAGCGCGATGGTGACGATCGAGCGCTCGCGCGGGCTGAGATCCGGCCGGCTCCAGACGGAGCCCCAGGCCGAGCGGGTGATCAGCTCCTGGAAGGGCGCGTCGAACGCGGTGCTGCTGGCAGCCGCCCGGTCGACATGGGCATCGCCCAGGATCCTGCGGCGGACCGCCTCCCCGGTCCGTTCCAGCTCGGACGGGGCGTCAGCCATGGCGGAGCGCTTCGAGCTGGGCCCGGATGATGGCGGCCACCAGGTCGGGCCGCTCCGCCGGCGGAATGTGCCCGGTCCCCTCGATCAGCTCGAAGCTCGCACCCTTGATCAGCGCTGCCGCCGCCTGGACCAGTTCCGGCGGGGTCGCCTGGTCCTCCGAGCCGACGGCGACCCGGGTCGGGATGGCGATCCTGGGCGAGAGGTCGGTGAGGTCGGCGTCGCGGACCGCCTCGCAGGCGGCGACATAGCCCTCGACCGGGGTTCGTTCCAGCAGGGTGCGCCAAGCCGCGACCGTTTCGGGCCGTTCGCGCCGGAACGCAGCGGAGAACCAGCGCTCCATCACTGCCTCCGAGATCGCCGCCAGGCCACCCTCGCGCACGGCAGCGATGCGCGCGTCCCAGTTCGAAGCCGGCCCGATCCGGTGGCCCGTGTCGAGCAGGACGAGGCCGGCCACCAGGTCGGGCCGGGTGACGGCGAGCATCTGGCCGATCATGCCGCCGATGGACAGGCCCACCACCAGGGCAGCACGGATCTGGAGCTGGTCCATGAGCGCGGCCAGATCGGCGCTGTGCGCCTGGATGGTGCGCGAGGCGGGCCCCAGGGAGGACAGGCCATGGCCGCGCTTGTCGTAGCGGATCAGGCGGAGGCCGGCCGGCAGGCGGGACAGCACCTCGTCCCAGACCCGCAGGTCGGTGCCGAGCGAGTTCACGAACACCACCGCAGGCCCGTCCGGCGGCCCGCTCTCGACGATGTTGATGCCGCCGCCATTTATCGTGAGCTGGCGCATGACTTCCTTCCGTCAAATCGAGCCGCCCGGAGCGGCAAGACGATTGCCCGTGGACGTGTTGCTCTTGCTGCCCTTCTTTCGGCCTGATCTTTATGGCAGATGGAGTTGCTTTCGCCTGCATTCTCGATGCAGGAACGACAACCTAGGGTCCCCCTACTCCGCAGGATGCTACAGGCGCCCGGCGCTTCGGTCCACCTGCCGCACGGCCAGCCCAACCGGGTTCCCCCTCCCCTGCCCCGGATCATGCGCTGGTTCTGACGTCAGAACCGCCTCCGTTCAGCGGACGAGTGCCGTGGGCAGCTTCACGACGCTGCTGGAGATGGGTACCGCGGATCGCGACGGGCGCAGCACCAAGCCCCGGGCGGTCGCCTCGACATTGGCGTCGGGATAGACGGCCACCACGTCCTTGAGCACCTCCTTCAGCCGGAAGGCCAGCTGCCGGTGGCCACTCTCGCTGCCAAAATGCTCGCCCAGCGCATGCCAGGGAACCATGGTCTCCTTCCTCATGGTGTGCAGCCGGTAGGCCAGCCAGACATAGAGGTCGAGCGCCAGGCTGGAGCTCTTCAGCTTCGCGATGGCTTCCTCCGACAGGGGCACCGCATGGTCGATGAGGTGCTCGAAGAAGCTGTCGCTGAGCTTGACATGCCGGCCCCACTCGCCGCCGCTGCGGAACATCTCGGTCTCGTCGCTGTCGTCCCGCCACAGATGCATGCCGTCCACGATGCGCTGGTCGACCAGATGGGCTTCGCTGGCACCGCGCTCGAACCGCATGGTGAACTCGCACCGCGCGATCCGCAGAGCCTGCTCGCGCACCGGCGCATAGGATCCGCGCGGGCCGCCCGAGGTCCCCAGCCCCATCTTCTTCAGCCAGGACGCCATGGTCGGCCCCAGATCGACGATCTGGCTGCGGTTGCGCACCGCCTCGGTCTGGAAATAGATCATGATCAGGCGCGCCTTGGTCCCGTACGGCACGCCGACGGTGAGGATCCGGTCGCGCAGCGGCAGGATGCCCGGGCGGATGACGAGCTGATAGGCACCGTTGCGGCGGACCCACGGCTCGGTGGCGTTCTTGGGCTCGCGATGCGGCAGGGCTGCCTGGCAGAAGCCGGAATGCAGATAGTTGATCGCGTCCTGCTCGAGCAGCAGCGCATCATGAGCCGACTGGACGCGGCGGCGCTCCTTGGCCGTATCAGCTTCAGCGAGCATGTCGTCCAGACCGCGCAGGACGAGCTGACGATGTACTTCCGCCATTTCCTGCCTGCCCCATCCTCAGCAACTACCGGTGGATATGGTAAACACAAGCCCGGCGACATGAGAACCATGAAAGCCCGTCTGGCCAGTTCAGGCTCGCATATTCCGTATCAACTTCAGCGAAGGGGAACGACGGCAGGAAAGCATCTGCCAGGCCGGAGGTTGTTCTCCACGGACCCTATAGGAGAATTCTTGATATAGGTTCTCTATAGGAATTCGTTTCAAGTTCAGCGTGGACAACCCCCGTCCGCGTTTCGAATTCAGCGTGGAATCGATGGCCGAGGCGTTTCAGATTCAGCGACGGGCCGTTTCGAATTCAGCGTGGACAAGTCGATGGGCGTTTCAAATTCAGCGTGAACAACCTGTGGAGCGAATCGCCGGTCGTGGCGCCACTCTCAGGCCGCGTGAAGCCGGCGGGGCTTCGCTGAATTTGAAACGGCCCGGGTCGTCTGGCGTTTGTGCAACATCAACCGTCAACCATCAACGTTGACCGTTGACGGACCCCATGGGCCCGATCATCCTGCATGACCGTGCGTGCGATGGGAGAGGCGGATGCAGGGCGAGGTGATGAGGGCGCTGCGGCGCGAGCTGCGGCTCAGCCAGGCTGCCCTGAAGGACATCCTCAACACGCGCCTCGGCCGGAGCTACGACAAGCCCAGGGTGAGCCGCTGGGAGAACGGCCGCGATCCGATCCCGGACGATGTGGCGGCCGAGCTGACCGCCCTGGCGAGCGGGCGGGCGCGCGAGGCCAGGGTGATCGCACTCGCCAACCAGAAGGGCGGCGTGGGCAAGACCACCAGCGCGCTGAACCTGGCCTATGCCCTGGCCAGTCGCGGGCAGCGGGTGCTCCTGCTCGATCTCGACCCGCAGGCGACCGCCACGGTGGCGCTGCTCGCCGGCGGTGCGGTCGAGGTCCATCGCCAGGGCCAGACCATCGCCAACGTGGTCCTGCAGTCCCGCCCGCTGCAGGAGGCGATCCTGCCGGCCGGCAGCTCGATCGCCGGCCATCGCCCGCTGCCGTTCGACCTGGCGGCCAGCCATATCGAGCTGGCGGAAGTGGACAGCCGGCGCGAGCCCGGCCTGGACGTGGTGCTGCGCGAGAAGCTGGACGAGGTCCGGGCCGGCTACGACTACATCGTGATCGACGCGCCGCCCAATCTCGGCATGCTCACCTGGATGGCGCTGGCGGCTGCCCAGGACGTGATCATCCCGGTGCGCACCGAGCCCTACGACACGATGGGGGTGGGGCTGATCCTGGGCACGGTGAACAAGGTCCAGCGCCGGCTGAACCCGGGCCTCAGGCTGGCCGGGATCCTGCCGACCCAGTACAGCCGGCGCAAGGCGGTCGACCGCGAGGTGCTGGAGCATCTGGTGGTGGCGATGGGCGACAAGGGCATCGTGCTGGAGCCGGTGCCGGAGAGTGCGGTGTTCGGGCATGCGGCACGCAATGGCCGGATCGCGCTGGAAGCCTCGGCCGGCACGCCGGCGGTGGCGGTCTACGACCGGCTGGCAGCAGCCATCGCGGCCGGTGCGGACTGGCCGAAGGTGGTCGCTGAAGAGGTGACGGCGGGGGCAGGGGACTCGAGATGAGCAGGCGCAGGCAGCAGCCGTCACCCATTCTGAGCACCTCGACCTCCCTGATCGGCGAGGCGTCGGGCAGCCTGGTCACGCGGGGCAGCCGGTTCCGCCACAGCTTCGAGGCATCCATCGACCGGATCGAGCCGCATCCCGGCCAGGCGCGCACCCAGTTCGACCAGCGCGAGATCGAGGCACTCGCCGCGACCATGGCCGAGCAGGGGCAGCTCCAGCCGATCCTGCTCAGCCGGAACCCCCAGGCGAAGGACCGCTGGTTCATCGTCGCCGGCGAGCGCCGCTGGCGGGCGGCCAGGCACAATGGCTGGACCACCATCCTCGCCATCGAGCACGAGGGGAACGTCGAGGTCGCCTCGCTGATCGAGAACCTCCAGCGCGTCGACTTGACGCCCGTGGAAGAGGCGAGGGGCCTGCGGCAGCTCATCAGCGAGAAGGGCTACAACCAGACGACCGCCGCGGCGGCCCTGGGCAAGTCCAAGGCCGAGGTGAGCGCCATCCTGCGCATCCTCACCCTGCCGGACGAGGTGCTGGAATCGGTTCTGACGTCAGAACTGCGCATCGCCAAGAACGCGCTGATCGAGCTCGCCCGCATCGAGGACCGGGCCGCCCGGGACCGGCTGATCAGGCTGGCCCGCCAGGGCATGCTCACGGTCAGGGCCATCCGCGAGGCCCAGGACCAGGACCACCCGGACGGCAAGCATGCGCAGGACGAGCCACGGCCGCAGCGGCGCACGACGGCGGATGGCGTGGTGCCGGTCCGGCTGGTCGACCGCCTCAGCCGGAACATCCTGGCAGCCCGCAGCGCCGGCCGCACCCTCGCCCCCGCCGAACGCGAGCGGCTCGCCCGCCTCCGCGACGAGATCGATCAACTTCTGGGCAACAGGTCCGGCACCTGATCGTTGTGCGTCGATGCTTGGGAATATGATGATTTACTTGCGTGCATCATGATGATCCCATGCTGGAACTTCGACGTGATCGTCGCAAAGGCGAGGTGCGGGTCATCCGGGACGCAGCGGTCTCGCCGCGCAGCCTTCAGCCGGACCCGTCGCGGCGGTGTGCGCGAAGGCGGCTTGGCGTGGGCAAGCCCGGCGATCTTGCCTAGTCTTGCGGGCGACGAACCCGCCGCAGCGGCTCCCAGCAAGCGGAAGCGATCATGGCACTGGTAAAGACGTCGGCACTGGCGGGCAGGGAGCGGTCGCCCGCCAAGCCCGAGGCGGAAGCGGAAGCGGCGGTGCCTGCGTCGCCTAAACGGCACCGCACGCCGCGTGCCGCCGGATCCGTCCAGACCGCGGTCGAGCGCATCGGCGCTGCCACGGAGGAACTGGCGAGCGGCGTCGCGGAGGCGTCCACGGCGGCCGAGGAGCTCGGCCGGGCGATGGAGCAGATCGCGAGTGCGGCCGAAGAGGCGGCCGGCGCATCGCACCAGTCCCTGGCCGCGATCATGGGGCTCGTCACCGCGTTCGGGCAGGCGCGCGAGCGGGCGGACCAGGCGCGGGCCGAGGCCCTGGCCCTGCAGACGCAGCTGACGGAAACGGCCGGCCAGATCGGGGGAACGGCCGGGGCGGTGGAGGTGAACGCGCAGCGTCAGCTCCGTTCGGTCGACGTCATCGCGAAGCTGGAGCAGCAGGCGGGCGATATCGGCGAGGTCACCAAGGCCGTCGCCGACATCTCGGACCAGACCAGCCTCGTGGCGCTGAATGCCGCGATCGAGGCGGCGCGGGCCGGCGATCATGGCCGGGGCTTCGCCGTGGTCGCCGACGAGGTCCGCAGCCTCGCCGATGTTTCGGAAAAGCGCTCCCGCGAGGTGCAGACGCTGGCCGACCGGATCTCCGGGGAGGTGCGGACCATCGCCGAGCGCATCCGCACCACCGCGGCCGTCGCGACGGAGGAGGCTGCCGGGGCACGGGCGGTATCGGCAGGGCTGGATGTCGCCCGCGCCAGCCTGGCGGCCCTGGTCGAGAGCAGCCAGGCGATCCTGCTGGCGGCAGCCGAGGCGGATGCCGCCGCCCGCGAGGCGCACCAGGGTGCGGAGAACATCGCGGGTGCGGCCGAAGAACAGTCCGCCGCCGCGGCCCAGGCGCAGCGATCGGTGCAGCAGCAGGGCACCGCACTCCATCAGAGCCAGAAGGCAGCCGAAGCCCTGGCGAAGCTGGCAGAGCGTCTGCAATCGCAGGATCAGAGCGCGGATCTGGCCCAGCAGCTGGGGGCTGCGGCCGAGGAACTGTCGGCGACGGTGCAGGAGCTGGCCGGGGCTGCCGGCGAGATCCTGACGGCGGTCGACCAGATCAGCCAGGGCGCGCAGGTCCAGGCGGCGGCGACCCAGCAATCCAGCTCGGCGATGGCACAGATCCAGAAGGCCGCAGCCGCCACGGGCGAGGCCGCGCGACAGGCACTCGCCGGCATCGAGGCGGTGCAGGCCCGGCTGCAGGACAGCCGCCGGTCGGTCGCGAAGCTGACCGAGGGGGTAGGCGCTGCCCTGGCCGAGACGGGCGCCATCCTGGGCCTGATCGAGGTTCTGGAAGACGCCGGCAGGCAGATCGAGAAGATCGTCGACAGCATCGCCATGATCGCCCTGCAGACGACCATGCTCGCCGTGAGCGGCTCGGTGGAAGCCGCGCGGGCCGGCGCGCAGGGGCAGGGCTTTGCCGTGGTTTCGGCGGACATCCGCAACCTCGCCCGGGATTCCGCCGACAATGCCGATCGCGCCAAGGACCTGGTCCGCCTCGTGCAGGTCCAGGTGGCTGCGGTGCGCCGGGACCTGGAGCAGATCGTCGTCTACTCCGAGGCCGAGATCCAGAAGAGCCGGCTGATCAACGAGCGGCTGGCCCTGCTGGAGGCCACCGCCGAGAGCCTGCGCGCCGGCAATGCCGAGATCGCGGCCTTTGTCGGGACGATCATCGACAGCACGAGGGAAGTCCTGTCCGGCGTCCAGCAGGTCGCGGCGGCGGCGGAAGAAGCCGGCGGTGCTGCCGCCGAGGCCGCGACCGCCGCGCGTCAGCAGGCCACGGGTGCCGAGAACCTGGCGGCGGCGATCGAGGAGATCGCCCTGCTCGCCGACGAACTCGAGAAGGCGGAAGCCTGACTTGGCAACGCCCCCGAGCCCGGGGCCGCTTGGTCCAGGCGCGCATCAGGCGCTGACGTTTCGCGTGGGCGAGACGCGGTTCGCCGTGCCTGCCGGCGACATCGCCGAGGTGTGCCGCCGGCCGAAGATCACGCGGGTTCCCCATGCGCCGGCAGGCTTGGCCGGAGTGGCCAATCTGCGTGGCGCGGTGGTGCCCGTCATCTCCCTGGCCGGGCTGCTGGGACAGGAGGAAGCACCCGCCACGGCGGCATCGAGGCTCTTGCTGCTGGAACTGGACGAGCCGGTGAGCGTGGCCGTGGACGAGGTGGGTGCGCTGACCCGGCTGGATACTGCCTCGCCCCACATGGCGGGGTCGCAGCCGGGCCATCTTCATGTTCAGGGCGAGGCGGCCGTCCGGCTGGTCGACCTGAACGATCTCCTGCGGCGGGACTTCGCGGCGCTCGCCAGGCATGGCCGAAGGGGGCGGCTGGCAGCGCAGGCCACCGATGCTCCCGGGCCGACCGCCCCGGAACTGGTGTTCGTGACGTTCGGCCTGGCCGGCCAAGCCTATGCGCTGCCGATTGCGGAGGTCGGCGAGGTCCTGGCACTGCCGCCGCACATCCTGGCCATGCCCCGGACCGACGCTGCGATGCTGGGCGTGGTGGCCTTGCGCGAGACCCTGCTGCCGGTGGTCTCGCTGCGGGCCCTGCTGGGCTTCGAGCAGGGGGCACCCGACCGGGATGCCCGCATCGTCGTGGCGCGGGTCGGAGATACGCGGGTCGGCCTCGTGGTCGACCGGCTGCAGGCGATCCTCCGGGCCCCGCCGGCCACGGTGGCGCCCGTGCCGGCGGTGCTGAACCGGGGGCCGGGCGAGGCGCGGATCCAGTCCATCTGCCGGCTGCCGGGCAAAGCGGGCCTGGTGTCGATCCTGTCGGCCGAGCGTCTGTTCCGCGACGACACCGTGACCCATCTTCTCGCCGAGGGGCGTCAGCAGACGGAGTTGGGGTTGGACGCGGATGATGGTGCGCAGGAGCAGATCGTGGTGTTCCGGCTGGGCCAGGAGGAATACGGACTGCCGGTGGCTGCCGTGGACGAGGTGTTACGGCTGCCGGCGACGCTGACGCGGGTGCCCCGCGCACCCGGCTTCATCGAGGGCGTGATGAACCATCGCGGCAGGGTGCTGCCGATCATCGAGCAGCGGCGCCGCTTCGGAGTGGCGGGGGAGGCGGCCGGAAGCCAGCGGCGGGTGATCGTGACCACGATCGGCGACCGCCAGGCCGGCTTCGTCGTCGACACCGTGTCGGAGATCCTGAGCGTTGCGGCGGACCAGCTGCAGGCGACGCCGGAGCTTGCGGCCGATGGCCGTCGGATGTTCGACCGCGTCGCCAATCTCGACATGGATGGCCGCATCATCCTGCTGGTCGATCCGCAGGAGCTCCTGGATCGCGCCGAGCGCGACCTGCTGGCGGCGCTGGACGGCGCGGGCGCGGCCGGGTCGTGACGCGTCTGCTCGTCGTCGACGATTCCGCCCTGATGCGCCGGCTGCTGGGCGAATTGTTCACCCGTGCCGGCGGCTTCGAGATCGCCTTTGCCCGCGATGGCCTGGACGCCCTGCGCCAGCTCCACCAGTTCCGGCCCGACGTCGTCACCCTGGACGTCCACATGCCGGAGATGGACGGGCTTGCCTGCCTCGACCGGATCATGGTCGAGCGCCCATGCCCGGTCGTGATGGTCTCCGCCATGACCGGGGAGGGTGCCGAGGTGACCCTCGAGGCGCTGAGCCTGGGTGCCGTCGACTTCATCCCCAAGCCCACCGGCGCCATCTCGCTGAAGATGGACCTGCTCGGGCCGAAGCTGGTCGAGAAGGTGCGGGCCGCGGCACGGGCACGCCTGCCCAAGGCACGCCGCCTGGCCGAGCGCCTGCGGCTGCGCCGCCGCGAACCCAGGCAGCGGCCGGCACCGGTACGGCCGGTCCTGGCCGTGCCGGCGGACATGACGGACCTGCCGCCGCTGCCGGGCGAGGTCGAGGGTGCCGTGCTGGTGGGCTGCTCCACGGGCGGCCCGCCGGCCCTGGATGCCCTCCTGGCGCCGCTGCCGGCGGACTTCCCATGGCCGATCCTGGTGGCGCAGCACATGCCGGCGAGCTTCACCGGGCCGCTGGCCCGGCGCCTGGACAAGCTCTGTGCCCTGACTGTCCTCGAAGTAGTGCAGCCGGTCCCGCTGGCACCCGGCCATGTCTACATCGCCAAAGGCGAAGCCGACCTGATCCTCGGCCGGCGGCCGGCCGGGCTGATGGCGCTGCCAGCCCCTGCCGGGGCCGGCTACCGCTGGCATCCCAGCACCGACCGCCTGGTGGCCAGCGCCATCGAGCAGGTCGGGGCAAAGCGCCTGATCGGCATCCTGATGACCGGCATGGGCAATGACGGTGCCGCCGCCATGACGGCACTGCGCCATGCCGGCGGGCGCACCATCGCCGAGGCCGAGGAGACGGCGGTCGTCTGGGGCATGCCCGGCGAGCTGGTCCATGCCGGCGGAGCGGAGTTCGTGGTCCCGCTGGGCGGGATCGCCGCCTGCCTTCTCGAGCTGATCCCGGCCCGATGAGCATGCCCGCCCTGCCGGACGAGCCCCCGTTCCTGAGTGCCCAGGACCTGCAGCTCCTGTGCGACTTCCTTTATGCCGAGACCGGCATGATGTTCAGCGAGGCCAAGCGCTATTACATCGACCGCCGGCTGGCCGAACGCATGGCGGAGACCGGTGCTGCGGACTTTTCCGCCTATTTCGCCCATCTGCGCGCCAGCCGTGCCGAGACCGAGCAGCTGATCAACCGGTTCACGGTCAACGAGACCTATTTCTACCGGGAGCAGCACCAGCTGCGCTGCCTGAGCCGCGATCTGCTCCCGGAGATCGTCGCCACGCGGGGGGCCGGCGACAAGGTCCGGATCTGGTCGGTGCCCTGCTCCACCGGCGAGGAAGCCTATTCGATCGCACTCTGGCTGCTCGAGAACTGGCGGATGGTGGACGCCTACCATGTCGAGATCGTGGGGTCCGACATCGACACCCGGGTGCTGCGCGCGGCACGCGCCGGCAGGTATGGCGAGCGCGCGCTGGCCCGCCTGCCGGAGGACGTGCGCCAGGCCTATTTCGAGCCGGTGGGACAGGGCCGCTGGCGGCTGATCGACGACCTCTTGGAATCGGTCACCTTCACCAGCGCCAACCTGGTCGACGCCGCGTCGATGGCCGCCAACGGCACGTTCGACGTCGTCTTCTGCCGCAACGTCCTGATCTATTTCGACGACGTCTCGCGCCGGCTGGCCGCCCGCAACCTGTTCGACCGGCTGAACCCGGGCGGCTTCATCTGCCTGGGTCATTCCGAATCGATGATGCGGATCACCGACCGGTTCAGGCTGCGCCGCTTCCACGACGCGATCGTCTACCAGCGTCCGGCCGATACCCAGGATGGATGAGCTTCTCGAACAGTTCCTGATCGAGGGGCCGGAGCTGGTGCAGCAGGCCGGCGACGCCCTCCTGGCGCTGGAACGGCGGCCCGAGGATTCAGCCCTGGTCGACAGCGCCTTCCGGGCCGTCCACACCCTCAAGGGCTCTGCCGGCCTGTTCGACTTCCCGCCCATGGGCCTGCTCCTGCACGCCGCCGAGGACCTGCTGGGCGCCATCCGTGCCGGGCGGCGGGCGGTGGACCGCGACACGGTCGACGAGCTGGTCGGGGTGATCGGGCAGACCGACCGGTGGCTGACCGCGATCGGCAGCACCGGCGCGCTGCCCGAGGACGCCGGAGCCGCGGCCGCACGCCTGGTGGCGACGCTGCGGGCGCGCTCGAGCGACGACCCGGCACAGCACGGATCCGTCGAGACAGTACCCTCGGAGCCGGAAGCGGCATGGATCCGGACGCTGCTCGCCAGCCGAGGGGACGAGGTGCCCGTTTCTGGCGATGCGCTGGTGGCGGTGCGCTACGTCCCCGACCGGAACTGCTTCTTCAACGGCGACGACCCGCTGGAGATCGCCCGGCGCGTCCCGGGCCTGGCGGCCCTGCGCGTGGCGCTGCAGGACGAGCAGCCGAACCTGGCGGAATACGACCCGTTCGCCTGCAACCTCGTGGTCGAGCTGCTGTCCTCAGCATCGCCGGACGAGGTGAAGGCTGCGTTTCGCTTCGTCCCGGACCAGGTGCAGATCGTTGCGGTGGCAGTGCCGGCCACGCCTGCCGAGGAAGGTCAGACCAAGCGCAGCGCCCCCGAGGCGGCCAGCCGGTCCCTGCGGGTGGACGCCAGCCGGATCGATGCCCTGGCGGAGATCGTGGGCGAGCTCGTGGTCGCGAAGAACAGCCTGGCCGAGCTGGCGACGCAGCTCGCCGCCGGGCTCGATCCCCGGGCCGCGGCCGGGGCCCTGGCCGATCGGCACGCCGCCATCGACCGGCTGGTCGGCCGGCTGCACCGCGCGGTCCTGGGTGTACGGCTGGTGCCGATGACGCCGCTGCTGCGGCGCTTCCCCCGCCTGGTGCGGGAAACTGCGGCCAGCCTCGGCAAGGAGGTCGAGCTGTCGGTGGAGGGCGATGACGTCGAGGTCGACAAATCGGTCCTGGACGGGCTGTTCGAGCCGCTCACCCACCTCTTGCGCAACGCCGTGGATCACGGCGTCGAGCCGGCCGAGCAGCGCCGCCGTGCCGGCAAGCCTGCCCGCGCCAGCCTGCGGCTCGCCGCCCGGCAGGCGGGCGATCATGTCGTGATCGAGGTGTCCGACGATGGGCGCGGGATCGACCCGGCCACGATCCGGCGGGTCGCTGCCGAGCGGCAGGTCATGGGCAGCGACGCGCTCGATGCGCTGCGCGACGATGCCGTGCTCGACCTCGTCTTCCGGCCGGGCTTTTCCACCGCGTCCGCGGTGACCGATGTTTCCGGCCGCGGCGTCGGCATGGACGCCGTGCGCACCGCGATCGGCCGGCTGGGCGGAAGGGTGGCATTGGCGAGCCGGCCGGGCCAGGGCACGACCGTCCGGCTGACCTTGCCGGTGAACCTGGTCCTCGCGAAGGTCCTGATGGTGTCCTGCGCCGGCGAGACCTATGGCGTGCCCATGGACAGCGTCGTGGCCACGACCCGGATCGCCCCGGATCGCCTGCTGCCGGTGCGCGCTGGCCAGGTGTTCATCCTGCGCGACCAGCCCGTGCCGCTGCTGCAGCTGGCCGACCTGCTGCACGTCCAGGAAACGGTGGAACGGCAAGAAGACCGGCTGGTCCTGGTGATCCGCGCCGGCCCGGATCTGGTCGGCATCGGGATCGACGGGTTCCTCGGCCATACCGACGTCCTGCTGCGGCCGATGACCGGCCTGCTCGCGGCGATGCCGGGGGTGCTGGGGACCACCATCCTGGGCGATGGCCAGGTGATGATGGTGCTCGATCTCGCGGAGCTCGCCAGATGACCGTGCGGCTCGTGGGCGAGGTGATCCATCTGGAGGGGACCTGCCCGGTCGAGGAGGCGGAGGCCCTGCTGGCGCTGGTCCAGGCCGGGCCCGACCGGCCGGTCGACCTCGCCTTTTGCCGTCACCTGCACGGTGCGGTGCTGCAGGTCCTCCTGGCGTTCCGCCCGCGGATCCAGGGCCCCAGCGAGGATCCCTTCATCCGGGACTGGATTATTGCTGCACTGCAACAAACATGAGCGGCCATGCATGGCCTGATCGGCGGCAATGCGCTTATGTCGGGTGGCTTGTGCCGCCACCCATTTTACGGCGTCTCACCGGGGCTAGGAGAAAGATGGAGACCAGGATTCTGATCGTCGACGACAGCAAGCTCGCGCGCATCGTCGTGGGCAAGGCGGTGGCGGCCTTGCAGCCGGACTGGATCCGCATCGAGGCCGCCGATGC
>NZ_DATMFZ010000328.1:0-14720 GCF_035556675.1 Geminicoccus sp. | reverse complement strand
GCGCAGGGAGCGGTAGCCGGAAACGGCGAGGCGGCTGATCATGACTGTTGCACAGCGAAACCGCGGCGGAAGGTCAAGCCGCGGATTCAGGACGAAGTGGCGCCGGCTGGTCCGAGTGGCGTCATTCCGGCATCTTGTGACGACAACAAGGTGAGGCTTTCGCGATGGCGACCAAGATCTTCGTCAACCTCCCGGTCAAGGACCTCGACCGGTCGATGGCGTTCTTCCGCAGCCTGGGCTTCGACTTCAACCCGCAATTCACCGACGAGACCGCCGCCTGCATGGTCATTGCCGATGACATCTTCGCCATGCTCCTGACCGAGCCCAAGTTCCGCGAGTTCACACCCAAGCAGATCTGCGACACGCGCACCAGCACCGAAGTATTGATCGCCCTGTCCCGGGACAGCCGTGAGGCGGTCGACCAGATGGTGGCGGCGGCGGTGGCCGGCGGGGGCAGCACCTACAGCGAGCCCAAGGACCACGGCTTCATGTACTACCACGCCTTTTCCGACCTGGATGGGCACAACTGGGAAGTCGTCTACATGGATCCGGCCGCCGTTCCGCCCGCCTGAGCGGCAGCGACCGGGAGGCAGCGCGGGCAGTGGCGGTTGATCCGGATCAAGGCCCCGCCGGGATCGTCATGCCAGGTTCGGCAACACCGAAGCGGCCACAACTGAAGGAGGTGTTGCCATGGCCAAGATGAAGGCGGCGATCTTCGTCGAGAAGAACCGCATCGTCCTGGACGAGAAGCCGATTCCGGACGTCGGGCCGCTCGATGCGCTGATCCGGGTGACCACCACCACGATCTGCGGCACCGACATCCATATCCTAAAGGGCGAGTATCCGGTCGCCAGGGGCCTGACGGTCGGGCACGAGCCGGTCGGCATCATCGAGAAGCTGGGCTCGGCCGTGCAGGGCTACCAGGAGGGCCAGCGCGTGATCGCGGGCGCGATCACGCCCAGCGGCTACACCAATGCCTGCCTGTGCGGCTGTGGCTCGCAGGACGGGGTCGGCACCAGGCACGGCTTCAAGGCGACGGGCGGCTGGAAGTTCGGCAACACGATCGACGGCTGTCAGGCCGAGTACGTGCTGGTGCCGGACGCCATGGCCAACCTGGCGCCGGTGCCGGACGGCCTCTCCGACGAGCAGGTGCTGATGTGCCCGGACATCATGTCGACCGGCTTCTCGGGCGCGGAGCGGGGCCGGGTGCGGATCGGAGACACGGTGGTGGTGTTCGCGCTGGGGCCGATCGGCCTGTGTGCGGTGGCCGGCGCCCGGCTGATGGGGGCTGCCACCATCATCGGCGTCGACACGGTGCCGGCCCGGCTGAAAGTCGCACGCTCCATGGGCTGCGACCGGGTCGTCGACTTCAAGGCCGGCGACCCGGTCGACCAGATCATGGGGATCACGGACGGGCGGGGCGTGGACGTCGCGATCGAGGCGCTGGGCACGCAGGGGACCTTCGAATCGGCGCTGCGGGTACTCCGGCCGGGCGGCATGCTTTCCAGCCTGGGTGTCTATTCCGGCGACCTGCGCATCCCGCTGGATGGCTTCGCCGCAGGCCTGGGCGACCACACGATCGTCACCACCCTCTGCCCAGGCGGCAAGGAGCGGATGCGCCGGCTGATGGGCGTGATCGAGACCGGGCGGGTCGACCTGAAGCCGCTGGTCACCCATCAGTTCAGCCTGGACCGGATCGAGGAAGCCTACGATCTGTTCGGCCACCAGCGTGATGGGGTGCTCAAGGTCGCCATCAAGCCGTGAGGCTGCGGCCCTGGCTTGAAGAAAAAAGTCTACTACCGATGTTAATGGGGAAGAAGACAACGGTCTTGGAGGACCGCCACAACTGGAGATGCTCCATGCTCAAGCTCGTCGCACGACGCCCTGCCTCGGGGCAGCTACGTCAACGGCGTCCGATCGTGCGCGCGCGGCCGCAGCCGCGCCGCCTGTCGGTCAAGGAGCGCGAGCGCCTGCTCGACGAAGCGCTCCTGGAGAGCTTTCCCGCCAGCGATCCGGTATCCTCGCTGGAGTTCAGCTGACCTAGCCTCGTGATGCTGCGTGCTCCCTGGAGGAACCAGGGCAGGCGCTGCCGGTTGGGGTCGCATGAGCCAGGAATCCTCCAAAGACGATCCGGCAGTGCCTCGCAAAGGAGCCGTCCGGGTCGAGGTTCGGCTTGCCCCGGATACCATGGCGTTGCTCGACCGGTGGCGGAGCGCGCGCCCGGAGCGGCCGAGCCGCTCCGACGTGATCCGGCAGATCGTCGAGGCGGCGCTCAACCAACGCGGTGAGCCGGTGCTGCCCGGACCGGAGAAGCTCGAGCAGGTCATGCGCTAGCCTGCCGGGCCGGCTGGCGCACTCGCCCAGCCTTCATGGTGGCCGCCATTCATCGTGGCCAGGGCGGCTTCGCTGCCGATAACGACAACTTTCTCACCTTCCATGGCTGTCCCGCTCCTGCATCCGCCGCGAGCAGCAGCCGGGGTTGGCTGTAGCTAGGCCTGTGGCCATCCTGGCAACGGCCCGTCACGGGCTGGCCCGGGTGACCCTTGGCGATGCGCGAGCATCTGCTGGCTTCCCGGCGCGGATTGTTGGACTAGAAGCCGGGACGGCACGGGTGCCCAGGAGGATCCGGCCGGAAAAGCGCTAGGGAGGTTCGAGGAGAATGCTGAAACGACTGGCGGTCGCCCTGACGGTGACCACCGCCCTCTTGGCCTCGGCCGTAGCAAAGGCGGAAACGCTCCGGTTCGGCCATGCCAATGCACCGGGCGAGGTCCTGAACGACCTGTTCAACGAGTTCGCCGAGAAGGTGAAGGAGCGCAGCGGCGGCGAACTGGAGATCCAGGTCTTCCCGTCCGAGCAGCTGGGCAAGGAAGTCGACCTCATCCAGCAGGTGAAGTTCGGCGCATTGGACATCTCCGCCCCCAGCATGCCGTCCATGGCGGGGCTGGTCCCGGCCCTGGAGATGGCGAGCACGCCGTTTTTGTGGACGGACTGGGCGGAAGCGGAGGAGGTCCTGCGCGGTCCCGCCTTCGAGCCGCTCTGGGACGAACTGCGCGACCAGCACAACATCGTGCCGCTCACCAAGATCTCCTACTGGGGCTGGCGCAACTTCACCTTCACCGACCGCGAGGTGCGCAAGCCCGAAGACATGGCGGGCCTCAAGATCCGCGTGCCGGAAAGCCCGATCTGGGTCGAGATGATCCGCGCCTTCGGTGCGGCACCCACGCCCATTCCGTTCGGCGAGGTCTATACCGCGCTGCAGCAGAAGACGGTGGACGGGCAGGAGAACCCGATCCCGACCATCTATTCGCGCAAGTACTATGAAGTGCAGGGGGTGCTGACACTCGACCGGCACATGCTGCAGAACAACACGGTCGTGATCAGCAAGATCACCTGGGACCGGCTCTCCGAGGACCACCAGAAGATCCTGCGCGAGGAGGCGGAGGCGATCTCCAAGAAGAACTCCGAGCTGCAGCAGGGCCGCGAGCGTGACATGCTGGAGGAGATCCGTAAGTCCGGCCGCACCAAGATCATCGAGGACGTCGACGTCGAGGCGTTCAAGGCGGCGATGGAGCCGGTCTATCCGCAGCTCGCCGAGCGTTGGGGCCAGGAGAACTGGCAGCGCCTGCAGGATGTGGTCGCCGAGATCCGCAAGCAGTAACGGAACCTGACCATGTCCGCCGCCTGGCTCGTGCGGCTGGACGATGCGCTGGCTCGCGGCGAGGACCTGTTCCTCGCCGCGAGCCATGCGATCGTCGCCGGCCTCGTCATCGCCGCCGTGTTCTTCCGCTACGTGCTGAGCGACCCGCTGATCTGGTCGGAAGAATTCATCGTCATCGTGTTCACCTGGATGCTGTTCGTCGGTCTCTCCAGCGGCTTTCGCACGCGCATGCATCTGCGGGTCGATGCGCTTCTTGTGGTGCTGCCCGAGCGGTGGCGGAGCCTGCTCGGCACGATCGCGGTGGTCGCCACCACGGTCACGCTCCTGGCCCTGGTCTGGTTCGGCATCCAGCTCACCATGACCATGGCCGGCTCGCCCACGCCGATGATGCGCATCTCCTCGGCCTGGGCGCTCAGCGCCGTGCCGGCGGGTGCGGCGCTCTCCGCCATCCACATCCTGCGCCATGCCGTCTGCGACGGGCTGAAGCGCACGCTCTGGCCGGACGACCTGATCGGAGCCGCTGAAGAGGAAGCGATCTGATGCTGGTCCTGGTCCTCGCCTTCGCGATCCTGGTCGCGGTCGGCACGCCGGTCGCTATCGCCATGATCGCGTCCTCCGGCCTCGTCATCTGGCAGGAAGGCATCCCACTCTCCCTGGTGGTCCAGCGGGTCTTCGCCGGACTGCAGTCCTTCCCGCTCCTGGCCGTGCCGCTGTTCACCCTGGCGGGCTCGCTCATGAACGAGTCCGGGATCAGCGAGCGGCTGTTCGCTTTCACCCGCGCCATCGTCGGCCATATCCGCGGCGGCCTGGCGCAGACCGCAATCGTCGGCAACGTGTTCCTGTCCGGCATCTCCGGCTCGTCGATCGCCGACACCGCCGCCACCACGCGGGTGCTGACTCCGCAGCTCGAGCGCAACGGCTACAGCCGGGCATTCGGGGCGGCACTTTCGGCCGCAGCGGGCACGCTCGGGCCGATCATCCCGCCCTCGATCCTGATGGTGCTCTATGCCTGGCAGGCCAACGTCTCGCTGGGAGCCTTGTTCATCGCCGGCCTGATCCCAGGCGTGGTGATGGCGGGCACCATGGCCGCCGTCATCATGATCTTGGCGCGGATCCGCAACTACCCGACCTCCGGCCAGTTCCGGGCGAGCGTGCTCTGGACCACCTTCAAGCGCGCCATCTGGGCGCTGCTGATGCCGGTCATCATCATCGTCGGCTTCCGTCTGGGGGCGGTGACCGCCACGGAGATCGCCGGCGTGGCCGCCCTCTACTCGGCGCTGGTGGGCATCTTCGTCTACCGCACCCTCAAATGGTCGAGCCTGCCGCGCATCCTGACCGTCACGGCGCGCGAGACCGCGGTGATCCTGATCATCGCGGGTGCGGCCTCGCCGTTCAGCTGGATCCTGGGCATTGAGCAGGCGCCGCAGCTCGTGGTGAACACGCTGACCGCGCTCAGCTCCGAACCATGGGTGATCCTGCTGATCCTCAATCTGGCGCTGCTCGTCGTCGGCATGTTCGTCGAGACTATCGCAGTCATGATCATCCTGGTGCCGATCCTGATCCCGCTGCTCACCGCCCTGCAGATCGACTTGGTGCATTTCGGCATCGTGCTGCTGGTCAACCTGGTGATCGGCCAGCTCACCCCGCCGGTGGGCGTGCTGCTGTTCGTCTCCATCACCATCGCCAAGGTGACGATGGGACAGATCCTGCGCGAGATCTGGCCCTTCTTCCTCGGCCTGCTCGTGGCGCTGGGTCTGATCACCTATCTGCCGGGGCTGAGCCTCTGGCTGCCGCACGTGCTGGGCTTCTGAGACGGAACCTCGGCTCTTGGGCTGCGGGCCTCGTGCGGCTAGACCGCGCCGGGCGCCGCGGCGCAACGAGCCAGGAGGGGACGGGACACCCATGCAGATCAACGCCATCAATCTCGCCGACCGGGTCGCGGTCGTCACCGGCGGTGCCCAGGGCATCGGCCAGGTGGTCGGCCGGCGCTTCCTCGATTCCGGGGCGAAGCTGGTCGTCTGGGAGGTGGTCGCCGACCGGCTGGCCAAGGCGGTGGAGGAGTTCGCTGCCGTTGCCGGGGCCGAGCGGGTCCATGGTGAGGTGGTCGACATCGCCGACGAGGCCGGCGTGGCGGCCGCGGTCAGGAACACAGCGGCCCGGTTCGGCCGGATCGACATCCTGGTGAACAACGCAGCCCTGGTCGGGCCGAACGCGACGCTCGCCGACTATCCGAGCGATGCCTGGAAGAGCGTCATCGACGTGGACGTGAACGGCACCTTCTACTGCTGCAAACACGTCACCCCGGTGATGTTGGCCCAGGACTATGGCCGGATCGTCAACATCGCCTCGATCGCCGGCAAGGAAGGCAACCCGAATGCGGCGGCCTACAGCTCGGCCAAGGCCGCGGTGATCGCGATGACCAAGTCGCTGGGCAAGGAACTGGCCAAGTCGAACATCGCGGTGAATTGCGTGACCCCGGCCGTGGCGCGCACGCCTGGTGCCATGGAGCAGGCACCCGAGCATATCGAGTACATGCTGGCCAAGATCCCGCGCGGGCGGTTCCTGGAACTGGACGAGGCCGCGGCGATGATCGCCTGGCTGGCGAGCGAGGAGAACTCGTTCACGACCGGAGCGGTGTTCGACCTGTCCGGTGGCCGGGCCACCTACTGACGCAGGCTGGTTCTGCCTTCGCTTCCTGGAAATGGCTAAACCCAGCTTGGACACTTCACTGCGTCACTTCGGATCTGTCGCGCACCCTTCTATTGACGGGTGCGGCATTGCATGCTCCTGACCGCCCCTGGGAGCGTCTGGGGGTGTTCTCAGGGCCTGGGGGATCATACATCTCCAGCCCCGGGCGCGCATGATCCGGGCGCCGGCGGCCGAGTGAAGATGAATCCGGCATATTCCTGGAGTTGGAGGACAATTGCCGGCGGCGCCGATACCTGCGGATGAGACAGAGCGGCTGCGCGCGCTGCGTGCGTGCCAGGTTCTGGATACGCCGCCGGACGCTCGGCTGGACGCCATCACCCGCCTGGCAGCCCGCCTCTTCGACGTGCCGATCTCGTTCATCTCGCTGGTGGATGAGGACCGGCAGTGGTTCAAGTCGGCCTTCGGGCCGACGACGGGCAGTCTGGTGACAGCCGGGCAGACGCCGCGACGGGAATCGTTCTGCGCCTACGCTCTCCTTGAGCCGCAGGAACCGCTGGTCATCGAGGATGCCACGCTCGATCCCCGAGTTGCGGACAGCGTGCTGGTGACGGGTAATCCTGGTGTACGCTTCTATGCCGGTGTGCCCTTGCGCGACGATGATGGCTACGTGCTCGGCACGCTCTGCATCGCGGACACGCGCCCGCGCCGACTGAAGCCGGAGATGCTGGAGAACCTCGTGGATCTCGCGGCCGGCGTAACCGGGATCCTCGCTCAGTATCGCGGCGTGGCGGCGCTGCGGGAGAGCGAGGCGCAGGCGCGCCGGCTGGCCGAGGAGGCGGACGCGTCCCGGCACAAGGCGGAGCAGGCGGCCGAGTCCCGTGCCATGTTCCTGGCGGCCATGAGCCACGAGATCCGCACGCCGCTGACTGGCGTGCTGGGTATGATCGACCTCCTGGCAGATGAGCCCCTGACCGAGCGCCAAGCCCACTATGTGCGCTCGATCCGCATGTCGGGGCACCACCTGCTGAGCGTGGTGAACGAGATCCTGGACTATTCCCGGATAGAGGCGGACGGTCTGGTCCTGGAGGAGATCGACTTCCGGCTGGATGAGTTCGTGGAACAGGTCCGCTCGATCCTGGCGCCGCAGGCGGTCGAGCGTGGTCTGGATCTGGATTTCGACCTGCCGGATGGCCCTCTGCCGGTGCTGCGCGGTGATCCGACCCGGCTGCGGCAGATCCTGGTCAACCTGATCGGCAATGGCCTGAAGTTCACGAGCGAAGGGGGCGTTCGGGTCGTGATCCAGACCGGGGCGGCTGTCGGCCGCCGGGTGCCGGTCCGCTTCGAGATCAGCGACACCGGCATCGGCATTCCGCAGGATCGGCAGGCCGGCCTGTTCGAGGCCTTCACCCAGGCGGACTCGTCGATCAGCCGCCGCTATGGCGGCACCGGCCTGGGCCTGCCGATCTGCCGGAAGCTGGCCACCGCGATGGGGGGACGGGTCTGGCTGGAAAGCATGCCGGGGCAGGGAGCCACCTTCCATGTCGAGGTACGACTGGGTCTGGGCCAGGCGGATGCGGTCGAACAGACTGCGTTGCCCGAACCGGTCGCCATGGCCTCGCTGCGCGTGCTCGTCGCCGAGGATGTCGCGATCAACCGCGACCTGATCCAGACCATGCTCCTGCGCTACGGCTACCGGGTCGAGTTCGCCGAGACCGGCGAGGAAGCGGTCGCCAGGGTCGGTCAGGAAGCCTTCGATGTGGTGCTGATGGACGTGCAGATGCCGCTCATGGACGGCATCGAGGCGACCCGGCGGATCCGCGCGATGCCGTCGCCCACTGCCACCATCCCGATCATCGGCCTGACGGCAGGCGTGCTGGCCGAGGAGCGGCAGCGCTGCCTCGCCGCCGGCATGGACCAGGTGCTGAGCAAGCCGATCGTCTGGCCGGAACTGCTCGCGGCTCTGACCTCCGTCGCCGGACCGCATCTACCGGAAGGCACACCGCCAGCCGGCGATCCCGTCTCGGAACTGCTCGACGAGAAGCTGCTGGCGAAGTTCCGTGCGGCAGCCGGGCAGAGCAAGTTCAGCCTGTTCATCCAGAACGCGATCCAGTCGGCCGTGAGCACCTATGCCGAGATGCTGGACCTGCGCGATGATCCCGACCGGCTGGCGGGGCTGGCCCACCGATTGGCCGGTTCACTGCCCAGCTTCGGCCTGATCGGGGTCGGCAGCCTGGCGCGCGAAATCGAGCAGCGCAGCACGATGCACCAGGACGTGACCGACCTGCTGGACCGACTGGGCGACGCGGTGGCGGCGACGCGCCAAGCCCTGATCAGCGGTGACTACCTGTCCGCCTGAGGGCGGGCGGGCGAAGAAACGCCCGCCCGCCCGGCAACGCCCGATCTCGTGACGGTTTAATGATCCAGCCGGTGCTGCTGGAAGGACCGGTCGCGGCGGATGAGGGCGGCGATGGTCAAGAAGATCCTGATCGGGCTGGCGGCCCTGATGGTGCTGCTGGTGGGCGGTACCGCCGTCGCGTTTTGGACGGTCGACCCGAACGTCCTCAAGCCGTATGCGGAACGGGCGGTGAGTGCCGCACTCGGCCGGACGTTCCGGATCCAGGGCGACCTGGAGATCGAGCGCGGCTGGACGATCCGGATCCGTGCCCACGACGTCCGCCTCGCCAATGCCGGATGGAGCGAGCGGCCGGACATGGCGACGGTCGAGACAGTGGAAGCCAGCCTCGACCTGTGGGATCTCGTGACCCGGCAGCAGATCACCATCCCCGAGGTGGTGCTGGACCGGCCGGTCGCGAGCCTGGAGCGCAATGCCGAGGGCCGGGCCAACTGGGAGTTCGGCAATCCCCAGGACCAGGCGCCGGCAGACGATCAGCCGCCCGCCGATCACGCCGACCTGCCGTTCATCGGCAAGCTCATCGTACGCGACGCAGAGGTCGGCTATCGCGACGCCACCACCGGCCAGGACATCCATACCACGCTGGCGAGCTTCACTGCCGAGGCGCAGGGCGAGACCCGGCAGATGAAGGTGACCGCCGAGGGGCAGGTCAATGACCTGCCCCTCGAGCTGGACGGCACGTTCGGCTCCTATCAGATGTTGGCAGAAAGCGGCGAGCCGTTCCCGATCCAGGGCGAGCTGACGCTCGGCCAGAGCCTGATCAAGCTGAACGGCACGATCGCCGACCCGGCGAACTTCCAGGGCGTGGTCCTGGACATGGACCTGGCGGCGCAGGACCTGACCAAGGCGCTGGTCCTGGTGGGCCTGCCGGCTCCGGAGATCCCGCCCTTCGATCTGGACGGGCACCTGACCCGCAAGGGCGAAGAGATCCGCATGGAAGGACTGAACGGTCAGGTCGGCGACAGTTCGATTGCGGGCTGGATCGCGTTCGGCTCGGGCGGCGACCGGCCGAAGGTCACCGGTGACCTGACCTCGCCCAATCTCGACCTGGACGATCTGGCGGGTCTGATCGGCCGGCCGCCGGCGACCGGGCCCGGCGAGACCGCCGCACCCCGCCAGGAGGCCAAGGCCGAGGCGGTGGAAGAGAGTCCCTATGTCATCCCGGACACCAAGCTCGACCCGGGGAGCTGGCAGGCGGTTGATCTGGACATCCGCTTCCGTGGCGACCGGGTCAATGCCGGCCCGCTGCCGATCGAGGCGGTGGAGTTCCGCATCGTTCTGGACGAGGGGCGCCTGCGCCTGGATCCGCTCAAAGCCGAGATCGCCGGTTCCCCGGTGAGCGGGTTCGCCGCTGTGGATTCGACCAAGGAGCCGCCCGAGGCCCAAATCGACATCGCCGCGGACCGGCTTGAGCTGGAGCGCTTCCTGGGGGAGTTCGACCTTGCCGAGTACGGGCGCGGGCGGATCTCCGCGCGGGTGGCGCTGAAGGGGCAGGGCGACGGCCTGCGTTCGATCCTGGCCAGCAGCGATGGGCAGATGGCGCTCACCATGGAGGAAGGGGCTCTTAGCGCCCTGATCGTGGAGGCGCTCCATCTCGACGCGGCCGAGGTACTGGCGGTGCTGTTCGGCGCGGAGCCGGAATCACCCGGGCAACTGTTCGGGGTGCGGTGCATGGTCGTGAACTTCCAGGTCGCGGATGGGATCGGCTATGCCCGGAACTTCCTGCTCGACACGACCGACAGCCTGATCACGGTCAAGGGTGCGCTCAATCTCGGTACGGAGGCCCTGGAACTCGACCTCGACACCGAGCCCAAGGACAACAGCCTGCTGGCGGCGCCTTCGACCCTCTATATGCGCGGCACCTTCAAGCAGCCTAAGGTGATGCCCGACCTGACCAACGTGACGCTGCGCGGGGCAGCCGCGGTGGCCGTGGGCGTTGTGCTGACGCCGCTGGCCTCCTTCCTGCCCTTCATCGAGATCGGCACGGCCGAGGACGCGCCCTGCGCGTCCCTGATCGACCGTGCCCAGGAGGACACCAAGGTGCCTGAGGTCCAGGAGTGACGCCTGACCTCAGGCCGAGGCTGCGCCCTGGCCGTTCCTGCGGATGCTGACCGGTACCGACTTCACCGCCGGCACCTTGCTCTCCTCGGCATGATGCCAGATCGGGACCAGTCCGTTGCACTCGGGGTAATAGGCGCCGATGCAGCCCTTGGGGATGTCGTAGCCGACCACCCGCAGCCCGCCGAACTCGCGGTGAACCTGATCGCGCGCCTCGCCCACCAGGGTGATCGTCTCGCCCTCGGCCAGGCCCAGGCGCGCCATGTCGTCCGGGTTCACGAACACGACCATCCGCGTGCCTTCCACCCCACGGAACCGGTCGCGGTAGCCGTAGATCGTGGTGTTGAACTGGTCGTTGCTGCGCAGCGTGATCAGCCGGAGCATGTCCTCCGTCAGGTCCAGCCCGTGGCTGTTCATGCCCTCGGGCACGACGAAATTGGCCTTGCCGGTGTCGGTGTTCCACTTGCGCTCGCGGGCACCCAGCGGCCGGGCGAAGCCGCCGGGCTGGAAGAGCCGCTGGTTGAAGTCCTTGAAGTCGTCCGGGTAGGTGGCCTCGATGGCATCACGGATCTTGCTGTAGTCGGCGACCCAGGCGTCCCAGTCGACCTTCGGGTTGGGAGCGAGCGTCGCCTTGGCCAGTTCGGCGACGATCTGAGGCTCGGAGCGCAGATGCTCGCTGATCGGCGTCGCGACCGGCCGCGAGCCGTGGATGCGAGCGGTGCTGTCCTCCATCGACACGACCTGCGGGCCGGTCGCCTGCTGGTCGGTCTCGGTCCTGCCCAGGCAGGGCAGGATGTAGGAGATCTCGCTGGTCACCAGGTGGCTGCGGTTGAGCTTGGTCGAGACCTGGACGTTCAGGCGCATCTTCCGCCAGCCTTCCTCCAGCCGGTCCCGGTCGGGTGCGGCGCGGACGAAGTTGCCGCCGAGCCCGATGAAGGCTCGCACACTGCCCTTCACGATGCCCTCGCAGACATCCACCGTGCTGAAGCCCTCCCAGCGCGGCGGCTCGAACCCGTAGAGCTCCTTCAGCCGGTCGAGCGGCACCAGCTCAGGCTTCTCCGAGATGCCGACCGTGCGCTGCCCCTGCACGTTGGAATGGCCGCGCACCGGCAGGATGCCCGCCCCGGGCTTGCCGATATTGCCCTTGAGCAGGAGCAGGTTGACCAGCATCCGCACGCTTTCGACGCCCTTGCGGTGCTGGGTCAGCCCCATGCCGTACATGGCCATGGTCGCCTGGGAGCGCGCGTAGATCCGGGCGGTCTCCTCGAGGTCGGCCCGCTTCAGGCCGGAATGATGCTCGATGTCCTTCCAGCTGGCCGCGCGCACCTTGTCGGCGAATGCCTCGAAACCGTGCGTGTGCTCCCTGATGAAGGCGTGGTCGAGCACCTCCGGCCCGCCCTTGGCTCTCGCCTCATCGTCCAGGACGAGCAGCGCCTTGCAGATGCCCATGATCGCCGCGATGTCGCCGCCCGCTTCCACCTGGAAGTAATGTGAGCTGATCCGGGTTTCCTGGCCCAGGATCATCTCGGTAGGGCTCTGCGGATTGGTGAACCGCTCCAGCCCGCGCTCGCGCAGGGGATTGAAGGTGATGATCGGCACGTCGCGCCGGCTCACGCCCTGGAGTTGGTGCAGCATGCGCGGGCTGTTGGTGCCGACGTTCTGGCCGAAGAACAGGATGCACTCGGTGTCCTCGAAATCCTCCAGGCCCACCGTGCCGACCGGCACCCCGATGCTCTTGGGCAAGGCCACCGAGGTCGATTCGTGGCACATGTTCGAGCTGTCCGGCAGGTTGTTGCTGCCGAACAGCCGGGCGAACAGCTGGTACATGTAAGATGCCTCGAGCGAGGCGCGGCCCGAGGCGTAGAACACCGCGGCGTGGGGATCGACCGCCCGCAGCTCCCGTCCGATCTCGACGAAGGCGTCCGGCCAGCCGACCGGCACATACTTGTCGCTCGCCCGGTCGTAGCGCAGCGGCTGGGTGAGCCGGCCGGCTTCCTCCAGGTCGTGGTCGGGCCAGGAAAGCAACTCGGCGACCGTGTGCTCGGCGAAGAACTCGGGCCCCACCATCTTGGTGGTCAGCTCCCAGGCAGTGGCCTTCGCCCCGTTCTCGCAGAATTCGGCCGGGTGCGGATCGGCAGGCTTGGCCCAGGCACAGCTCACGCACATGAAGCCGCCGGGCTTGTTCTGGTGGGGCAGGGCCGCGGTGACCCTGGCCACGCCTTCCCGGCCGACATGGCGCAGCACCGACTGCGCCGAGCCCCAGCCGCCCGCCGGACTCTCGTAGGGCTTGATGGTGACTTTGCTCATGCGCCGGCCCTTCCTGTGCGTGCCTGCCGGGCTCGACCCCGCAGACGGTCCCCTTAAGAGAACCTAACGCGCCGCACAGCGGAGAGTTGCGCTCCTGCCAGCCATTTCAGGGTTCGAGCCAAGCCCTGAAACCGGCGTGACTTCCCCTTCCTCAGCCGGTCAGGACCAGCTTGGCGAACCGGTCCAGATAGGCCTCGTTCAGCTCGATGCCGAGGCCGGGCGCCGTGGGTGCTGCCAGCCGCCCGTTCCTGGCCTTCCGCTCATAAGGCTCGGTCACGATGTCGTAGCGGCCGTCCGGCCAGTAGGGAAACCACTCCAGGATGATGAAGTTCGGCATGGCGAACACCGCGTGGACGGCGGCCGCGGTCGCAACCGGGGCGCCGCAGTTATGCGGCTGCACATGGAGATTGTAGACCTCGGCCATGGCGGCGATCTTCATCATCTCGCTGATGCCGCCGCACAGGCCGATGTCGGGCTGGAGGATGTCGAGGGCCTGGCGCTCGATGAACGGGCGGAACTGGTAGCGGGTGTAGAGCCGCTCGCCGCCGGCGATCGGGATCGGCACCTCTTCCCCGACCTTCACCATGGAGTCGAAATTGCCCGGGTCGACCGGCTCCTCGTAGAAGAACGGTCGGTGCTCGGCGAGCATCCGGCCATAGGTGATGGCGTCGGTGGTGCCGAGATTGCCATGGATGTCCAGGCAGATGTCGAAGTCAGGGCCCACGGCCTCGCGGATCGCGCGGATCCGGTCCACGGCCAGCAGCGCCCAGTCGCGCGGGATGTGCCGGTTCGGGAATTCGAACTGGCCGTCCCGGTTCATCTCGAACGGGTCCAGCTTACAGGCGGTATAGCCCTCCTCCTGGATCTGCAGGACCCGCTCGGCCGCCTGCTCGGGCTTGGCCATCTTCGTGAACCAGCCATTGGCATAGAGCCGGATGTCGTCCCACATCCGCCCGCCCAGCAGGTCGCAGACCGGCCGGCCCAGCGCCTTGCCCTTGATGTCCCAAAGCGCATTGTCGATGGCGCTGACCGCACCGAACAGGACCGGGCCCGGACTCTGGCCCCAGAAGGTCTTGCGGTAGAGCCGGTCCCAGATCGCGCCGATCTGCTGGGCGTCCTGGCCCTTCAGGTGCCGCTCGAACAATTGCGTCAGGGTGTGGATGGCGCCGCGGTTGCCGTCGCCATAGGCCAAGCCCACCTCGCCGGCACCGGAGATGCCGGCATCGGTGTCGATCTTGATGATCACCGGGTGCTGGTTGACGTTGTGCGAAAGGCCGTAATCGACGTCCCAGATGGTGAGGCCGGTGATCTTCATGGCCGGCCTCCCACCACCAGCTTGTCGAAGCGCGCCAGATAGTCGTCGTTCAGCTCGATGCCCAGGCCCGGCCGGTCGGGGATGAGGTAGTGGCCCTTGCGCTGCTGGTGCTCCAGCGCTTGCGTGACGATCGCGTAGCGGTCGTCGGTCCAGTAGGGGAACCATTCCATGATGATGAAGTTTGGGATGGCCGCATCCAGCTGGACTCCCGCCGCGGTCGAGACCGGGCCGCCGCAATTATGCGGCTGGACGTGGAGATTGTAGGTCTCGGCATAGGCGGCGATCTTGCGCGCTTCGGTGATCCCGCCGCACAGGCCCAT
>NZ_DATMFZ010000327.1:0-22894 GCF_035556675.1 Geminicoccus sp. | reverse complement strand
CCACAGCACCAGGTCCCGGCGAAAGTCCGCGAGGTCGGTCTTGGGCCGGCTGCCGTCCTGGATGTGCCGATGGAACTGCTTGAGCTCGGCAGCGAAGGCATCGCTGTAATAGGGGCCGAGGATGCGCTGCCTCACCCCGTCCTCGCCTCGCTCGGTGATCTCCAGCCGGGTGGGCAAGCTGCGGATATAAGGGGTGTCGTAGATGATCCGCACCCGCTTCTTGTCCGAGCGCACCTCGATCATCGCATCGAACAGGCCGATCCGGTCGATCACGGCCTGGTACTGACAGAGGTAATGGCCGTAGTCGAACATGATCGAGGAGTTGAACCCGCCATTGGTGCGGTGTGCCGCGATCACCCGCTCAGGCTCGCCGATCAACTCGCGCATCGCCGAGAGGTGGTGGCAGCTCATCGAGGTCAGGATCGCATAGGCCTGCACCAGGTCGGCCGGGGCATCCGCGCCTACCACTTCCCGATAGAGCGCCTCGCGGGCGGCAGCGCCTGCCTGGCGCAGTTCCGGTGCTACGTCGTCCGGGTAGAGGATCTGCTGGCTGTGCCGCATGAACTCGGTGCCGAGCGAGATCAGGTCGTGGATGCGGGCATGGGTGATCTCATGGACGGGCGGCAGTTCCGCCTTGGCCGCCAGATAGGCTGGCGCATAGCGGCGCATGTAGGCGACGAACAGAACCTTGCCGTAGCCCTCCAGCAGCGGCAGCAGCTCGTCCATCTCGCGCAGGTTCAGGCAGGCCGGCTTTTCCAGGAGGATGTGCTTGTCCGCCTGGATCGCCAGGCGGACATAACGGCTGTGGGTCTCGTCCGGGGACAGGATGAACACCGCATCGATCGCCGGGTCGGCGATCAGGGCGTCCGCGCTCGGAAACACCCGCAGGTCGGCATGGCGCGAGCGGACGAGGGCGGTGAGGCTCGGCGACACGTCGTAGATGCCCGCGACTCGGAAGCGGTCATGGAGGTCGGCCAGGGTGGGCAGGTGAATGGCCTGGGCGACTTCGCCAAGGCCGATCAGGCCGACGCGCAGGATGGTCAAGGATGGGCTCCTCTGAGGTTCGCCGGGATGCTCGGGGATCAGTCGGCCCTGCCGGCAGTGCCGGAGGCCCGGCACGTCACACGCCGAATTTCTGCAGTGCCAGCCGGTTCGTCTTGACCGCTGCGGCCGGGTCCTGCCCGGATTCTGCCGATTCTTCTTCCACCACCAGCCAGCCGTTGCAGGCCGGGGCCCGGCGGGCCAACTCCATCACGGCAGCGATGTCGCAGGCCCCGGCCCCCAGCATCCGCCAGGTCCCGCTCCGGTCGACGTCCTTCAGATGGACGTAGCGGATGCGGCCTAGATGGCGCTCCAGCGTGTCGGCGGCATCCTGGCCGCCCCGGATGATGTGGCCGGTGTCGGGAACCCAGCCGATCAGGGCGGGATCGGTCAGTGCCATGATCCGGTCGTAGTCGGCGCGGTCGAACAGGAGCGTGTCGTGATGCGAGCTGGGATGAAAGGCGACCGGCACGCCCAGGGCAGTGCCGCGCCGGCCGGCCTCGTTGTAGATGTGCGCCGCTGTGCGGAACTTGGCGTCGCGTTCGCCGCCGGACATGACGGTGGCGCTACCGAGGGACAGATGGGCACCCGGAAAATGCGCGGTGAACGTCAGTACCCGATCGATCATGGCGAGGTCGGCCTCGACCTGGGCGTCCTCGGTGAAGCCGCTCGGGCTGCCGCAGGCGAAGGCCACCAGGGTGAGGCCATGGGTGTCGAGTGCTGCCCGGAACGCCTCGGGCTGGCCGGCATAGCGGCCGATCATGGTGTCGGTGATCTCGATCCCGGCATAGCCGGCACTGGCGATCGCCCGCAGCAGCTCGTCCGCATCGCCCTGCCAGCCTTCGCCCAGCATCTCCCAGGTGAAGGTCTGGCAGCCGGCCTTCAGGTTCGGTCCGGCACTGTCCATGAAGCGCTCCCTGCTCGCTTTGCGCGCGGGATCAGGGGACTGCCGGGTCCAGGCTGTCAATGACCGCCGTTCAGGCCGCCGGCGCGTACTTCACGGCACAGCCATAGGGCCGGGTCACCGACGGTTCGACCGGCCGGCCCTCGACTGCGGCCAGGAGCGCGTTGCGCAGATAGGGCAGGGCCCGCTCGATGTCGGCCGGCCGCGTGGAACGGATCGAATCGATCCCGCCCATGTAGAGCAGCGTGCCATCGCGGCCGATGACGAACATTTCGGGCGTGGTGGTCGCCTGGTAGGCGCGGGCCGCCTGGCTCAGCGGGTCGAGCAGGACCGCTTCCGGCCGTGCCCCGCGCGCCTCCGTCAGCTCCTTCGCTTCCGGCCCGGTGACATGGCCCTGCTCGCCTTCCGGGGACGAGGCGACCGACAGCCAGACGACGCCCTTGTCGGCGGCCAGCGCCTGAAGCGATTGCATGTTGCCGCTGCCATAGTGCTTTCGGACATAGGGGCACTCGTGATTGGTCCACTCCAGCACCACGAGCTTGCCGCGATAATCCTGGAGCCGGTGCATCGCGCCGTCCTGGTCGGGCAGCAGGAAATCCGGGGCGGGCTCGCCGACCGTGGGGCCTGCCATCGCCATGCGCGGCAGGAGGGGCAGGGTCGTGATGGCGACAGCGGCGAGCAGGGTGGCGCGGCGGGTGATCGAATGGATCATGGCAGAGGCTCCTGGCTCGGGATGGGCGGGATCGTCAGCCTTTGCTGGGTGCTGGCACCTGTGCGGCCGTGCGCGCCACGGGCTCCAGCGCCTGCAGCACGATCGACTGGGTGAGGATCTGCGGCAGGACCACGGGCTCGCCGCTGCCGGCGGGATAGAGCAGATAGAGCGGCACACCTTCCCGGCCATGGCGCTGGAGCAGTGCCCCGATCGCCGGATCGCCATTGGTCCAGTCGCCCACCAGGGTTGCGACGCCGGCCGCGGCGAACGCTTCCTGGGTGGCCGCCGTATCGAGGGCCACCCGCTCGTTGACCTTGCAGGTGATGCACCAGGCAGCGGTCAGGTTGACGAACACCGGCCGCCCTTGCCTGCGCAGCTCCGTGACCCTGGCCTCGCTCCAGGGCTCGGCTGCCGCTGCGGCCACCGTGACCGTGCGGGGTGCCTCCGCTGCCCGAAGCTGGGGCAGGAGCGCGAGGGCGACCAGCATGGCCAGCGCCGCGGCACCACGGCCGGCCCAGGCGCCGCGCCGGCCGGCAGCTTGCGCGATGCCCAGCGCCCAGGCGGCGAACGCGACCAGGAGGGCGCCGGCCAGTGCCAGGAGCAGCCCGTCGGCACCCGCCTGCACGGTCAGGACCCAGGCGAGCCAACCAGCAGCGCCATACATCGGGAAGGCCAATGCCTGCTTGAGCCGCTCCATCCACAGGCCGGGCCTGGGCAGGAGCCGGGCCAGGCGGGGCAGGAAGGCCAGGAGCGCATAGGGGGCACCCATGCCCAGCCCCAGTGCGGCGAACACCGCAAGGGTGGCCGCCGGTGGCATGGCGAAGGCGGCGCCGGTGGCAGCAGCCATGAACGGGGCGGTGCAGGGGGTCGCGACCAGCACGGCCAGCGCACCGGTGAAGAAGCTGCCGGCATGGCCGCCCTTCGCCGCAAGGCCGCTGCCGGCGCTGACCGGACCGCCCAAAGCATAGACGCCCGACAGGTTCAGCCCGACCGCCAGCATCAGCCAGGCCATCGCCGCCACGAACAGGGGCGAG
The DNA here is from genome assembly GCF_035556675.1 of Geminicoccus sp. GTDB lineage: Bacteria > Pseudomonadota > Alphaproteobacteria > Geminicoccales > Geminicoccaceae > Geminicoccus. The sequence goes on along the minus strand of NZ_DATMFZ010000327.1, from coordinate 19,203 downwards.
GTGAACTGGAAGCCCCAGCCGGCCGCCATGCCGGCCCCCTTGAGCAGCAGCAGCACCCCCGCCAGCGCCAGGAAGGACAGGACCACGCCCGCCACGTAGGACAGGGCATGGAGGCGGATCGTGCGGTCCGCCCTTCCGGCCAGTGCCACGATCCCGACCGCCTTCATGGCGAGGATCGGGAACACGCAGGGCATCAGGTTGAGCAGCAGGCCGCCGAGCGCTGCGAACAGCACTGCCTGCCAGAGCGGCAGGCCGGTACTGCCGATGGAGCTGGCGGCGGGCGGCACGGGCCCCAGCGGGGCCTCCAGCGCATAAGCGCTGCGGCTGCCGGCGGCATCGGTGACCGCGATCACGCCGGACAGGCGCTCCGGCAGCTCGCCCTTGGCGCGGACCAGGTCCAGGCTGAGTTCGCCCTGGCCCACGCGGAGTTCCTGGGGTGCCGCGTTCTCGATCACGCCCCATTCGGCCGGGAAGAAGAAGGCTTTTGTCACCGCATCCGGAGAAAGCAGCTCGCCGGACAGGCGCAGCACGCCCCGGTCGCCTTCAAATCCGGCTTCGGCCAGCCAGACCGAGGGGCGCGGCAGGCTCGCTTCGGCCGCGGCGAACAGCGGTGCGGTCGCGGCATCGCTCCGGCCGGTCGGCTCCACCGGCAGCGCCAGGGTGAAGCTGGTCTCCTCGGGGATGCAGATATCCTTGCAGACCAGCCAGAACGCATCCGTCCTGACCGTGAAGCTCTGGCCTGGCCTGAGATCGGCCGGCGGCGTTACCGTGACCGGAAAGACGACCTCGTTCTCGTAGCCGAAATTGACCAGCGGCCCGTATTCGATCCGCTCAGGTGCCGGGAACTGCAGCTCGCCGGCGGAAGCATCCGCGGGCAGGTCGAAGGTGAGCGCGGGCGGCTCGCCGGCATCCCCCGGGTTGGACCAGTAGGTGTGCCAGCCAGGGCTGATCTTCTGACGCAGCCCCAGGCGGAACGGCTCGCCCGGTGCGACCGCCGCTGCCTCGCTGACCAGAGTGACGCTGGTCTGGGGGGAGGTGAAAGGTGCGCTTTCAAGCGCATGCGCCGGCCCGGCCACGAGCAGCGCCAGACCCAGCGCCGAACCAGCACCTCCACGGAAGCGCTTGCCGATCATGCGCGGATGCTCATGCCAGTGATCATGGCCCTTCATTAGCATGGACCGGCGTCGTCGGAACACACGGGACAAGAACTCCTGGCAGGATCAGCCGCAGCTGACATACGCACGGCGACCCGGATGCCCAGGGGGAACACGGCGGAAACGGCCAGACCGCGACGAAGGGTCAGCCCGACCTGGTCGAGATCATCTGCAGGTGCTGGATGACCTCACGACTGAAGGTCTCCAGCCAGGTGCGTCGCTCCGCCTCGTCGGCCGCGCCATCCGCGACCACCTGCTCGCAATAGGCCACGATCAGGGCGTTGGCGATATCGGCCAGTACCGTCTTCGGGTCCTTTGCCTTGAGCGCGGTCACGAAGCCGTCACGCGCCTCGGCCGTCACCGGCAGCGCCGGCGTGCCGAGCACCTGCCGGGCATCCGCGACCAGCGAAGCCGCAACCAGCTTGCCGTCGTCGGCCGGGCAGGCGACGGGCCGGGCGGCACCGTCGGGCTCACGGGCGACCAGGCTGTGACCAACGGGCAGGGCCAGGGTCAGGTCGATGGCGGGGAAGGGGACGGTGGCGGTCTGCTGGGACAGGTCGGCGGCCGCCTGCATGGCGAAGCGCTCGAGCTCCGCCTTCTTGATGTAGGCAGGCTCGTCCGCCTGCGCGACGGTCGGGCAATAGGCAGCGAGCAGCGCGTCGATGGTGGTCGCAGTGCCGGTGTCGGACGCCTGCTTCTGATAGGTGGCGATCAGCTCGGGCACATGACGGTTGCCGCCCTGGATCATCGCGGCGAGTGCTGCCACCGCATTGGCATCCGGGCCCGGCGCACCCGGCGCACCGCCGACCTGGGGGCACTGGAAATCCTCGGCCGCACTGGTGCCATAGTCGGGGACCGCGCCGGCACTGCGCCACAGGCCGACCATGCTGGCAGTGGCATTGGCCGGTGCCTGATTGCCCCAGCTGGTGCGCACATAGTTGGCGAGCTCGGCGATCTGCTGGTCGGAGAGCCGGCCGGCGAAGGACGGCATCGCACCATATCGGCCGCCGGGCGGCAGGCCGTCGAGCACCGCCTTCAGCACGTTGTACGGCTCCGTGGCGGTCACCGCCGGATTGTCCTGCAGCGGCGGCACGGAATTCGCCAGGCCGGTGCCATGTGGCTGATGGCAGCCGGCGCACTGGTCGACATAGAGCTTTGCCGCCCGGTGATAGGTCTCTGCCGGCAGCGGCGAGAGTTTCTGTGGCGCCGGCAGATCCGCGGGCGGCGGACTGTCCAGCAGATAGGTGACCATGGCGTCGAGGTCGGCGTCGGTGAGATGCGCCAGACTGTGCTGGACGACGTCCGCCATCGGGCCGAACACGCTGGTCCGGTCCGGCGCCGAACCGGTCTTCAGGAAGTTCTTCAGATCGGCAGGCCGCCAGGTCTTCGCCAGTGCCGCCGAGGCGATGTCCGGCGCGTAGAAGCCGTCGACCTCGGCACCGACGAACTGCTCCTTGCCCTTGATCGCGCCCATGACGTTGCGCGGGCTGTGGCAGTCCGAACAATGGCCGAGCGCTTCCACCAGATAGGCGCCGCGATTCCAGACATCGCTCTTGCCCGGGGTCGGCTGGAAGCTCTGCGGCGTGAAGTACAATTCGCGCCAAGCGAGCATGCCTAAGCGGATGCTGAAGGGAAAGGACAGCTGGTTGTCGGGGTTCGCTGCCTCTACGGCCGGAATCCGCCGGACATAGGCCCAGAGTGCCCGCAGGTCGTCCTCGGTGATCCCGGTATAGGCGTCGAACGGCATGGCCGGGTAGAGGAAGGCGCCGTCCGCGCGGATGCCGTCGTGCAGGGCGCCCGTGAACTGCTCGAAGGTCCAGCCGCCGATCCCGGTCTTTCGGTCGGAGGTGATGTTGACCGAGTACAGTGTGCCGAACGGCGTACTCAGGCCCAGGCCGCCGGCATAGGGCTTGCCGCCGGGGCTGGTGTGGCAGGGCATGCAGTCGGCGGCGCGCGCCAGATACTCGCCCCGAGCGATCAGCGCCGCATCGTCCTCCTGAGCGTGCGCGGGCAGGCCGATCGGCATGAGCATGATGGCTGCTGCGGTCAGCCAGCGTCGGACGAGCATGATCGCACCCTCTGGATCGGCAGGCGGCATGCCCACCAGTCTCCCTGTACTTATGGTGTATGCCAAGTCCAGCTGAGTGTGGAAACTGGTAATGCCGGCGGCAGTGTTCCGGCCATTGTGACCTCGCTCCCGACCGGAACGATCATGCCGGCGAGTGCCGCTGCGCTGGGATCGGCCGGGAAGGGTGCCGGCGCCAGAATGAACCTTGAAAAGTCAGACGTTTGGCCGGAGAACCCGGGGCAGGGGGAACGGGCATGCGCCATGAGCGTGCAGCCTGCAGGGAGGCCAGGATGCTGTTGCCAGCCGGCGTGCGGATCGACGGGGATTCCGGAGCGGTCACGCCATCCACCGGCAGCTATGCCAAGAAGCTCGGCGATCTCGTCGGCCTGTACCAGGACAAGGCGGCCTTCGAGGCGTTGGTGGCGAATGGTGATCCATTGGCCTACGAGGTGATCGACTATCGCTGGCAGGACAGCGACTTGGCGTTCGGTACCACGATCATGGCGCCCGGCAAGGTCGGCGACGAGTATTTCATGACGCGCGGCCATTTCCATGAGCGGCGCGAATGCGGCGAGACCTACTACACCCAGTCGGGCGAGGGGCTCCTCCTGCTGCAGTCGCGCGACGGTGAGACCCGCACCGTAGAGATGAAGCCCGGGATCTGCGCGTTCATCCCGCCGGACTGGGCGCACCGCTCGGTCAACACCGGCAAGGACAAGCTCGTGTTCGTCTGGCACTGCGCCACGGATGCCGGCCACGAGTATGGCGAGATCCTGGAAAAGGGCATGCGCAAGCTTGTGGTCGAGCGGGACGGCCGGCCGGAGGTGATCGACAACCCGAATTTCATGGACTGAGCGCGGCCGACGACGGGCCGTTCGAGGATCGATCGCAAGCAATAGACAGACCGGGGAGGGTCGAGAAATGAAGATTCGCAGTTGGTTGGCTGGCCTGGCGATGGCGGGCGTGGCGGCGGGTGCCATGCCGGCGGTGGCCGCCGAGTTCGACGGGGTGACCGTCAACATCCTGACGCAGACGGGCCCCGCGATCTCCGGCCCGATGCAGGCGCGGGCGCCTGAGTTCGAGAAGCTGTCCGGGGCCAAGATCAACGTCATCACCGTGCCGTTCTCGGACATCTACCAGAAGCTGCTGACCGACTGGTCGACCGGCACCAACTCGATCGACGCCGCGGTGTTCGCGCCGCAGTGGATGGTCGACTATGCCGGGTCCGGCTTCCTCGAGGACCTGACGCCGCGCATGGAAGGCGACCAGGCGCTGGAGCAGGACGACATTGCGCCGTTCTTCCGCGAGTTCTCGCAAAAATATGCCGGCAAGACGTACATGATGACGTTCGACGGCGACTTTCACATGATCTTCTACCGGACCGACATCCTGGAGGAGCTCGGCAAGCAGCCGCCCAAGACCTGGGAAGACTATCTGGACATCGCCGCGGCCGCGCATGGCAAGGACATGAACGGCGACGGCCAGCCGGACTTCGGCTCCTGCATCGGCAAGAAGCGCAACGCCCAGGGCTACTGGTTCCTGACCTCGGTGGCCGGCGGCTACATCCAGGCCAAGGGTACGAGCGAGGGCGCGTTCTTCAATACCGAGGACATGACCCCGCTCATCGACAATGCCGGGTTCAGGAAGGCGCTGGAGGTCTACAAGAAGACCTCCGAGTACGGCCCGCCGGACGAGCTGAACCTGGACGTCGCCGACACGCGCGTGATGTTCGTGGCCGGGCGCTGCGCGCTCTCGATGGACTGGGGTGACATCGGCTCGATGTCGGTCGACCCGTCCATGAGCAAGGTGACCGGCAAGGTCGGCGCCACCATCCTGCCGGGCTCCAAGGAGGTGATCGACCGCGCCACCGGCGAGTTCGTGGCCTGTGACGCCGATACCTGCCCCCATGCGATCGACGGGCTGAACCATGCGCCGTTCGCCGCGTTCGGCGGCTGGGGCGGCGGCATCAACGCCAATGCCGATCCCAAGGTGAAGGACGCGGCCTACGCCTTCTTCTCCTATCTGTCGCAGCCGGCCCAGTCGAACCAGGACGTCACCAAGGGCGAGACCGGCTTCAATCCCTACCGCATGTCCCAGCTCGAGGACGTGGCGACCTGGGAGAAGATGGGCATGGGCAAGGAGAACGCCGAGAGCTATCTGGGCGCGATCAAGACCAGCCTGAACAGCCCGAACATGATTCTGGACCTGCGCATCCCGCAGAACCAGCGCTACCAGCAGGTGGTGCTCGACACCGCGGTCGCCCGCTATCTGGCCGGCGAACTCGATGTCGACGCCACGGTCGAGGCGGTGGTCGAGGGCTGGAACGAGATCAACGAGGAACTCGGGGTCGACGAGCAGCTGGAAGCCTACAAGGCGACCATCGGCGCGGAGTGATTGCTTGAATGACGAGGCGCCTGCCCTAGGCAGGCGCCTCGTCCGTTTCTTGAAGGGACAGGACCAGCATGGCCGTGACGTCCGCAGCGCACGTGACCGCCGCACCGCCGGAAAGGGAAAGCCTGAGCGACTGGCTCGACCGCCAGGCCGGCCGGCTGTTCATCCTGCCGGCCGTGATCCTGATTCTGGGTTTCTCGATCTTCCCGCTGATCGCGTCCGCCTACCTGGCGCTCTCGCGTTTCAAGCTGGCGCCGGGCGGCTACACGCTGACCTTCATCGGCTGGTTCAACTTCAAGAAGATGCTGACCGGATCGCAGCAGTTCCACCTGCTGGGCACGTTCGGCGCCATCACGCTGCTGGGCTGGGTGATCATGCTGGCGACGGTGGCTCTGGTCGTCTGGGGCGTGGTCCGCTACGTGCGCTCGGGCCGGGTCACGGTAGTGGGCTCGATCGGCCGGCTGATCACGATCGCCACCGCGCTGGCACTTTCGGTCTTGTTCGCGGTCAACCTCGGCGAGGGCGGCCAGCTCGGCACCATCGCCACCACCATGTTCTACGTGGCCGGCGGCGTGGCCGTGCAGTTCGCGCTGGGCCTGGGGCTCGCACTGCTCTGCGCCAAGCCGATCCGCGGCCGCAGCTTCTTCCGAGTCCTGTTCTTCGTGCCGCTGATGGTGACCCCAGTCGGCATCGCCTACACGTTCCGCATGCTGGCCGACACCGCGGTCGGGCCCTTCGCGCCCTTGTGGCACTGGCTGGGCTATGCCCAGACCTCCTGGTCCGCGGACGCCTGGACCGCCCGGTTCGTCGTGCTGATCGGCGACAGCTGGCAGTGGATCCCGTTCATCTTCATCGTGCTGCTGGCAGCCATCGAGAGCCAGCCGCGGGACGAGGTCGAGGCGGCGCAGCTGGACGGAGCCAGTGGCTGGCAGATCTTCCGCGACATCACCTGGCCGTCGATCGCCCCGGTGGCCGCCACCGTCGTGCTGATCCGCGCCATCGAGGCGTTCAAGATCATCGACCTGCCCAACGTGCTGACCAATGGCGGGCCCGGCATCGCCACCGAATCGCTCACCCTGCACGCCTTCATCGAATGGCGGGCGCTCAATCTCGGCGGCTCCGCGGCGGTCGCCTACATCCTGCTCTTCCTCTCGACGATCGCCTGCGTGTCATTCTTCAACTTCGTGGTGAAGCCGATGCGGGAGGCCCGGGCATGAGCGTCCTCAAGCGCCTGACCGAGCCCAAGTCGCTGGACACCATGTCGCCGCTGGGCGCGGTGCTGGTCTATGGCGGGCTGATCCTCTGGAGCCTGGTGGTCCTGTTCCCGCTCTACTGGATCGCGATCACCTCGCTGAAGCTGCCGATCCATGTCTCGGCCGGCCCGGTCTACCTGCCGTTCGTCGACTTCCTGCCGGACCTGCATGCCTGGCGCTACATCTTCGTCGATCTCGGCAACGACACGCTCCGGCCCTACCTGAACTCGATCGTGGTGGCGCTGGTCTCCACGATGCTCGCCATGCTGATCGGCTCCATGGCCGCCTATGCGCTCTCGCGGCTGGAGTTCGCGCCGCGGCTGGCCTCGATCCTGCTGTTCATCCTGCTGGGCGCGGTGATGATCGTGGCGGTCGCCGGGTTCGGGGTGCCCTGGTGGATCGCGGCGGTCGTAGCGCTGGCCCTGTTCCTGTTGCTCGCGCGCGCGGCCGGGCGGACCATGCGTGCCTCGCTCGGCAATGGCGACATCCTGTTCTGGATCATCTCGCAGCGCATCCTGCCGCCGGTGGTGGCGGCCTTGCCGATCTACGTGATGTTCCAGACGCTCGGCATGCTGGACACCCGCACCGCGCTGATCGCCACCTACACCACGGTCAACCTGCCGATCGTGGTCTGGCTGATGTACGACTTCTTCGTGACCATCCCGAAGGACCTGGAGGAGAGCGCGTCCCTGGACGGCGCCTCGCGCTTTGCGATCTTCTTCGGCATCGTCCTGCCGCTGGCCCGGCCGGGCCTGGTCGCGACCGGCCTGCTCGTCCTGATCCTGGCCTGGAACGAGTATCTGCTGGCCCTGTTCCTTTCCAGCGCCAACGCCCAGACCATGCCGGTGCTGGTGGCCGCCCAGAACGCCACCCGTGGGCCGCAATGGTGGTACATGAGCGTGCTGATCCTGCTCATGATCCTGCCGGTGATCTTCCTGACCCTTCTCCTGCAGCGTTTCATCGCCAAGGGCATGCTGCTCGGCGCGGTGAAGGGCTGATGCTGACGAACGAGCACTGCCGATGACGATCATTCTGGACCAAGCCTCCAAGTCGTTCGGCAGCGTCGAGGTGCTGAGAGCGCTGTCCCTGGAGGTGAAGCCCGGGGAGTTTCTGGTGCTGCTGGGTGCCTCGGGCTCGGGCAAGACCACGGCGCTGCGCATGATCGCCGGGCTAGAATCGGTGACGTCGGGCCGGATCCTGATCGGCAGCCGCGACGTCACCAACGTCCTGCCGAAGAACCGCGACGTGGCAATGGTCTTCCAGTCCTACGCGCTCTACCCGCACAAGACGGTGTTCGAGAACATCGCCTACCCGCTCACCGTGCGCAAACGGCCCAAGGCCGAGATTGAGAAGAGCGTGCGCGACGTGGCGCAGCAGGTGCAGCTCGATCACCTGCTCGAGCGTTACCCGCGCCAGCTCTCGGGCGGACAGCGCCAGCGCGTGGCGCTCGCCCGCGCCATCGTGCGCCGGCCCAGCGCCTTCCTGATGGACGAGCCGCTCTCCAACCTCGATGCCAAGCTGCGCGGGCACATGCGCGCCGAGCTCAAGCACATGCAGCACGAGCTCGGCATCACCACGATCTACGTGACCCATGACCAGATCGAGGCAATGACGCTGGCCCACCGGGTCGCCATCCTGGAGCGGGGCGTGCTCCAGCAGCTCGATACGCCGGCCAACATCTACAACCGTCCGGCCAACCTGTTCGTGGCGGGCTTCATCGGCTCGCCGCCCATGAACGTGCTGGAGGGCTCGCTGACCGATGGCCGGTTCGACTGCAGTGCCGGCAGCTTCGGCACGGCCAGCCGTGCCAGCGGCCGTGCGGTGGTGGCCGGCCTGCGCCCGGAGGACGGGCGGCTCGCCGCGCCCGGCCAGGGCAAGCTCACCGGGGAGATCTATGCCAGCGAGCTGATCGGCGACCACACGCTGGTCACCTGCCGCTGCGGCGATGCCACGGTGACCGTGAAGGCCGACAAGGATTTCGCCGGCTCGATCGGGCAGCCCATTGGCATCGGATTCGAGGAGCGTGCCGTGCATCTGTTCGACAAGGTCAGCGGCGAGCGGCTGCAATGAGCCGCTTCGACGTCGTCACGATCGGCGAATTGCTGATCGACCTGGTGCCGCTCCCGTCGGCCGACGGCAGCATGCGCTTCGTGGCCAAGCCGGGTGGGGCGCCGGGCAACGTCGCGGTGGGGGTCGCCCGGCTGGGTGGCCGCTCCGCCATGCTGACCAAGGTCGGCGAGGAGGCGTTCGGCCGGATGCTGGTCGACACGCTGCGCGCGAACGGGGTGTCGGTGGATGGCATCGCGTCGACCACCGAGCGCCGCACCGGCCTTGCCGTGGTCACCCTCACGGACCAGGGCGACCGCGACTTCTTCTTCTACCGCGACGGCTGCGCCGATTCGGACCTGTCGCCGGATGAGCTGGCGCTCGACCTCCTGCGCGACAGCCGGGTCTTCCATGTCGGCAGCCTGTACCTGGCGCAGCCCACCTCGGCCAGCGCCCAGCGCCATGCGGTGGCGGCAGCACAGGCGGCCGGCATCATGGTCTCGGCCGACCCGAACCTGCGCGTGCATCTGTGGAACGACCGCGACGCGATGCTGGCCGCCGGCCGCGAGGTCATCGGCCTGGCCGGGATCGTGAAGATCAGCGACGAGGAACTCGTCATGCTGACCGGGATCGAGGACACGGAAGCGGCGGTCCGCTCACTCTGGCATGACACCATGCAGGTGGTGGCGGTCACCCGCGGGCCAGAGGGCGCCGAGATCTTCACGGCGGGCGATCATATCCGCGCCGAAGGCTTCAAGGTGGAGACGGTCGACACGATCGGCTGTGGCGACGCCTTCATGGCGACGATGCTGGCGGAACTGGTCGGGCGCGACTTCCGCCTGTCCGGTCGGGACAAGCTGGCCGCGGTCGCAAGGCGTGCCTGCGCTGCGGGCGCCCTGACCGCGACGCGGACCGGCGGGATGGAAAGCCTGCCGGATCGCGCCGCCATCGACCAGTTCCTCGCCGGCCGCTGAGGCCTGCAGCCAGACCTATCCGACGGCGGGGCGGGAGCTGGACGCGCGCAGTGCATCGGCCATGGCGCGGATGCCCTGCTCCAACGTGACGGCCGGCCGGTAGCCGAGGTCGCGCTTGGCGGCATCGATGCAGAACTGCTGCTGTACGTCGTCGTCGGGCAGGGGGCCCGGCCCCAGCGTGATGTCGGCCGACGGCAGGATCCGGCGGACCAGCTCGGCCGTCTCCTCCACCGTGCGGAAGTCGTCGCCGGTCAGGTTGTAGGCTGGCTGGCGGATCTCAGCGGCGTCGAGCGCATTGATCAGGCCGGCGGCGGCGTCATCGGCGTGGATGTACTGGCGCAGAGCCGCACCGCCGGCCGTGGTCCGGGTGGAGCGACCGGCCAGCGCGTCGTCCACCATGGTACGCAGCAGGCAGGCGGTCGTCCGGTTCGGGCCATAGACCCAGCTCAGGCGCAGGGAAACGGCGGAGACGCCATGCTCGTCGACATAGGCCGTGACGAGCTTTTCCGCGGCGAGCTTGGTGGCGCCATATACGGTGGTGGGGTTCAGCGGGGCATCCTCGGTCACCGGACCCGGCCCTGCATGGCCATAGGCACTCACCGAGGAGCAGTTCACCAGCCGGCGCACTCGCCAGATCCGGGCAATCTCCAGCATGTTGGCAGTGCCCAGCACATTCACCTGGACGAGGTCGTACGGATTGTCCTGCGACACCATCGGGCCGGAATGGGCGCCGCAATGGATGATGCCGTCCAGCGCCGAGCCGGCCGCGAGCCCGTGCAGGCGGTGGATGTCGCGCAGGTCGCAGGCGATCACTGCGGCCCCGCCTTCGCCGGACGCCGTGCGGTCGATGCCGATGACCTTATCACCGCGCGATCGAAGCTGGGCGGTGACCGAGCGGCCAATCAGGCCGGCTGCACCGGTGACGAGGTAAGTGCTCATGTTCTGGTTTCCCTGCGGGAGGCCATGGCTTGGCTGGGGTCGCCTGCCGCTGGCAGCGAGCATGCCGGGAACATGAAGCAGGGGAAACCCGTCTCCAGCCGGCTACCGCGCGGGATCACCGGATGGCTTGCCGAGCAGCTCGGCGAGCTTCTTCGCCAGGTCGCGCTGCTGGTACGGCTTGGTCAGCCGGGGCAGGGCCTGATCATCGCCCAGCGGCAGATGGGCATAGCCCGTGGTCAGCAGGATCGGGATGCCCGGGCGCAGTGCACGGGCCTTGGCCGCAAATTCGGCGCCGTTCATGCCGGGCATGGCGTGGTCGGTCACGATGACGTCGACCCACGCCCCGCTCTGCAGAATCTCCATCGCCTGGGCACCGGAATGTGCGTCCAGCACGCGATGGCCCAGGTCCTCCAGCATGTCGGCAGTGCTCATCGCGATCAGGGGATCGTCGTCGACCACGAGCACCGTGACCTGAGTCTCGTCACCACGGTCTGCAGTATTCGGGTTGTGCAACTTGCTCTCCAAAATCCCGGCGTCGCCCGACTGCCGGCAACCCGTTTTCGGGTGAAAGCATGCCGGCCGTCGACCGGACGAGGCATAACCCCGTCCGGTCGACGGGCACGTCCATGCCGGCGGCTCCATTCCCGCCATGCCTTCGGCCGCCATGGCCGGGCGGCATTCTCGTATCTGTCATATAGCGCTGCCGGCAGCGGCGGCGATGCCCTGGGAGACGCAGCTGGATGCCGTTCTTGCGCCTGCCTAAGGCTGGGCCAGCGCAACCACGTCTTCCGGGGTGAGCCGGATCGCGGCCGCGGCGACATTCTCCTCCAGGTGATGGCGCGAGGTCGTGCCCGGGATCGGCAGGATCATCGGGCTGCGCGCCAGCAGCCAAGCGAGCGCCAGCTGCGCAGGGGTGCAATGCCGGAGGCTGGCCGCACCCGCGAGCCGGCCGGTCGATGCCGCCAGCGGTGCGCCCGGCCGAGCCGCATCGGCGCCCAGCGGGCCATAGGGAAAGAACACGATCCCCGCCTCGGTACAGGCGTCGACGATCGGGTCGTGGTCGAGGGCTGCCAGGCTGTAGCGGTTCTGCACCGAGGCGATCGGGCCGGCGCTGCGGGCGCGGTGCAGCTCATCCAGGGTCACGTTCGAGATGCCGACATGGCGCACCTTGCCCTCGCGGACCAGGTCGTGCATGGCGCCGACCGATTCCTCGATCGGCGTGTCCTGGTCGACCCAGTGGAGCTGCAGGAGGTCGACATGGTCGCGCCGGAGCTGCAGGAGGCTGGCCTCGAGGATGGCCCGGATCGCCTTGGGCCGGCCGTCGCGATAGTTGAGCCCGGGTCCGACCTTGGCGATGCCGCATTTGGTGGTGATCACCAGATCGTCGGGATAGGGATGCAGCGCCTTTGCGATCAGCGCCTCGTTGAAGCCCGGCCCGTAGGCATGCGCGGTGTCGATCAGGTTGACGCCCAGCTCGACCGCCCGGCGCAGTACCGCCACGCCATGGTCCGGATCGGGATAGGGCCCCCAGTTGCCCGGCTGGCCGGTCAGGCGCATGGCGCCATAGCCGAGCCGGGCGACTTCGAGCTCCCCGCCGATGGTGATCGTGCCCGCGTCCCTCGCGGTGATGGTCATCCGCTGCGCCTCCTGTGCGTGCCGTCCCCCCCTGGTGCCATCCGCACGCGCCACAGGTCACGCGGCAATACGCCATGCCGATCCGGCTGACCTTGTTCTTCCGGTCAGGAAAACGGCTTTCATGTGCGCTTTGCCACAGACAGTCCGGGGGACGGCAGGTATTTGTCGGATGTACGAGCCGTTGATTATATGGTGCATCGGCTCGTTGATACTCGTCCCTCGCGGACACACGGAATGGTTGTGCTCGCGTGTTGATTGCGAGCCCAGGCCGGATCGACCCGGAAAGCCCTCAGGGCCATCGTGTCGATCCGGCCTGGGCGCCATAACTGTACTATGATGCTGGTGCGGACCGACTAGCTGCCGGTATGCGATTTCTTGGGCCGGTCGAGCGAGATCGAGCGGCCGGCACCATCGGGCAGAGCTTGGTGGGCATGCAGTTCTCGCAGCCGGTCCAGGCACACGCGGACCGGCGCTGCCCATGGTGTCGAGTGCGGCCCCGACATGTCGATGTTCACCAGCAGCATCTCGGCTGTCGCGAGCGTGGCCGCGCCATCGCTGCGCTTCATCCGGTGGAACAGGTGCAGCCGCTTGGCATCCAGCCCGAGCACCCGGCTGTCCACCTGCACCTCCACCCCGGCACCGACTTCATGCAGATAACGGATGTGGGTCTCCAGCGTGTACACGGTCATGCCGTTGGCCCGGCGCCACGCGTCGTCCATACCGATCAGGTCGAGCAGCGCATCCGTGGCGTGGCTGAAGACCAGCAGGTAGTAGGCTTCGTTCAGGTGGCCGTTATAGTCGAGCCACTCGGGCCGGATGACCGTGCGGTGCAAGGGCTCCAGTGCATCCGCCTGCATGCTCGAACCTCCCCGTCCATTCTGCTGCCGCGGGCCTTCAGGCGACCGCCACGGCGACGTCGCATCCCGACTGACCGCGCGCAACAGCTGTCACAGCATTCCGCCCTGGATTGCGCTGTTGCCGCTATTGAGTTCCACTTCCGGGCAAGTCACTCAAGACCATCCGGCGAGACTCGTCATGCGCATCGCGGCGACCCTGGCCCTGCTCGCGTCCATCGCAGGCGGCTTTGCCGCCGGACTGCCGGGCCGGGCCCTGGCACTGGAGGCAACCGGGATCGATGTCTCGTCGGAGCGGGCCCTGCCCGAAGCCTGCATCACCTTCGACGAACGGCTGGCGCAGCTCTCCGACCTGGAACTGCGCTCCTATGTCCAGGTGGAGCCGGCAGGCGACCGGGCGCTGTCTGCCCGGAACGACCGGCTGTGCATCGGCGGGCTGCAGCACGGCCAGTCCTACCGGCTGCAGGTGCGTGCCGGCCTGCCCGCGGCAGCCGGCAGCCGCCTGAAGGCCGGTGCGGCCTTCGAGGCGGTGGTGCCGGACCGCGCACCAGCGGTCAGCTTTCGTGGCAATGGCGACGTGCTGCCGCTGGGCAGCGATCCGGTGCTGCCAGTGGTCAGCGTCAATGTCGACACGGTCCGGCTCGACCTGTTCCAGGTCACCGACCGCGCCCTGATCCAGCGTCTGGCCGAGAATTCGATTGGCTGGCAGCAGAGTGGCTGGGACCTGCAGCAGCTGCGCGAGCAGAGCGGCCGCCTGCTGTTCTCCGGCAGCGTCGAAGTGGCGGGCGAGCGCAACCGAGAGATCACCACCGCCGTGCCGCTGGCAGACCTGCTCGGGAAGCGCGAGCCCGGCGTCTATGTCGCGGTCGCCCGGCCGGGCGATGCCTCGCCGGAGCAGTGGCAGGGCCTGCCGACCCGCTGGTTCGCACTGACCGATACCGGCCTGCTCACCTGGCAGGGCGAGGACGGCCTGCTGGTGCAGGCGGCGAGCCTCAGCGACGGGCGGCCGCTGGCTGGACGCGAGCTCGTACTGATGGCGCGCGCCAACCGCCGGATCGCCACTGCCGCCACCGGTGCCGACGGCTTTGCGCGCTTTGCCGCGGGCGAGTTGCGCGGCGAGGGCGGCGACGCGCCGAGAGCCCTGTTCGCCTACGGGCAGGACGGCGACTTCATCTGGCTCGACCTGGAGCGGGCAGGGCTGGACCTCACCGACCGCGGCGTGGCCGGGCGCACCCCGCCGGGCGCGCTGGACGCCTTCCTGTGGACGGAGCGCGGCGTCTACCGGCCGGGTGAGACGGTCCATCTGGGTCTCCTGCTCCGCGACCGCGACGCCCGGGCGGTGCCGGGCCAGAAGCTCGTGCTGGTAACCACGAGGCCGGACCAGGTCGAGGTCGACCGGCGCCAGGTGGACCCTGCTGCCCTGGGCGGCGCCCTGGTCGAGCTGCCGCTGGCGGACAGTGCTGTTCCCGGCACCTGGACGGTGACCGCACATCTGGGCGATGGCACCACGGCGATCGGCCGCGTCGTGTTCGCCGTGGACGACATCGTACCGCCCCGGCTGGAGGCGACCCTGACCGGCCCCGCGACGATCGCCGCCGGCAGTGCCGTCGAGCTGCAGGGCCAGGCCGACTACCTGTTCGGTGCGCCCGGGGCCGGGCTCGCGACCGAGGCCGAGCTGGCGGTCGAGCCGGATGCGGAGCCGTTCCCGGCGTGGCGGGGCTGGCGTTTCGGTCTGGAGGAGGAACCGTTCCAGCCGCAGCGCCAGGCCCTGCCGCTGCCGGCCACCGATGCGGCTGGGCGGGTAGAAGTGCCCGTAGCGCTGGGGCCGCTCGATGCCGCCGGGCCGCTGGCGGCCGCCGTCGAGCTGCGCGTGAGCGATCTCGATGGCCGGCCGGTGGCGGCGCGCCACGAGATGAAGGTGGCGCAGGCCGGCCATGTCGCGATCCGCCCGGACTTCGCCGGGACACTGCCGGAGAACGCGACGGCCGGCTTCGCGTTCGCGGCGATGGATGGCGCTGGTGTGGCCAGGGCGGGCGTCGGGCTCGAATGGCGGCTGTTCGAGGAGGATGTCGACTATCTTTGGGTGCGCCAGGGCGGCGACTGGAGCGTGGAAACGGTTGTCACCGACCGGCTGCTCGATTCCGGCCGGGTCGAGAGCGGTGCGGACGGGACGGCCCGGCTGGAGCAGGCGGTGACCAGCGGCCGCTACCGGATCGAGCTGACCGACCCGCTGACCGGCAGCCTCGCCAGCGTCCGCTTTGCTGCGGGCTGGTGGTCGGCGGCCGACGCGGCGGAGCGGCCGGACAAGGTGGAGATCCGGCCAGCCGGCAGCGAGGAGGGCAGTGGCGGGCTGCGCCTGTTCGTCCGGCCACCCTACCAGTCCCGGGTGATCCTGGCGCTCGCCGACACCAGCATCCATGCGACCACCACCGTGGAGCTGGGGCCGGACGGCGGCTTCGTCAGCCTGCCGACCGGCTCGGCCGATCTGGCGGAGGCGGGTGGCCAATATGTGCTGGCGACTGCACTCGCCACACCGGGCGTTGCCCATCCGCGCCTGCCCGCGCGCGCCGTGGGCGTGCTGCCCCTGCCGGGCGGACGTGCCGAGCGCACGCTCGAGCTGGCGCTGGGCCTGCCTGCCTCGACCCGCCCGGAACAGCCACTGCCGGTAACAGTCGAGGTCGGAAATCTCATGCCGGGCGAGGCCGCCTTCGTGGCGGTGATGGCGGTCGACGATGCCGTCCTGCAGATGACCGGCCACCAGCCGCCCGATCCGGCCAACTACTTCCTCGGTCAGCGGGCACTCGGCGTCACGCTGCGCGACGTCTATGGCCGGCTGATCGACCCGGACGGGGTACGTGGCCGGATCGTGACCGGCGGCGATGCCCGCATGGCGCTCCAGTTCACAGGCAACACCGTGCGCAGCCACCAGATCGTGAGCCTGATGGCTGGGGCGGTGGCCGTGGATGCGGAGGGGCGTGCCAGCGTCGACCTGCAGGTGCCGGCGTTCGACGGCCGCCTGGCCATCTCGGTGGTGGCCTGGAGTGCCGGGCGGGTCGGTCAGGCGGCCGCCAAGATCCTGGTGCGCGGGCCGGTGGTGGCCGAGCTGACCCGGCCGCGCTTTCTCGGCACCGGCGACCTGGCGGAGCTGGTGCTGGAGGTGCAGCCGGGCGAGGGGCCCCTCGGCAAGTGGCAGGCCGAACTCGCTGCCGACGGCCCGCTGACGCTCGATCCGGCAGGGCCGCTGACGATGGAGGTTGCACCGGGCCGGCCGGCGCGCCACCGCGTCAGCGCACGGGCCGGAACGGCCCCCGGCACCGCCACGGTCCGGCTGGCACTGACCGGGCCGGACGGTGCCAGGCTGGAGCGGCGCTTCACCCTGGCGGTGCGCAGCCCCTGGCCGTTCCAGGCCGAGCGGACGGTCGCCGATCTGGCGCCCGGCCAGACCCTGGTGATCGACGACAATCTCGGCCGCGACTTCCTGCCGGGTACCGCCGAGGCCGAGATCTCGGTCGGGCCGCTGCCGGAACTGGGGCTGGCGCGGCTGATCGACAGCCTCTCCACCTATCCCTATGGCTGCGTCGAGCAGACGGTCAGCAAGGCGGCGCCACTCCTGGCGGCCCGTGCCTTGCGCCCGGCGCTGGGCCTGGGGCCGGAGCCGGCCGTGGCGACCGTCGGCCTGCAGGACAGCGTGCGGCGGCTGGTCGATCTGCAGAATGCCGGCGGCGGCTTCGGCCTTTGGACGCCCAGTTCCCCGGTGGAGACTTGGCTGTCGGCCTATGTCGGCGACTTCCTGCTGCGTGCCCGCGAGCAGGGCATTCATGTGCCGCTGCGGCCGTTCGACCAGCTGGCGCAGCGCCTGGCGCTAGCCTTTTCCGCCGACGACGCCAGCCCCGCCGGTTTGCAGGCCCGGGCCTATGCCGCCTATGTCCTGGCGAAGCTCGGCCGGCTCGACGCCGCGACGCTTCGCTGGTTCGAGGGGCGCTATCTGGCGGGCCTGCCGAGCGACCTCGCACGGGCGCAGCTCGCTGCTGCGATCGCTGCAACCGGCGACCGGCCGCGTGGCGAGATGGTGGCGGCGTCACTGAACGGTGTCCGCCAAGCCGATACCGCCCTGATGGACTATGGCAGCGAGCTGCGCGATGCCGCCGGCAGCTTGGCGCTGTTGCTGGAGGCCGGCCTGATCGCGCCGGACGAACGCGACCGGCGCCTGAGTCAGATCGCTGCAGCCTATGGCGATCCTGGCACCTTGGACACCCAGTCACAGGCCTGGCTGCTGCGCGCCGGCGCCAGCCTGCTCCAGGACCGGTCGGCAGAAATCGGCATCAGGCTGGACGGCCGCCCGGTCGCCGGGCCGCTGCATCTGGTCCAGGCGATCGGGCCGAGCATGGCGCCGCTCAGGATCGAGCATGGCGGGACCGAGCCGCTCTACCGGACGATCACCGTGTCGGGCCTGCCGATAGAGCCGCAGCCGGCTGCCGAGGAAGGGTTCACCCTGCGGCGGCGGGTGCTGCGGCTGGACGGCCAACCCGTGGCACAAACAGCCGACCGGCCCGGCCGGACCACGCTCGCGCAGGGCGAACGCGTGGTCGTGCTCCTGGAAGGCACGATCCGGCAGGCCGGGGATCGCCGGCTCCTGCTGGTCGACCTGCTGCCGGCCGGGCTGGAGATCGAACCGCTCGAACTGGGTCCGGCCCGGCCGGCCGAGCTCGGCTGGCTGGGCGACCTCACCCGGCCATCGGCCAGCGCCTCGCGTGACGACCGCTTCGCCGCAGTCCTGGACGGCTGGTCGCCGCAGTTCCGCCTGGCCTATGTCGCCCGCGCCACCACGCCCGGCCAGTTCGTCTGGCCGGCGTCCCGGGTCGAGGACATGTACGACCCGGCGAGCTTCGCCCGGACCCGCCAGGACCGGCTCGAGGTGACAGCGAGGTGACGTCTGGCTGGCGGCGCTGCCTGCTAGCGGGGGCGTTTCTCCTGGCCGGGGCCGGCACGGCGGTCCTGCTGGACCGGCTGTTCCCGCTGCCGCTGGCGCGCTTTGCCGACCGCTCGACGGTGGTGGTGGGGGAGGATGGCGGCTGGCTACGGGCGTTTCCCGCCAGGGACGGGCGCTGGCGCCTCCTGACCAAGCCTGCCGACCTGCCGCCTCTGTTCGTCGAGTTGCTGCTGGCCGCGGAGGACCGCCGGTTCCCCTATCATCCGGGCGTGGATCCGCTGGCACTCACCCGGGCTGCCTTCCAATGGCTGCGGCATGGCGAGGTCCGCTCCGGCGGCTCGACCCTCACCATGCAGGTGGCTAAGCTCCTGGAGCCGCGGCCGCGCACGCTCGGCGCCAAGGTCATCGAGCTGCTGCGCGCCGTGCAGCTCACCGCCCATTACGGCCGGGACGAGATCCTGGCGATGTGGCTGACCCTGGCTCCCTTCGGCGGCGACCTGGAAGGGGTGCGGGCGGCAGCGCTCGCCTGGTTCGGCAAGGAGCCGCGGACGCTGGCACCTGCCGAGATGGCGCTGCTGGTCACCCTGCCGCGCTCCCCGGAGCAGCTCCGCCCGGACCGTCATCCGGCTGCGGCCAGGCAGGCGCGCGACAGGCTGGTGGCGAGGCTGGCACGCCAAGGCGATCTCGACCCGGCCAGTGCCGCGGCCGCCGTGGCCACCCCAGTCCCGCGCCGCCGCCAGGGCTTCCTGATGCTGGCGCCGCACCTGGCCGAGCGCGTCCATGCCCAGCACATCCGGGCGGACCACGGCACACCGCCGGGCGACCGGCTCCGCACCACGCTGGACGCGGGCCTGCAGGCGGGGCTGGAGCGGCTGCTGCGCGCCGGAGCGGCGACCCTGCCGGCACCGATCGAGCTGGCCGCACTGGTGGTGGAGCATGAAAGCGGCGCGGTACGGGCC
>NZ_DATMFZ010000326.1:0-37874 GCF_035556675.1 Geminicoccus sp. | reverse complement strand
GGCGCGACGCGATGCCCAACGTGATCGCCACGCCCGAGATCCGCTTCGACTGCGAGGAAGAGGTCAAGTTCCCGGCGATCCAGCACGTCAAGACGAAGCTGGCGAGCCAGGGCGCCAAGGTGAACGACATCGACGGCGTGCAGGTCGACACCGAGGACGGCTGGTGGCTGCTGCGCGCCTCGAACACCCAGGCCGTGCTGGTGGCCCGCGCCGAGGCCAGCTCGGAGGACGGGCTGGAGCGGCTGAAGGGTGCGATCCGCTCGGCTCTGGACGGCTCGGGCGTCGAGGCTCCAGCCGAGTTCTGAGGTTTTCCCCGGCGTGCGGGGAGGTCAGGCGGGCAGGGACTTGAGGCCCGCCGCATCCTCGCCGCGGTGAAAGGCGATCGACATGCGGAAGCTCTGGGCGATCCGCTCGGCAAAGCCGATCACCACCGGGGCCGTGTCCGGCTCGAACACCTGCCTGGCCGTGGCCCGGAACAGGGCCAGCCAGCGCTGAAAATGCGCGTCCGACAGCTCCGGCATCAGCAGATGCGGCCGGAGCGGGCGGCCGTCATAGCGGCTGGTGCGCAGCAGCACCGACGACCAGAACGCGCACATCTTGTCCAGATGGACCGGCCAGCGCTCCGGCTGGATCCTGCCCAGGAACACCGGGCCGATCAGGTCGTCGGCACGCACGGCCCCATAGAAGCCATGGACCAGGGCGTGGATGCGCTCCTCGTCGATGCCGGGGCGGGGGATGCTGCCGAGAGCCATGGCGGGATCTTCGCTGTGACCGGAATTGCCTTTCCGGCATGTGGGCATGTCGGGGAGTGGCGCCGGTGCGGCGGATCGCAGCAGATGGACGGCACGAGACAGGTTGCAGGGACCGCGCAGTTCGGCTATCACCCGCCGCCACGGACGGTGGCGTCTTCGCCGCCGTGGCTTTTGTCGTCTCCGGAGCAGATCATGGCGAAGATGAAGACCAAGCGGAGTGCCGCGAAGCGCTTTAGCTTCACAGCCTCTGGCAAGGTCAAGCATGGTGGTGCGAATCATCGCCACTGCCTCACCGCGAAGCCCAAGAAGGCCAAGGTCAGCCATCGCGGCGGTGCCCACTATCTCGAGCGTGGCGACGCCGCTCTCGTCAAGATCATGATGCCGTACGCCTGACCCTTTATTCGATTCGGAGTTCGCTGAAATGGCGCGCGTCAGCCGGGGGGTCACCTCCCACGCCAGGACCAAGAAGGTCCTGGACCAGGTCAAGGGCCATCGCGGCCGGCGGTCTACCTGCATCCGCACCGCGATGCAGTCGATGGAGAAGGCGCTCCAGTACGCCTACCGCGACCGTCGCAACAAGAAGCGCGACTTCCGCGCTCTGTGGATCCAGCGGATCAACGCCGCGGCGCGCCAGGAAGGCATGACCTACGGCAAGCTGATCCACGGCCTGTCGCTGGCGGGCGTCGAGCTGGACCGCAAGGTGCTCTCCGACATCGCCGTGCACGATGCGGCCGCGTTTGCCGGCATCGTCGCTCAGGCGAAGGGTGCTCTGTCGGCCTGACCGCCCTGGCCCCGCAGCCGCGGGGCTCAAGGCACGGTCGGCCGATCCGACGATCGCTTCGATTGAGCGACTGCGAAGGGGCCACTCGGCCCCTTTTTGCATTTCTCCCTCCCGGACCAACGCCCCGGAACCGATCATGACCCTCGATGTCGGAAGTCTGCGCGACCAGGCCCTGGCCGCCATCGATGCCGCCGCCGACCTGCGCGCCCTGGACGAGGTGCGCGTCTCCTATCTGGGCAAGAAGGGTGCCGTCACCGGCCTGCTCAAGCAGCTGGGCGGCATGGACCCGGACAGCCGCAAGGAGGCCGGCCGGCAGATCAACGAGCTGAAGGACCGGCTCGAAGCTGCACTCGGCGAACGCAAGGCCGGGCTGCAGGCCGCGGCCCTGGAAGCCCGCCTCCAGGCCGAGCGGATCGACGTGACCCTGCCGGTGCGCGAGGAGCAGGTCGGGCGGATCCACCCGGTCAGCCAGGTCACCGACGAGATCATCGCGATCTTCGCCGAGATGGGCTTCGCGGTGGCCGAGGGACCGGACGTCGAGGACGACTTCCACAATTTCGAGGCGCTCAATCTGCCAAAGGAGCATCCCGCCCGGCAGATGCACGACACGTTCTATCTCGAAGCCGAGCAGAACGGCGCGCCGCTCCTCCTGCGCACCCATACCAGCCCGGTGCAGATCCGGACCATGCTGGCCGGCAAGCCGCCGTTCCGCATCATCGCGCCCGGCCGGACCTACCGGGTCGACAGCGATATGACCCACACCCCGATGTTCCATCAGGTGGAAGGGCTGCTGATCGACCGGCGCACCCATATGGGGCATCTCAAGGGCTGCCTGATCGACTTCGTGCGCAGCTATTTCGAGAGCGACCGGATCCCGGTCCGCTTCCGGCCGTCCTACTTCCCGTTCACTGAGCCGTCGGCCGAGATGGATATCGGCTGCAAGCGGTCGCAGGGCGAGCTGGTGGTCGGCGAGGGCAGCGACTGGCTGGAGATCCTGGGCTGCGGGATGGTCCATCCCAGGGTGCTGCGCGCGGTCAATCTCGACCCCGACGAGTGGCAGGGCTTCGCCTTCGGCATGGGGATCGACCGGGTCGCCATGCTCAAATACGGCATTCCCGACCTGCGCACCTTCTTCGAGGCCGACCTGCGCTGGCTGAAGCATTACGGCTTCATGCCGCTCGACGTTCCCACCCTGGCTGGGGGCCTGTCCCGATGAAGCTCACGCTGCCCTGGCTGAAGGAGCATCTCGACACCACGGCAGATGTCGAGACGGTCGCCAAGAAGCTCACCGATCTGGGCCTCGAGGTCGAGGATATCACCGACCCCGGCGCCGCGCTGGCTGGCTTCCAGGTGGCCGAGATTGTCGAGGTGGCGCGCCATCCGCAGGCGGACCGGCTCTCGGCGCTCAAGGTGCGCACCGCCGACGGCGTGCTGAGCGTGGTCTGCGGCGCGCAGAACGTGCGCCAGGGCCTGCGCGGCATCCTGGCGCGTCCTGGCCATGTCGTGCCGGCCACCGGCGTCACCCTGACCAAGGCCGAGATCCGCGGCGTCGCGTCCGAGGGCATGATGTGCTCCTGGCGCGAGCTGGGCCTGGGCGAGGACCATGAGGGCATCATCGACTTGGCCGGCGAGCCCGAGGTCGGCACGCCGGCGGTGGCGGCGCTCGGCATCGAGGGGCCGGTCATCGAGCTGAAGGTCACGCCCGACCGGGCCGACTGCTTCGGCGTCAACGGCATCGCCCGTGACCTGGCGGCAGCCGGGCTCGGCAGGCTGAAGTCGCGTGACTTCAGCCCGGTGGCGCCCGGTACCGACGCGGTGACCCGCACCCGCCTGGCCTTCGCGCCGGGCAATGAAAGCGCCTGTCCGCTGTTCGTGACCCGCACCATCAAGGGCGTGCGCAACGGGCCCAGCCCCGACTGGCTGCAGCGCCGGCTCACCGCGATCGGGCTCCGGCCGATCTCGGCGCTGGTGGACATCACCAACTACCTGACCTTCGACCTCTGCCGTCCGCTGCACGTGTTCGACCGGAACAAGCTGCAGGGCGACCTCGTGCTGCGCGAGGCCGAGGGCGGGGAGACGCTGGCCGGGCTGGACGGTCGCACCCATACGCTGAGCGCCGGCATGACGGTGATCTGCGACGACACCGGTGTGGTGAGCCTGGCCGGCGTGGTGGGTGGCGAGTCCACCAGCTGCGACGAGTGCACCACCGACGTGGTGCTGGAGGTGGCGCTGTTCGACCCGTTGCGCACCGCCGAGACGGGGCGTCGGCTCGGCATCGACAGCGATGCGCGCGCCCGCTTCGAGCGCGGCATCGATGCCGGGCTGGTGCTGCCGGGCACCGAGTTCGCGACCCGGCTGATCCTGGAGCTGTGCGGTGGCCGGGCGGGCCCGGTGGAGATCGCCGGCAAGGTACCGGAAGCACAGGGAAGGCTTACCTTCCATACCGCCCAGATCGGGCGGCTGGCCGGGATCACGGTCGAGCGCGACGAGATGGAGACCGGGCTGAAGGCGCTGGGCTTCGGCGTGGACGGCGGTCCCGACCTATACGAGATCACCATTCCCTCCTGGCGGCACGACGTCTCGACTGAGGCCTGCATCGTCGAGGAGGTCGCGCGCCTGCACGGCTACGACCACATCCCGCCGGTCTCGGTGCCGCGCATGGCGGCCGTGTCCGCCCAGGTGCTGACGCCTGAGCAGCGGCGCCGCTCCGACGTGCGCCGCCTGGCGGCCGCGCGCGGGCTGATGGAGGCGGTGACCTGGTCGTTCATGCCGGAAGGGCTGGCGGTGCGCTTCGGTGCCGACCAGCCGATCCGGCTGCAGAACCCGATCCATGCCGATCTCTCGGCCCTGCGGCCCTCGCTCCTGCCGAACCTGCTGGCAGCGGTCCGGCGCAATGTCGACCGGGGTTTCCGTGGCGGCGGACTGTTCGAGGTCGGCCCGCGCTTCATCGCGGCCGAGCCCGGCCGGCAGTCCTGGAACTGTGCCGGGCTGCGCTTTGGCGAGCTGCGCCAGCGCAACTGGCTGGAGAAGGTGCGCAACGTCGACGTGTTCGACATCAAGGCCGACGTGCTGGCGCTGCTGGCGGCGGCGGGCGCCAAGGTCGAGACCGCGCAGATCAGCACCGACGCGCCGGACTGGTTCCACCCGGGCCGTTCCGGCCGGGTGCGGCTGGGCCCGCAGGTGCTGGCCTCCTTTGGCGAGCTCCATCCGGGCGTACTGGCCGAGCTCGGCATCGAGCTGCCGGTGATGGCGTTCGAGTTCGACCTGGACAGCCTGCCCAAGCCGCGGGCCAGGGCCGGGCGCGGCAAGGGTGCCTTGCAGGCATCGCCTTTCCCGGCGGTGGAGCGCGACTTTGCCTTCCTGGTCGAGGAAGGGGTGACCGTGGACGCCATCCTCAAGGCGATCCGTCAGGCGGAGAAGCAGCTGGTCCGCGAGGTGTCGGTGTTCGACGTCTATCGCGGCCAGGGCGTGGAGCCGGGGAAGAAGTCGGTGGCGGTGGCCGTGCGCCTGCAGGCGCAGGACCGCACGCTCACTGAGCCGGCGATCGAGGCCGTCTCGCAGCGGATCGTGGCGAGCGTGGCCAAGGCGACCGGGGCCAGCCTGCGCGGCTGAAGCCTGAGGCCAAAGGACGCGCCGCTGGCAGGCGCGTCCTTTGGCCACCCTGTCGCCCCAGCCGCTTCGGGCTTGCCTGCCTGGCCGTGACCGGTTTGTCTGCCGGCAGGGCCGGTGCAGGGACATCCGGCTCCCGAGGATCAGGGAAGACGAGATGGCCAAGAGGCTGCGCTTCGGCATGTTCATGGCGCCGTTCCATGCGCCCGGCACCAACCCGACGCTGGCGCTCCAGCGCGACCTGGAGCTGGTCGAGCACCTGGACCGGCTGGGCTATGACGAGGCCTGGATCGGCGAGCATCATTCGGCCGGCAGCGAGCTGATCGCCTCGCCGGAGATCTTCATCGCCTCGGCGATCGAGCGCACCCGGCACATCAAGCTCGGCACCGGCGTGATCAGCCTGTCCTACCACAACCCGCTCTGGGTGGCCGAGCGGATCGTGATGCTCGACCACCTGAGCCGCGGGCGGGTGATGTTCGGCGCCGGGCCCGGTGCCCTGCCGACCGACGCGCAGATGATCGGCATCCAGCAGTCGGACACCCGCCGGCTCCTGGAAGAGAGTTTCACGGTCATCATGCAACTCCTCACCAGCGAGGAGCCGGTCACCTTCAAGAACGAGCGCTGGGACCTGCGCGAGGCCCGACTGCATCTGCGGCCCTATTCCGAGCCCCTGTTCGATGTCTGCGTCGCCGCCGCGGCCTCGCCGTCCGGCCCTCGGCTGGCCGGCCGCCATGGCGTGGGCCTGCTGGCGGTGGGCGCCACGCTGGCGGCGGGCTTCGATGCGCTGGCCCTGCACTGGGACGTGATGGAGGAGCAGGCGAAGCATTACGGCACCACCGTCGACCGGTCGAAGTGGCGTCTGGTCGGGCCGGTCCATTGCGCGCCGACCGTGGAGCAGGCCTATGCGGAGGTGCGTTACGGCATCGAGCAGTGGTTCCGCTACTTCCAGTCGGTCGCGGCCTTCCCGCAGATGGTGGTGGACGGCAACGACCCGCACGAGATGACCGAGTTCGTGAACCAGTCGGGCATCGGCGTGATCGGCACGCCCGAGATGGTGGCGGCCCAGATCGAGCGGCTGGAGCGGCAGTCCAATGGCGGCTTCGGGGCTTACCTGATGCTGGCTCATGAATGGGCCGATCCGGATGCCACCAAGCGCAGCTTCGAACTGGTGGCGCGCAACGTGATGCCGCACTTCCAGGGCCATTACCGGCCGACGATCGAGGCCACCGAGCGGGCCCGCGCGGTGCGTGGCGACTTGGCCGGCCAGCAGGCCCAGGCGGTGGAGGCGATGAAGGCCAAGTACGAGGCGGAGCGTAGCGGCCGCGGCTGAGCCCTGACAGTCTCATACCCCGGGCCATGCGTGCCCGGGGCTTGGCTTCTGGTCCGGGTCCGTGCAGATAGCACCTGCCGCGACCCAACCAGGCTGCCATGACCGACCTCGCCCGTATCCGCAACTTCGCCATCGTCGCGCATATCGACCACGGCAAGTCGACGCTCGCCGACCGCTTCATCGAGATGTGCGGCGGGCTCGACGCGCGCCAGATGACCAGCCAGGTGCTGGACAGCATGGACATCGAGCGCGAGCGCGGCATCACGATCAAGGCGCAGACCGTCCGGCTGGCCTACCGGGCCAGGGACGGTCACGACTATATCTTCAACCTGATCGACACGCCCGGCCACGTGGACTTCTCCTACGAGGTGTCGCGGTCGATGCGCGCCTGCGAGGGGGCGATCCTGCTGGTGGACGCCACCCAGGGCGTCGAGGCGCAAACGCTCGCCAATGCGTATCAGGCGATCGACGCCGACCTGGAGCTGGTCCCGGTGCTCAACAAGGTCGACCTGCCGGCCTCCGAGCCCGACCGGGTCAAGGCGCAGATCGAGGACATCATCGGCTTGGACGCCTCGGACGCGCTGATGATCTCGGCCAAGACCGGCCAGGGCGTGGACGAGGTGCTGGAGGCGGTGGTCCGCCAGATCCCGCCGCCCAAGGGCGACCCGGACGCGCCGCTGCAGGCGCTCGTCGTCGACAGCTGGTACGACCCTTATCTGGGCGTGGTGGTGCTGATCCGGATCCGCGAGGGCACCATCAGCAAGGGCACCCGCATCCAGATGATGGGCACCCGGGCGGTGCATCCGGTCGACCGGGTCGGCGTGTTCACGCCGAAGAAGGTCGAGGTGGGGTCGCTGGGGCCGGGCGAGGTGGGCTTCCTCACCGCGGGCATCAAGGAGCTGGCCGACGCCCAGGTCGGCGACACCATCACCGAGGAGCGGCGCCCCGCGACGGAGCCGCTGCCGGGCTTCCGGCCCTCGCAGCCGGTGGTGTGGTGCTCGATGTTCCCGACCGACACCGCCGAGTTCGGCAACCTGCGCGAGAGCCTGGCCAAGCTGCGCCTGAACGACGCCAGCTTCGCTTACGAGCCCGAGCAGTCCCTGGCGCTGGGGCCGGGCTTCCGCTGCGGCTTTCTGGGCCTCCTCCACCTGGAGATCGTCCAGGAGCGGCTGGACCGCGAGTTCGACCTCGACCTGATCGTCACGGCACCGTCGGTCATCTACAAGGTGCACATGACCGACGGCACCATCCACGAGATGCACAACCCGGCGGACTATCCGGACGTCACCAAGATCGACTTCATCCAGGAGCCCTGGATCAAGGCGACCATCCTGGTGCCGGACGAGTATCTGGGGGCGATCCTGTCGCTC
This sequence comes from Geminicoccus sp., assembly GCF_035556675.1. GTDB lineage: Bacteria > Pseudomonadota > Alphaproteobacteria > Geminicoccales > Geminicoccaceae > Geminicoccus. The sequence continues at coordinate 30,032 of NZ_DATMFZ010000326.1, read as the reverse complement.
TGCTCGGAAAAGCGCGGCCGGCAGATCGAGCTGACCTATGTCGGCAACCGGGCGATGGTGGTCTACAACCTGCCGCTGGGCGAGGTGGTCTACGACTTCTACGACCGGCTGAAGTCGCTGAGCCGCGGCTATGCCAGCTTCGACTACCAGCTGGGCGAGTACGAGCAGAGCGACCTGGTCAAGCTGTCGATCCTGATCAACGGCGATCCCGTCGACAGCCTGGCGCTGATCGTCCACCGCTCGGCGGCCGAGAACCGCGGCCGGGCCTTGTGCGAGCGGCTGAAGGAACTGATCCCGCGGCAGAACATCCAGATCGCGATCCAGGCGGCGATCGGTGCGAAGATCATCGCGCGCGAGACGATCAAGCCGTTCCGCAAGGACGTGATCGCCGGCTGCTATGGCGGCGACGTCACCCGCAAGCGCAAGCTCCTGGAGAAGCAGAAGGCGGGCAAGAAGCGGATGCGCTCGATCGGTAAGGTCGAGATCCCGCAGGCGGCCTTCCTGGCCGCGCTGAAGATGGAAGGCTGAGGGCCGGGAGCCACCTGGCCATTCCCGCGGATGCGGGGAAGCCACTGTCGGGAATCTTCCACGGCTGATCCCCCGCCTGCGCGGGGGATGACCGGGAGTGGAGCATTCGCCGGTCATTCCCGCGCAATGCCAGCACTGGCCAAGTCGCTGATATAGTTGAGGTTTTTGCCGTTCTCGGGTTCGTTTGTGCAAAAATGCCCGGCATGATCCGTTTCCGGCCTCGTCGCAGGTCCGCCTGGTCGAGCGATCAGTCTATCATGAAATGGCCGCCGGCCGCCAAGTTCGTGCGGCGGTGTCGCCGGCCTGGGCTCGCCCGGCCGGGCGGCGGCTGGTACAGGGGTGCCCCATGAGCAGCCTAGCCGACATGAAGGCCTCGGCGTCCGAAGAGGCGTCGACCGGTTTCCGCGTTCGCCCGCACAATCTGGAGGCGGAGCAGGCGGTGCTGGGCGGCATCCTGGTCGACAACGAGGCGTTCCACCGCGCGGCGGAATTCCTGACCGCCGAGCATTTCTACGAGCCGGTCCATGCCCGGATCTGGACGATCTGCCAGCAGCGGATCGAGCGCGGCCTGCTGGCCGACCCGGTGACCCTCAAGCTCCTGTTCGAGGACGACGAGGCGCTCAAGGGCATGGAGGGGGCCAAGTACCTCGCCAAGCTCGCCCGCGCCGCCGAGGCGGTGGTCGATGTCGGCCACTATGCCGAGCAGATCCACGACCTCGCCCTCAAGCGCGGCCTGATCGATGTCGGCAGCGAGGTGGTCAACCGCGCCCACGACAAGGCCGAGATGGCCTCTGGCCGCGAGCAGATCGAGGAAGCGGAGCAGAAGCTGTTCCGGCTGGCCGAGGCCGGCGCCGCGGAGGGCGGGTTCCGCCCCTTCACCAATGTCATCACCGCCGCGGTCGACCTGGTCCAGGCCGCCTTCAAGAAGGCCGGGCGGGTCACCGGCGTGCCGACCGGCCTGCAGGGCCTGGACGACAAGCTGGGCGGCCTGCAGCCGTCGGACCTGCTGATCCTGGCCGGCCGCCCCTCCATGGGCAAGACCGCGCTGGCGGTGACGATCGCCGCCAATTCCGCGGCGACGCCCATGGACGAGGACGACGAGGGCAAGCTCCATCCGGTGGGCGTGTTCTCCCTGGAGATGTCGGCCGAGCAGCTGGCCACCCGGCTCCTGTCCGCCGAGGCGCGCATCCCCTCGGACGAACTGCGCCGCGGCATGCTCGACGAGGATGCCTGGAAGCGCCTGGTGGTCGCCAGCCAGGAGCTGGCGCGGCGGCCGCTCTACATCGACGACACGCCGGCCCTCAGCATCCAGGCGGTGCGCACCCGGGCGCGGCGCCTCAAGCGCCGGTTCGGCCTGTCGGTGCTGGTGGTCGACTATCTCCAGCTCCTGCGCGGTAGCACCTCCAACCAGGCGAACCGGGTCCAGGAGGTCAGCGAGATCACCCAGGGGCTGAAGGCGATCGCCAAGGAGCTGAACATCCCCGTGCTGGCGCTCTCGCAGCTCTCCCGCGCGGTCGAGCAGCGCGAGGACAAGCGGCCGATGCTCTCCGACCTGCGCGAATCCGGCTCGATCGAGCAGGATGCCGACGTGGTGATGTTCGTGTTCCGCGAGGAATACTACCTGTCGCGCTCGGAGCCGATCCAAAGGGACGGCGAGGACCGGGACAAGTACAATACCCGGTACACCGAGTGGAAGGACCGGATGGAGAAGAGTGCCAACAAGGCTGACGTGATCGTCGCCAAGCACCGGCATGGATCGATTGGCACGGTCACTCTCCAGTTCGATGCCCAATACGGCCGCTTCCGCAATCCCGAAATGATCGACTACAGCGATGCGCCACCCTACTGACGGGCCCGCCAACCTGGACCGGCCGGTGCTCGAGGTCGACCTGGACGCGATCGTCCAGAACCGGCGGCTGATGATGCGGCTGGCGCCGGGTGCCGAGGTCGCGGGCGTGCTCAAGGCCGACGGCTACGGGCTGGGCGCGGCCCAGGTCGCGGCGGCCCTGGCCGCGGATGGCTGCCGGACCTTCTTCGTCGCCACGACGGAAGAGGCGCTGGCGCTGCGCCAGACCCAGGGGGACGCACGGATCTTCCTGCTGGGCGGGCCGGGCAGGGGAATGGAGCGCGAACTGGCCGAGGCGCGGATCCTGCCGGCCCTCAACGACCCCTCGCAGCTCGCACACTGGCGGGCGCTGGCGGGCCGGCTCGGCCGGAAGCTGCCAGCCGCGATCCAGCTCGACACCGGCATGCACCGGCTGGGCTTCGACCGGGCCGACCTGCTCGACATCGATCTTTCCGGGATCGAGCTGGTCCTGGTGATGAGCCATCTGGGCGTGGCCGACGAGCCCGCCCATCCGCTGAACGCGCAGCAGCTCCATGCCTTCGAGGAGCGGCGCGCCCTGCTGCCGCCGGCACCGGCCAGCCTCGCCGCCTCGTCCGGGATCCTCCTGGGCGAACGGTTCCGCTTCGACCTGGTCCGGCCGGGCATCGCCCTGTACGGCGCCCAGCCGGTCGCGGACTCGCCGATCGACCTGCGGCCGGTGGTGCGGCTCACCACGGCGGTGATCCAGGTCCATGAGGTTGAGGCGCCGGGTGCGGTGGGCTACGGTGCCACCCACGCCGTGAGCAGGGGCATGCGCATCGCGACCCTGCCGCTCGGCTATGCCGATGGCCTCCTGCGCGCTGCCGGCGGCAAGGTTTCCGTGAACGTGGCGGGAGTGGACGTGCCGGTCGTAGGCCGCATCTCGATGGATCTCGTCACGATCGACGTGAGTGCGCTGGGCGGCCGGGTCCGCCCCGGGACCCAGGTCGAGGTGCTGGGCGGGCCTGGTGCCGTGGAGCGCTATGCCGAGGCGGCCGGCACCATCCCCTATGAGCTGCTGGTGCGGCTGGGGCCCAGGATCGAACGTCGCTATCTCGGAGGCACCGCTTGAACCCGCTGCGCCGGATCGGTGCCGGACTGCTCGATCTCTGCCAGCAGATCGGATCGATCGCGACCTTCGCGCTGATCTCGATCGGCCGGGGCCTGGCCGGCCCCTGGTATCCGGCGCAGATCCTGCGCCAGATGATCGACATCGGCTATTACTCGCTGCCGGTGGTGGGGCTCACCGCTATCTTCACCGGCATGGTGCTGGCCCTGCAGTCCTATACCGGATTTGCCCGCTTCGAGGCGGAGTCGGCGGTCGCGACCATCGTGGTGGTGTCGCTCACCCGTGAGCTTGGACCGGTGCTGGCCGGGCTGATGGTGGCGGGCCGGGTCGGCGCGGCCATGGCCGCCGAGCTCGGCACCATGCGGGTCACCGAGCAGATCGACGCGCTCACCACGCTCTCCACCGACCCGCACCGCTACCTGATCTTCCCGCGCCTGCTGGGCGGCACGCTGATGCTGCCGCTCCTGGTGCTGGTCGCCGACATCATCGGCGTGTTCGGCGGCTTCGTGGTCGGCACCACCAAGCTGGGCTTCAGCCCCTACACCTATATCGACCAGACCCTGCAATATCTGGAAACGCAGGATGTCGTGGTGGGCCTGGTGAAGGCGGCGGTGTTCGGCTTCATCGTGACCCTGATGGGCTGCTGGAACGGCTACCAGAGCCGTGGCGGCGCCCAGGGCGTGGGTGCGGCGACCACGCGCGCGGTGGTGACCGCATCCATCATGATCCTGGTGTTCGACTACATCCTGACCGAGATCTTCTTCAGCCGATGACCGAAGCTCCCGCCAAGATCGCGATCCGCGGCCTGCACAAATCCTTCGGCTCCAAGCATGTGCTGAGGGGCGTGGACCTGGACGTGCCGGCCGGCAGCTCGGTCGTGGTGATCGGCGGCTCAGGCACCGGCAAGTCGGTCCTGCTGAAATGCATCCTGGGGATTCTCCAGGCGGATGCGGGCTCGATCAGGGTCGATGGCAGCGAGGTCGTGGGTGCCTCGGGCAGCGATCTCGAGGGGATCCGCCACAAGTTCGGCATGCTGTTCCAGGGTGGGGCGCTGTTCGATTCGCTGCCGGTCTGGGAGAATGTCAGCTTCGGCGTGCGGGCACGGCAGAAGATCGGCCGGGACGAGGCCAGGCGGATCGCGGTCGAGAACCTGGAGAAGGTGGGCCTGGCGGCGGATGTCGCCGACCTGATGCCGGCCGAGCTCTCGGGGGGCATGCAGAAGCGCGTGGGTCTCGCCCGGGCGGTGGCGCTCCAGCCGGAGATCCTGTTCTTCGACGAGCCGACCACGGGCCTGGACCCGATCATGGCCGATGTCATCAACAATCTGATCCGCTCGCTCACCCGGGCGATGGGCGCTACCGCGCTCTCGATCACCCATGACATGGCGTCGGTGCGCAAGATCGCGGACTATGTCGCCATGCTCTACGAGGGCAGGGTGATCTGGTACGGGCGAGTCGAGGATCTCGACCGCTCGGGCAATGATTTCGTCGACCAGTTCATCCACGGCCGCGCCGAGGGGCCGATCACGGTGGGGACCCGCTGAGCCCGGCCGGCTCGAGCTTGCGGCGAGGAGCCTGATGGCACGCATCGAACGCCGCTTCGTCTGCCAGTCCTGCGGGGCGGTGACGTCGCGCTGGCACGGCCGCTGCGACGATTGCGGCGCATGGGACAGCTTCGTCGAGGAGACCGTCCAGCCCAAGGGTACCGGCAGTGCGGCTGCCACGCGCACGCGCGGCCGCCGGGTGGAACTGGTGGGCTTGAGCGGTGCCGCCACGGCACCGCCCAGGATCGGCTCGGGCATCGACGAGCTCGACCGGGCGCTGGGAGGCGGGCTGGTGCCGGCCTCGGCCCTGCTGATCGGCGGCGATCCCGGGATCGGCAAGTCGACCCTGGTGCTGCAGGCGGGCGCCGGGCTCGCCCGTGCCGGGCGGCGGGTGGTCTATGTCACCGGCGAGGAGTCGATCGACCAGGTGCGGCTGCGCGCCCATCGCCTGGGCGTCACCGACAGCAAGATGGAGCTGGCCGCGGAGAACGCGGTGGCCGACATCCTGACGACGCTCGCGGCAGGGCCCGCACCGGACCTGCTGATCGTCGACTCGATCCAGACCATGTTCACCCAGGGCTTCGACCAGGCGCCGGGCACGGTGACCCAGCTGCGCGCGTCCACCGACGCCCTGATCCGCTTCGCCAAGACCCGGCAGACGGCGGTGCTGCTGGTGGGCCATGTCACCAAGGAGGGGCAGATCGCGGGGCCCCGCGTCCTGGAGCACATGGTCGACACCGTGCTCTATTTCGAGGGCGAGCGCGGCCACCAGTTCCGCATCCTGCGCGCGGTCAAGAACCGGTTCGGCCCGGCCAACGAGATCGGGGTGTTCGAGATGCAGGAGGCGGGCCTGGTGCCGGTCACCAACCCCTCGGCCTTGTTCCTGTCCGAGCGCGAGGAGGGACTGGCCGGCTCCGCGGTCTATGCCGGGATCGAGGGCAGCCGCCCGGTGCTGCTGGAGATCCAGGCGCTGGTCGGCAACGTGGCGCCGGGCAGCCCCAGGCGCGCGGTGGTCGGCTGGGACAACAACCGGCTGGCGATGCTGCTGGCGGTGCTGGAGGCGCGCTGCGGCCTGGAGCTGTCCGGTCGCGACGTCTACCTGAACGTCGCGGGCGGGCTGCGGATCGCCGAGCCGGCCGCCGACATGGCGGTGGCGGCGGCCCTGATCGGCTCGCTCCTGGACCGTCCCGGGCCGGAGAAGGCGGTGTTCTTCGGCGAGGTGGGCTTGGGCGGTGAGGTGCGCAGCGTCACCCAGAGCGAGCTGCGCATCCGCGAAGCGGCCAAGCTCGGCTTCACGGAGGTGGTGGCGCCGCCCGGCGCTGCCGGGAAGGCCACCCCGGTCGCGGTGACGCCGATCCGGCGGGTGGGGGATCTGGTGGCGATGTTCTCGCCCGCAGCCGTGCCGGGACGGCGGCCGCGGGTCCGGACCGGAGTGGATTGATGGGCAGCCTTCCTGAACTGACCGCGTTCGATCTGGGCGTGATCGCGGTCGTGCTGGTGTCCGCGGTGCTCGCACTGGCGCGCGGCTTCGTGCGCGAACTGATGACGCTGCTCACCTGGGGCGGTGCGGTGCTGACCGCCTTGTGGCTGTGGACGCCGGTCCGCGAGATCGTGGCCGGAGCCGTGGCGCAGAGCCTGGTGGTCGACGCGATCACGGCGGTCCTTGTGTTTCTGGTTCCGCTCATCATTTACAAACTCGTCGCGTCGATGCTGGTAAGAGGCGTCGACGAGAGTGCCTTGTCCGGGATCGACCGGCTGCTGGGCCTGGTGTTCGGCGTCTTCCGTGGCGTGCTGGTGGTGGCGATCGTTTATCTGGTCGCCGTCCGCCTGGTGCCGATCGAGGACCATCCGGCCTGGGTCCAGAACGCCTGGCTCCTGCCCGAGGTGCAGACCGCGGCGCTGGTGCTGGACGGCATGCTGCCCGCGGAGTTCGCGGAACGAAGCTTGGATGCGCTCGAAAAAGGGGCCGGAACCATGCAGGATCTGGCCGACCCGCGTCGCCTCCTGGACGGGCAGCCGTCCGGGTCGACGGGCGAGCAAGGTTACGGCGCTGCCTCACGGTCGGCGATGGAGCGGCTGGTCGAGCAGCAGGAAAGCGAGTGAGTAGGCCCATGTCCTTGCCCGAACGAGCCCTGCCGTTCGATGACGACAAGCTGCACGAGGAGTGCGGCTGCTTCGGCGTCTGGGGCCATGCCGATGCCGCGGCGGTCACGGCGCTGGGGCTCCATGCCCTGCAGCACCGTGGCCAGGAGGCCGCCGGCATCGTCAGCCTGGACGATGGCCGCTTCTTCAGCCACCGCGCGATCGGCCTGGTGGACGGCGACTTCAGCAAGCGCTCGGTGATCGAGGCGCTGCCGGGCCAGGCGGCGGTGGGCCATGTCCGCTACTCGACCACCGGCGCCTCGGAGCTGCGCAACGTCCAGCCGCTGTTCGCCGACTATGCGTTCGGCGGCCTCGCCATCGCGCATAACGGCAACCTCACCAACGCCATGGCGCTGAAGAAGCGGCTGGTGAACGATGGCTCCCTGTTCCAGTCGACCTCGGACACCGAGGTGCTGGTCCACCTGATCGCCCGCTCGCACCGCCAGGACGTGGTCGAGCGGCTGACCGACGCCCTGTTCCAGATCGAGGGCGCCTGGTCGCTCGTCGCCCTCTCGGCCGATGCGCTGATCGGCGTGCGCGACCCGCTGGGGATCCGGCCGCTGGTGCTGGGCAAGCTCGGCAATGCTTATGTGCTGGCATCCGAGACCGTGGCGCTCGACATCATGGGCGCGGAGCTGGTCCGCGACATCGATCCCGGCGAGATCGTCATCATCGACGATCAGGGCCCGCGCTCGCTCCACCCGTTCCGCGAGCAGCCGCAGCGTTTCTGCGTCTTCGAGTACGTTTACTTCGCCCGGCCGGATTCGGTGCTGGAGAAGCGCGGCGTCTACGAGGTGCGCAAGCGGATCGGCGAGGAACTGGCCAAGGAGAGCCCGGTCGAAGCCGACCTGGTGGTGCCGGTGCCGGACAGCGGCGTGCCCTCGGCGCTGGGATTTGCGCAGGCGAGCGGCATTCCGTTCGAGCTCGGCATCATCCGCAACCATTATGTCGGCCGGACCTTCATCGAGCCGACCGACCAGATCCGCCACCTGGGCGTGAAGCTCAAGCACAACGCCAACCGCTCGCTGATCGAGGGGCGGCGCGTCGTGCTGGTGGACGACTCCATCGTGCGCGGCACCACGTCGACCAAGATCGTCGAGATGATGCGCGCGGCGGGTGCGCGCGAGGTGCACATGCGCATCGCGAGCCCGCCCACCACCCATTCCTGCTTCTACGGGGTGGACACGCCCGAGCGGGGCAAGCTCCTGGCGGCGCGCTACGATGTGGCCGAGATGGCCAAGCTGATCGGCGTGGACAGTCTGGCCTTCCTGTCGATCGACGGGCTCTACCGGGCAGCCGGTGAGCCGGGCCGCGACCGCACCACCCCGCAATTCTGCGACGCCTGCTTCACCGGCGACTATCCGACCCCGCTGCGCGACGCGGTGAACCGGGGCGAGGGGCGGGCCGAGCACGCCACGCCTGCCAGCCAGTCGGTGGCGGAGCCGGTGGCGTGAGCTCTGTCGACCTGTCCGGACAGATCGTGGTCGTCACCGGGGCTTCCCGGGGCATTGGCGCCGCGGTGGCGCGGGCTGCGGCAGGTCTGGGCGGCAAGGTCGTGATCGTCGGCCGCACCCGCGGCGCCCTGGAAGAGCTGGACGACGAGATCCGGGCGCTGGGCCGCGAGGAGGCGGTGCTGGCGCCGGTGGACCTGACCCGCCGTGAGCATGTCGACGCGCTGGGCGGCATGCTGTTCCAGCGCTTTGGCCGCATCGACCTGCTGGTTCATGCCGCGGGCGAGCCGGGCACGCTGACGCCGGCATCCCATATCGATCCCACCGAACTGCAGAAGGTGCTGACGGTCGAGGTGGTGGCGGCCCAGCACCTGATCCGCTCCTTCGAGGCGCTCCTGCGCGCGGCACCGGCCGGGCGGGCCCTGTTCCTGACCTGCGACATCGCGGAGCGTGCGCCGGCCTTCTTCGGCATGGCGGCAGCCGCCAAGGCCGGGCTGGAGGCGCTGGTCAGTGCCTGGGCGGCCGAATTGCGCCGGAGCACGGTGGGGGTCAGCCTGATCGATCCGGGCCGGGTCGCCGGCACCCGCACCGAGACGCGCCGCTATCCGGGCGGCTCCAGCACGCCACTGCCATCGGCGGCCGAGATCGCGGAGCGCCTGCTGGCGACCCTCGGCCGTCCGCCCTTGCCGCCGGGCGAGGTCGAGCGGCTGCAGCCCCAGAACACGGCCTAGTCGCGGGCGTAGGGGTTCTCGCCGCGCCGGGCATGCAGGCGCAGCGGCACGCCCGGCAGGTCCAGCGCCCGGCGCAGGCTGTTGGACAGGTAGCGCAGATAATGGTCGGGCACGTCGGCCGGGTCCAGGTTCTGGAACAGGACGAAGGTCGGCGGCCGGCTGGCGGTCTGGGTGACGAAGCGGATCTTGAGCCGCCGCCCGCCCACCTGCGGCGGCTGGTGCTCGGCCAGCGCGTCCTGGAGCCAGCGGTTCAGCTTGGCGGTGGTGATCCGCCGGTTCCAGCGCTGCACGGTCTTGAGCACGGTCGGCAGGAGCTTCGGTATGCCCTGGCCGGTGCGCGCCGAGATGGTGACCAGCTCAAGGCCGGGTGCCTGGGCCAGCTTGTCCTCCAGCCGTTCGCGGATCGCCTGGAGCGTTTCCTTCGGCGTCTCGATCAGGTCCCATTTGTTGATCGCGACCACCAGGGCCCGGCCCTCGCGCAGCACGAGGTCGGCGATGGTCAGGTCCTGCACCTCCAGAGGCTGGGTGGCGTCCACCACCAGCACCGCGGCATGGGCGAACTTGAGGGCCTGGACGGTGGCGGAGACCGAGATCCGCTCCAGTCGCTGCTCGATCCTGGCCTTGCGCCTGAGCCCCGCCGTGTCGATCAGCTCGAACGAGCGGCCCTGGTGGGTGACCGGCAGGGTCACCGAATCGCGGGTGAGCCCCGGCTCTGGTCCGGTCAGCATCCGCTCGTCGCCGACCAGCCGGTTGATCAGCGAGGACTTGCCGACATTGGGACGGCCGATCACCACGAGCTTGACCGGCTTGCCGGCACCCAGCTCCGGCCCGGCCGGTGATTCGGCAGGCAGCTCGGCCGGCTCCCTGGGGGCCGGCGTCGCGTCATCCTGATCTTCCTCGTCGGCTTCCTCGGGCAGTCGCGCCTGGATCACCTGGAAGAGGTCGGCCATGCCCTCGCCATGCTCGGCGGAGATCGGCAGCGGCTCGCCCAGGCCCAGCGACCAGGCCTCCGCGGCGTCGCTCTCGGCCTGCCGGCCCTCGCACTTGTTGGCCAGGACCACGATCGGCTTCTTCGTGCGCTGCAGGAGCCGGGCGACCTCGTGGTCGAGCGGCGTCAGGCCGGCGCGGGCGTCGAACAGGAACAGGCCGAGATCGGCCTCCTCCAGCCCCGCCAGCGTCTGGGCGCGCAGGCGGCCTTCCAGGCTGTCGTCGGGGCCCACGTCCAGGCCGGCGGTGTCGATCACCCGAAAGCGCAGGTGGCCGATCCGGCCCTGACCTTCCAGCCGGTCGCGGGTCACGCCCGGCAGGTCGTGGACGATCGCCTGGCGGCGGCCGACCAGCCGGTTGAACAGTGTGGACTTGCCGACATTGGGCCGGCCTAGAATAGCAATGGTGAACACGGTTCTGGCGTTGTCCTGCCGGCTCCGAGCGGCCGGCTGTCAGCGGAAGGCGTGCAGCGTACCGTCGTCGGTCAGCAAATAGATAGTGCCGTCCGCCACGATTGGCGGCTGGCGGATCGGCGCACCGACATCGATCTGCTGGAGGATCGTGCCGTCGAAGGGGGAGAGGGCGACCAGCTCGCCATCGGAGCTGCCGGCCAAGAGGTGGCCGCCGGCCAGCACCGGCCCGTGCCACTTGATCAGCTGGTCGCCGGACGTGTCCTCCTCGCGCTGGCGGGGCAGGCCGGTCACCCAGCGCACCTGGCCGGTCTGGCGCAGCATCGCCACGACCTCGCCGCGGTCGCTCATCAGGAAGACGAAGTCGCCGGCGGGCCAGGGGGTCTGCTCGGTGGCCACGGTCAGGTCGAACAGCCGGCTGCCGGTCTGCAGGTTGAACGCCGCAACCTCGCCGCCCGTGCCGCCCACGAACACCCGCTCGCGGTCGATCACCGGCAGACCGTCGATGTCGCTGATCGCGCCGATCGCCAGGGTGCGACGCGGCCGCAGCACTGTCTCGCTCCAGATGGGGATGCCCGTTTCCAGCGAGAGCGCGTTCACCTCGCCCGACGAGTAGGGCACGATCACGATGCCCTGGCTGGTCGCCGGGGTGGAGCCGCCGAGCGTGGCCGCGATCTCGCCGGGCGCCGTGTGCTGCCAGACGAGTTCGCCGCTCTGCGCGTCCAGCGCGAAGGACTGGTTGTCCGCGCTGATCAGCAGCACCAGGCCCTCGGCCACGGCCGGCGAGCCGCGCAGTGGTGCGCCCAGGCTCTGGCGCCAGATCTCCTGGCCGTTGCTCGCGTCCAGCGCCAGGACGATGCCCTTGGTGGTGGCCAGATAGAGCCGTCCGTCGCCATAGGCGATGCCGCCGCCATTGAGCCGGTCGGCGTCCGGCAGGTCGTCCGGCATCATGCTCCAGCGCGTCCGCCCGGAGCCGGCGTCGATCGCCGAGACCTCGACGCTGCCGTCCACGGCGTAGATCGTGCCGTCCGCCACCACGGGCGGGTTCAGGAACGCTTCGTCGCCGGCGCCGCTGCCGATCGACACCGACCAGGCGGACGACAGTGTCGCGGGTGCCGCCAGGTGGTGGAGCGCATGGCTGGGGTCGCCGCCCGGCTGGGGCCAGTCGCGGTTGCGCACCGGCTCCGGCAGGGTGATCTCGAGGCTGGCGAGGCCGGGATCGGCCTTGATGCCTTCGTCCAGGAGCAGCACCGGCCGGCGCTCGCCGGGCAGGCGTGGCTTCTCATCCTCGGCCCACCAGCCGCAGCCGGACAGGAGCGTGGCGAGCAGCAGGGCGGAGCCAAGCAGGGTGCGCCTGGCGGCGCAGACCCGGTGGGGCCGGGCGGACCGGGACACGCTCAAGCGGCGGACTCCAGGGCCGCGCGGTACTCGGTGAGGCGGGCCTTGGCGCGGATCGGGAGGCTCGGATCCTTCAGCGCATCGTCGAACGTCGCCTTGGCGCCCGCCGTGTCGCCGGCGCGCAGCCGGGCCAAGCCCAGCAGCTCCCGGGCCTGATGGCGGAAGGGGCGGTCGCCCGCGGCCAGCGGCTCCAGCCCGGCGATGAGCTGGGCAGGATCGCCCGCGTCCAGCTGCCGGCCGAGCACGGCCAGCCGCGCCGCTTCCTTCAGGATCGCATCGTCGAGGCTGGAGCCGGCGACCTGCTCCAGATTCTGCGTGGCCTCGTCCGCCTTGCCCGCGGCACCGGCGGCCTGGGCCGCCTGAAAGCGCGCCAGGGCCGCGATACCATCGGAGGTTTCCGCGCCGACCGCTTCCAGATCGGTGAGGGCAGCCTCGCTCTGGCCGGTCTCGAGCTTGGTGAGTGCCGCGTACAGCTTCGCCGATTCGTCCTGCCGGACCTTGGCCTGCCAGTTCTGCCAGCCGACATAGGCCGCGGTGCCGAGTACCAGGAGCAGCGCCAGGGCCGCCACCCAGCCGCCATAGCGCTTGGCGAGCGCGATGGCGCGGTCGCGCTGCAGGTCTTCTTGAACCTCGCGGATCAGCGCGTCGGACAAGGCGATGATTCCCCCGGCAGATGCAGGACTGGTGCCGGACGCGGCGGGCCCGGGCCGTTTGCGGTTTGGTAGGGATGGACCCATCGTTTGGCAAGCGTGCTGCAATCCTCTACAACCCGGATTACCTGCATCTCGAGGGAGGGCCGACCATGCCGCGGATCTATGTGGCGCTCGACCTGCCCGAAACCGTGGTCGATCAGGTCGAGCGGCTGTGCGTGGGCCTGCCCGACGTGCGCTGGGCCGATCCGGACGACCTGCACATCACGCTGCGCTTCATCGGCGAGGTCGACGAGCCGACCTACGAGGAGGTCGGCGAGGCGCTGGCGCACGTGACCGCTGCCCCATTCGAGCTGCAGCTCCAGGGGATCGGCCACTTCCCGCCGCGCGGCGAGCCGACCACGCTGTGGATCGGGGTGGCGCCCAGCGAGGGGCTGCAGCAGCTCAAACGCCGGGTCGACCGCCAGCTGGCCAGCCTCGGCATTGCTCCGGAAACGCGCAAGTTCGCGCCGCACCTGACGATCGCCCGGCTGCGCGGGCCACTGCCCGAGAACCGGCTGGGCGCCTTTCTCAAGCGGCTGAGCCTGTACCGCTCCGAGCCGTTCACCGTGAACGGCTTCACCCTCTATTCCTCGTTCCTGCGCTCGGACGGCGCCATCCACACGCCCGAGGCGACCTACGACTTCGTGCGAGGGATCGCCGAGCGCGTGTGAGGAGGCGTCACGTCTGGCCGAACCCTGTCAGCGCCTGGGCGTAGACTTCCGGCCGGAAGCCCACGAGCCGGCGCTCCCCCAGGTCCAGGACCGGGCGGCGGATGGCGGAGGGCTGGGCCAGCATCAGGTCCACCGCCCGCTCCCGGTCGAGCCCGGTCCGCTCGGCCTCCGGCAGCCGGCGGAACGTGGTGCCGGCACGGTTGAGCAGGGCCTCCCAGCCGAACTCGTCCACCCAGCGCAGGAGGACGGCACGGTCGATGCCCTGGCTCTTGTAGTCGTGGAAGCCATGGTCGATGCCGTGCTCGCTCAGCCAGGCGCGCGCCTTGCGCACCGTGTCGCAGTTCTTGATGCCGTACATGGTCAAGGCCATCGGCCGGATCCTCCAGGCAGTCCCAGGGCGGGCTTCGGCACCCGGCCCTGGCACCGAACCGCCAGCCCGTCCAGCCGGCATTCGTTCCGCTAAGGAAACCGATCGGCCGGCGAAAGCGGGATAATCATCCGGCGTCGGCGGGGTCATATCATGGGCATGGTCAGCAACAGCCGGAGCCAGTCCATGTCCGACGCCGCCCGAGCCGCCTCGTCCCATGCCGCCGGTGGGGCGACGCTCGCGATCGAGCGGGTCGTCCTCACCGTCCACAATCTGGCCGCCATGCGCGACTTCTACCGGCAGACGGTGGGGCTGGAACCGATGGGGGAGGAGCCGGGCAAGGCGCTGCTGGGCACAGGGTCGCGAGTGCTGCTGGAACTACGGGAGGACCGGGCCGCGCGCCGGCGCTCCGCCAGGGAGGCCGGCCTGTTCCACACCGCCTTCCTCCTGCCGGGACGCGGCGATCTGGGGCGCTGGCTGCGCCATGCCGCCGCGTCTGGCCTGCGGCTCAGCGGCGCCTCCGACCACCGGGTGAGCGAGGCCGTCTATCTGGACGACCCCGAAGGCAACGGGATCGAGATCTATGTCGATCGGCCGGCCGCGAGCTGGCGCTGGCAGGACGGGCTGGTCGCGATGGCGACGGAGCGGATGGACCTGGACGGCGTGATTGCCAGCGGCGGCGGGGAAGAGTGGCGGGGCGCGCCCGACGGCACCGTGGTCGGCCATGTCCATCTGCAGGTGGGTGCGCTGCCGCAGGCGGAGGAATTCTACACGGGCCGGCTCGGCCTGGACGTCACCTGCCGCTATCCTGGGGCGGTGTTCTTCTCGGCCGATGGCTACCACCACCACTTCGCCGCCAACGTCTGGAACAGCCGGGGGGCCGAGCCGCGCGCCCTGCCTTCGACCGGTCTGACGGAGGTGCAAGTGGCGCTCGGTCCGGCGCGGCTGGCGGCGGCAGCGCGCCTGACGGCGCAGGACGGGGCCGGGGGGAGCGGCCGGATCGTCCTGAGCGATCCCTGGGGCACGCCGCTGGTGCTGGGCCCGCTGGAGCCCGGCCGGCAGGATCGCGCCATCGGCTGACGGCCGCACGGCAGGCTGCCGGCTACGCCGCCGCGTGGGCCTGGATCTCCCGCGCCAGCGCCCGCACGATTTCCGCAGGAGCGACGGGCTTCTCGCAGCGCGTCACATGGGCATGACGAGCGGGTATGCTCGAATGCTCGTAGCCGGTGGTCAGGAGGAATGGGACGCCCCGTCCGCTCAGGAGGTCGGCGGCCGGCCAGACCATCTCGCCGCCCAGGTTGACGTCGAGCACCGCGGCATCGATCTGCGCATGCTGGCCGACCAGGGCGAGCACGTCCTCCAGATGGGGGACCGGACCCAGCACCACCGCACCTTCATTCTCCAAAGCCTGGCGGAGATCGTCGGCCAGCATGTACTCGTCCTCGGCGACCAGCACCCGCCGGCCTTTCAGCGTCGCCTCAGCCATGGGTGGCCTCCTTCCTGCCGCAACTGCCCGACACCGGCAGCATGATCCTGCAGCGCACGCCATCCGGGCCGAGCTCGTAGGTGGTCTTGGCGTTGAGCTGGTAAGGCAGCGCCCGCTCGATCAGTTCCCGCCCGTAGCCGCCGCCCGTGAGCGCAGCACCCGCCTTCGGCATGGTCACTCCGTGTTCCCGCCAGTCGACCTCGAGCTGCGGCGCGCCTTCCGGCTGCGCCAGGCGCCAGCGCACCTCCAGCTGACCGCCCGCCTCGGACAGGGCCCCGTATTTCAGGGCGTTGGTGGCAAGCTCATGCAGGGCCAGGGCCAGGGTCTGCACGGTGCTGGAGCGCAGGCCCACGCCGGGCGGCCCGTCGAGCACCACCCGGTCGGCCTGGCCGTCCAGCATGCCGAGTGCCGCCAGCTCGACCCGCAGCAGCTCGTCGAAGGCGATGCGCCGGCCATCGTCCAGCCGCGACAGGAGCCCGTTCACCCTCGCCAGCGCCGCCAGCCGGTCCTGGAAGCGCGCCTGGAACTCCTGGAGGGTGGCGCTGCGCCGCATGGTCTTGTCGGCCAGGGAGCGGACCACGGCCAGGAGGTTGCGGGTGCGGTGCTGCAGCTCGGCGACCAGGACCCGCAACCGGTCGGCCGTGGCCTTCTCCTCGGTCACGTCCTCGCTGATCCCGCCGACCCGCTGCACCTGCCCGGCCTCGTCCAGGAGCGGGAACTGGGTGCTGTGCAGCCAGCGCACCTGGCCGTCGACGCGCCGCCGGATCCGGTACTCCAGGGAGACCTGGCGGCCCTGGCGACCCTGGCGAAGGCTCGCCAGCACCTGACGGCGATCCTCGGGCAGGATCAGCCGCAGCCAGTCCCGCACCGTGCCCGACCGCAGCGCCGTGCTGAGGGGCTGGCCGTAGATCGCCTCGAAGGCCTGGCCCAGATATTCCAGGCGCAGCGTGACCGCGTTGCGGATCCAGATGACGTCGGAGGACGCATCCACGAACTGCTGGAAACGCTGCTCACTCTTGCGCAGCGCGTTCTCGGCACGCGTGTTGGACAATGCCTGCAGGATTGCCGGCGCCAGCGCCTGGGCGGCCTCGAGATCTTCCGGCCGGTAGCCGCCCTTGCGGTTGGCCAGGCCGATCATGCCGACCGCCCGCCCGTCCTGCCGCCCTTCCTGGATGAGCGGCACACCCATGAAGGCGTCCAGCGGCGGATGGCCTTCGGGCGTGCCGATCCGGTCCGGATGGCTGGCCGGGTCGTTGGCGATGAGGCCCCGGCCGTCGGTCAGGACCCGGCCGTAGATGCCGTGGATCTCGAACCCGGCGGGCGCCTGGCCCTTGGCGAAGCGCGGATCGGCCATGGCGAAGCGCTGCCAGCCGCGTGCGCTGACCGAAAGGTCGTTCAGCCGGTTGGCGGCGAAGTCGACCTCGCCCATGAAGCTGAACTCGCTTCCCGTAATGTCCTCTGCGACCTCCAGGCAGATCTCGCCCAGTTCCTCCTCCGAGCGGGTGCCCAGCGCCTCGCGGAAGATCCGGTTGATGCCCTCCAGCACCGCGTTCTTGCGCCGGACCGCCTCGCCGGTGCGGGCGTGCTCCAGGGCCTTCCAGGCGCGCTCGGCCACGTCCTGGATCAGCGCCAGTTCCTCTGGCCGCCACTGCCGGGCCGACCGGTCGGCCACGCCCATCGCGGCCACCAGCCGGCCGTGCTTGATGATCGGCACGCAGGCGAGCGCGCGCGCCAGCAGCGCCCGCCACGGGCCATGCGCAGGGGGAGTCGCGGGCAGGGGCGTGACGACGGCCTCGCCCTGCCGCAAGGCGCTCAGCAACGGGGCCAGCTGTTCGAACGAATGGGCGCCGTCGAGGCTGACGGCCCCGCCCAGGGCGTGATCACGCTCCACCGTGACCAGCCGGGCCTCTTCGTCGATGACGGCGTAGAAGGCCTGATCGGTGCGCAGGTGGCGGCCCAGGATTCGGGCGGCCTCGCCCTTGATTGCAGCCGGGTCGGTCAGCGGCCGGAGCGCGTCGCTCAGCTGCAGCAGGAGGGTCAACCGGTCGTCGATCAGCCGCTGCTCGGTGACGTCGAAGCTGACGCCGTTGATGATCCAGGGGCGCTCCCGCTCGGCCCGGGCGCGCCACCTGATCCACCTGCCGGACGGTGTGGCACCGCCGACATGGAGTTGGCCATCGAACTCCTGCCCGGGCTCGATCTCCATGGTAAACAGCTCGGGCGTCACATGCTCGGCGTCTGGCGTGACCCGGCTCGCGAAGACCGACACTGGCCATGCACCATTGCCCGGGGGCAGGCCCCACAGCGCCTCGAAGACGGCGTCGCCCTGGATCAGGCCGCTGCGCATGTCCCAGCGCCAGGCCCCCATGCGGCCGCCTTCGAGCGCGATGCGGCGGAGCTCCTCGCTCTTCTGCGTGGCCGCCAGGGTCTGCCCCATCTGATGGGCGGCCGAGGCGAAGCGGGCCAGGTTCTGCAGGATGCGCGCATCCTCCCGCTCGAACCGGGTCGACCCATGGTGCATCATCACCCAGAGCGTGCCGATGGGCCGGCCGGCGACACGGAAGGGGACGAGCAGGTTCTCCCTGACCGGGGGGATGATGTCCCGCACGGCCGGGAAGAATCGTCCGCTCTCCTCGAACAGCAGCACCTCGTCGCGCGCGATGACCAGGCCGCACGGGCTGGCCTCGACCGGCATGGTGCCGCCCGCCCTGCCGGCGAAGGCGCCGGCGGTCGCGATCCAGCGGAAGGTGGCGGGCGTGCTGTCCGCCTCCAGCAGGCTGAGCCCGGCCGAGTCGGCGCCCGTCAGGCGCAGCGCCGTCTCCACCAGGCGCTGCAGGACCTGGTCCGGCCGGTTCGCCATGGCCTCCGCCAGATCGCGCAGGGCCTCGCTTTCCGCCTGGAAGTCGGGGGCACGCGAGGGCCGGCGATCCAGTTCGGCGGTGATGAGGACGTCGTCGACGCCGATTGCCCGCTGCGCCGGGCCGCTCATGGTACCGGCGCTTCCGCTGCCGGCTCCGGCATGCCGTGCTTGCAGGTGCCCTGCCTGCGGCCGCGCCTGGCCAGGCCCATGACATCGGCAGTCGCTCGCATCAGCTTCCCTCCGGCCGGTGGCAGAACGCCAGCGCTCACGAAGTAGGCCCAGGCTGAAAAGCAGGCAATTCTACAGGAAGCTACATCCGAACGCGAACAATATCAAAAAGTGACCACCCCCTCTTTTCCGTCGAGCCTCACGGTCCTGCGCCTTGCATTTCCGGAGCACTTCGGCATCTGGCCCGAGACCCGGCCGCCCGCCGTCACTCCCACTCGATCGTGCCGGGCGGCTTGGAGGTGTAGTCGTAGGTCACCCGGTTGATGCCCTTGACCTCGTTGACGATCCGGTTGGCGACCCTGGCGAGGAAGGAGGGCTCGAACAGGAACACGTCGGCGGTCATGCCGTCCTCGGAGGTGACGGCGCGCAGGGCGCAGACCCGCTCGTAGGTGCGGGCGTCGCCCATCACGCCCACGGTGCGCACGGGCAGGAGCACGGCGAAGGCCTGCCAGATCCGGTCGTAGAGGCCGGCCATGCGGATCTCCTCCAGATAGATCCGGTCGGCCTGCTGCAGGGTCAGGACCGCGTCCGGGGTGATCTCGCCCGGGATGCGCACGGCCAGGCCCGGCCCGGGGAAGGGGTGGCGGCCGACGAAGATCTCGGGCAGGCCCAGCTCGCGGCCGAGCACGCGGACCTCGTCCTTGAACAGCTCGCGCAGCGGCTCGACCAGCTTCATGCGCATCCGCTCCGGCAGGCCACCGACATTGTGGTGCGACTTGATGGTGACCGAGGGGCCGCGGAAGGAGACGCTCTCGATCACGTCCGGATAGAGCGTGCCCTGGGCCAGGAAGTCGGCACCGCCCAGCTTGCCGGCCTCGCGGTCGAACACGTCGATGAAGGTGGCGCCGATGATCTTGCGCTTCTTCTCCGGATCGGTGATGCCGGCGAGCTTGCCCAGGAACTCCTGCCCCGCGTCCACCGCCACCAGCGGGATGTTGAAGTGGCCGCGGAACAGGTCGACCACCTCCTTGGCCTCGCCGTGGCGCAAGAGGCCGGTGTCGACGAACACGCAGGTGAGCTGGTCGCCGATCGCCTCGTGCAGGAGGAGCGCCGCCACCGCACTGTCCACGCCGCCGGACAGGCCGCACAGGACCCGCCCTTCGCCCACCTGCCTGCGGATCTGGGCGATCGCCTGATCCTTGTAGGCGCTCATCGACCAGTCGCCGGAAAGACCCGCGATCTTGTAGACGAAGTTCTCCAGGAGCTTGGCGCCGATCGGCGTATGGACGACCTCGGGGTGGAACTGCACCCCGTAGAAGCGGCGCTGCTCGTCGGCCACCGCGGCAAACGGCGAGCCGTCCGAGACGGCGAGGATGGTGAAGCCCTTGGGCAGGGCGGTCACCTTGTCGCCGTGGCTCATCCAGACCTGGGCGGTGTCGCCCGGTTCCAGGATGGCATCGAACAAGGGCGAGGGCCGCTCCAGCCGGATCGTGGCCCGGCCGAACTCGCGATGCGAGGACGGCTCGACCTTGCCGCCCAGCTGGGCCGCCATGGTCTGCTCGCCATAGCAGATGCCGAGCACCGGCACGCCCAG
This sequence comes from Geminicoccus sp., assembly GCF_035556675.1. GTDB lineage: Bacteria > Pseudomonadota > Alphaproteobacteria > Geminicoccales > Geminicoccaceae > Geminicoccus. Next base: position 10,071 of record NZ_DATMFZ010000326.1, on the reverse strand, counting down.
CTCGAACACCGCGTCCGGTGCCCTGGGGCTGAGCGCCTCGTGGGTGGAGGCCGGCCCGCCGGACAGGATCACGGCACCGGCACCGAACTCGCGGACCTGCTGGTCGGTCGCCGTGCAGGGCAGGATCTCGCAATACACCCTGGCCTCGCGCACCCGGCGCGCGATCAGCTGGGTCACCTGGGAGCCGAAATCGAGGATCAGTACGCGGTCGGTCATGGTCTTGCCCGGTAAAGCTGGCTGGCTTCTAGCGCGGATCGGTGCAAAGGGGCAGCCCGGGGGCAGGCTCGGGCCCGATACCCGACCGCCGTTCGGGCGGGTTGAGCCATGGGGCGAACACTGCTATGCAGCGCCACCTTCGCGGCCAGCCGGCAGCGGGAATCCGCGTGCACGCCTGTGACGGGTCGAACCGCGCGGACGTGGTGGAATTGGTAGACACGCAGGATTTAGGTTCCTGTGAGGAAACTCGTGAGGGTTCGAGTCCCTCCGTCCGCACCATCCGTCCGGCCGCGATTATCCATGGAAGCCGGTGGCCGAGGGCTGGCCGCCGGCATTGGTCGTTTCGAGGGCGCTCAATGCAGGTCACGCAGGTTTCGGCCGACGGTCTGAAGCATCATCTGAAGGTGGTGGTCCCGGCCGCCGACATCGAGACGAAGGTCGCCGAGCGGCTGAGCGCGCTCGCCAAGACCGCGCGCCTGCCGGGCTTCCGTCCGGGCAAGGCCCCGGTGTCGCTGCTCAAGAAGCAGTATGGCCGCTCGGTCACCGGCGAGATCCTGGAAAAGAGCATCGACGAGGGCTCCAAGAAGGCCATCGCCGACAACCAGCTCCGTCCCGCACTCCAGCCCAAGATCGAGGTCACCTCGTTCGACGAGGGCAAGGACCTGGAGTTCGAGCTCCATGTCGAGAACCTGCCGACCCCGCCGGAGGTCGACTTGGCGGCGATCGAGCTGACCAGGTTCGAGGCCGAGATCCCGGCCGAGACCGTGCAGAAGGCGCTGGACGACATCGTCAAGGCGAACCGCCCCTATGCCGAGCCCGCCGAGCCGCGCCCGGCGAAGCAGGACGACCGGGTCACCATCGACTTCGCCGGCAAGATCGACGGCGTGGCGTTCGACGGCGGCACCGGCAAGGACATGCCGGTGGTGATCGGCTCGGGCATGCTGGTGCCGGGCTTCGAGGACCAGCTGGTCGGCACCTCGGTGGGCGAGGAGAAGGTGATCGAGGTCACCTTCCCCGAGGATTACGGTGCCGAGAACCTGAAGGGCAAGGCGGCGACCTTCGACATCAAGGTCACCAAGATCGAGGAGCCGGGCGAGGTCCAGCTCGACGACGAGTTCGCCAAGAAGCTCGGCCAGGAGAGCGCCGAGAAGCTGAAGGAGGCGGTGGAAGGGCGCTTTGCCGCCGAGTATGGCCGCGCCACCCGGATGAAGCTGAAGCGGGCCCTGCTGGACGTGCTGGCCGAGAAGTACGAGTTCGAGGTGCCGCCCGGCATGGTCGAGCTGGAGTTCGACGCGATCTGGAACCAGCTCACCGCCGAGATGCAGCGCCAGGGCCAGACCTTCGCCGACGAGAACAAGTCGGAGGAGGAGGCCAAGGAGGAGTATCGCAAGATCGCCGAGCGCCGGGTGCGCCTGGGCCTGCTGCTCTCCGACATCGGCACCAAGAACGAGGTCAAGGTCGAGAACAAGGAGCTGCAGCAGGCGATGATCGCCCAGGCGCAGCGCTTCCCCGGCCAGGCCCGCCAGGTGTTCGAGTTCTACCAGAAGAACCCGGCGGCACTCGAGCAGCTCCGCGCGCCGATCTTCGAGGACAAGGTCGTCGACTTCATCGTGGAGAAGGCCAAGGTCGAGACGCAGAAGGTCTCGCCCGAGGAGCTGATGAAGGAGGTCGACGAGGACGAGGACGAGATGCTGACCGACGCCGGCACGGCGGACGAGACCAGCTCTTCCTAATCCAGGATTGATGGCCGGGCCGGGCTCGGCTACCGGTACGTGAGAGACGTCCGCGCGAGCCAGGGTGCTCGCGCGGACGTTCCGTTTTCAGTGGCGAACGGTGGAACCGGAAGTTTCCGCTCGCGTGGCGGTGCTGGACGGCTTCAACTTCGCGACGGATACGCTACATATGGCCGTGACCGCGCAAGGACGTGCGTTGCCGGCGCGAACGACGAGGGACGGATGATGCAGGGGCCGATGGCGCAGCTGGTGCCGATGGTGGTCGAGCAGACCAGCCGTGGCGAGCGCGCGTACGACATCTATTCCCGGATGCTCAAGGAGCGGATCATCTTCCTGATGGGTCCCGTGGACGACGGCCTGGCCAGCGTGGTGACGGCCCAGCTCCTGTTCCTGGAAGCGGAGAACCCGGAGAAGGACATCGCTATCTACATCAACTCGCCGGGCGGCGTGGTGACGGCGGGTCTCGCGATCTACGACACCATGCAGTACATCAAGCCCGACGTGTCGACGATCTGCATCGGTCAGGCGGCGAGCATGGGCTCGCTGCTGCTCTGCGCGGGCGCACCCGGTAAGCGCTACGCTTTGCCGCATGCCCGCGTGATGACCCACCAGCCCTCGGGCGGGTTCCAGGGTCAGGCCACCGACATCGAGATCCATGCGCGCGAGATCATCAGCATCCGCCAGCGCCTGAACGAGATCTATGTGCGCCATACCGGCCGCACCCTGCCCGAGGTGGAGGCGCGCATGGAACGCGACACCTTCATGAGCGCGGTGCAGGCCAAGGAGTTCGGCCTGATCGACGAAGTGTACGAGAAGCGGGACGTGAAAGCCGCGTGATCTTCGTGCCACAGTACCGTTGCCAAGCGGTGCGCGCTTGCCGACCGTCGGCCGTTCCGGGTGCAGGTCCTGCTCATGGAACGACCGGCGGGCTCCGGACGTTGCCTGCATGGATGGTTGAACCATCCGGCACCGACGCGTACCATCCATCCATGACAGCTACCGAGTCGCCTGATCTATGAGCAAAGCTGGCGGTGAGTCCAAGAACACCCTCTATTGCTCGTTCTGCGGCAAGAGCCAGCATGAGGTCCGCAAGTTAATCGCCGGCCCGACCGTGTTCATCTGCGACGAATGCGTCGAGCTGTGCATGGACATCATTCGGGAGGAGAACAAGTCGGCGGTGGCCAAGAGCCGTGCCGGCGTGCCGACCCCGGCCGAGATCTGCTCCATCCTCGACGACTACGTCATCGGCCAGGACCAGGCCAAGAAGGTCCTCTCGGTCGCGGTGCACAACCACTACAAGCGGCTGGCGCACGGCTCCAAGGGCAGCGATGTCGAGCTGGCCAAGTCCAACATCCTGCTGATCGGCCCCACCGGCTGCGGCAAGACGCTGCTGGCCCAGACGCTGGCGCGCACGCTGGACGTGCCGTTCACCATGGCGGACGCGACCACGCTGACCGAGGCCGGCTATGTCGGCGAGGACGTCGAGAACATCATCCTGAAGCTGCTGCAGGCAGCCGACTACAATGTCGAGCGGGCGCAGCGCGGCATCGTCTATATCGACGAGGTCGACAAGATCAGCCGCAAGTCCGAGAACCCGTCGATCACCCGGGACGTCTCGGGCGAGGGCGTGCAGCAGGCGCTGCTCAAGATCATCGAGGGCACGGTCGCGAGCGTGCCGCCGCAGGGCGGGCGCAAGCATCCCCAGCAGGAGTTCCTGCAGGTCGACACGACCAACATCCTGTTCATCTGCGGTGGCGCCTTCGCCGGGCTGGACAAGATCGTGTCGGCACGCGGCAAGCCGCGCTCGATGGGCTTCGGTGCCGAGGTGCGCGGCCCCGACGAGCGCCGCACCGGCGACCTGCTCGCCGAGGCGGAGCCGGACGACCTCCTGAAGTTCGGGCTGATCCCGGAGTTCATCGGCCGCCTGCCGGTGATCGCGACCCTGCACGACCTGGACGAGTCGGCGCTGGTCCAGATCCTGAAGGAGCCGAAGAACGCCCTGGTCAAGCAGTACCAGAAGCTGTTCGACATGGAGGGGGTCAAGCTCACCTTCCAGGAGGACTCGCTGAAGGCGATCGCCAACCGGGCGATCCAGCGCAAGACCGGCGCGCGCGGCCTGCGCTCGATCATGGAGCAGATCCTGCTCGACACCATGTTCGACCTGCCGTCCATGAGCGGGGTGAGCGAGGTGGTGATCAACCGCGAGGTCGCGGACGGGCGGGCCAAGCCGCTCACCGTCCATGTCGAGCAGCGACAGGACGCGGCCGCCTCCTGATCCCGGGCGGGTTCCTGAGCCAGAAGTGACGCAAGCGCCGCGGCGTGGGCGACCCGCCGCGGCGTTCGCTCGTGGTGTCATGATCTTGCCGCTGCGCTTGGCCGCGGCGGGATCGTCACTGTCACCGGATCGTCTTTTCCCGCGCACGGCGATGCCGCACGTCGCCGTTTGACATTCTTGAAACCAATCTCTGCTATAGCCACGTGTCTGGTCGAGATCGCATGGGGCGGCCTGGCCGCCCCCGAGACGAGGTACCATGAGCGAGCAAGCGCTAGGCAATCTTTATCCCGTGCTGCCGTTGCGCGACATCGTCGTCTTCCCGCACATGATCGTGCCGCTCTTCGTTGGGCGCGAGAAGTCGATCAAGGCGCTCGAGGAGGTGATGAAGGACGACAAGCAGATCCTGCTCGTCGCCCAGAAGAACGCCAGTCAGGACGACCCCGGCAAGAACGACATCTACCGCGTTGGCACGGTGAGCTCCGTGCTGCAACTGCTCAAGCTGCCCGACGGCACCGTGAAGGTGCTGGTCGAGGGCGTGGCGCGTGCCGAGGTCACCGGGTTCGAGGAAAACCCCGATTTCTTCCTGGTCCGTGCCGAGACGCTCGATGACGACGCCTCGGAGCCGCGCGAGCTCGAGGCGGTGGCGCGTGCCGTGGTGGGCCAGTTCGAGCAGTATGTGAAGCTCAACAAGAAGGTCCCGCCCGAGGTCATGGTCTCGCTGAGCCAGACCGAGGACCCGGCCAAGCTCGCCGACACGATCGCGGCGCATCTGGCGCTGAAGATCTCGGACAAGCAGGAACTGCTCGAGACCCGCTCGCTGGCCGAGCGGCTGGAGAAGCTCTACGGCTTCATGGAAGGCGAGATCTCGGTTCTCCAGGTGGAGAAGCGGATCCGCTCGCGCGTGAAGCGGCAGATGGAGAAGACCCAGCGCGAGTACTACCTCAACGAGCAGATGAAGGCGATCCAGAAGGAACTCGGCGAGCTGGAGGACGGCCGCGACGAGGCTTCCGAGCTGGAAGAGCGCATCAAGAAGACCAAGCTGTCCAAGGAAGCCCGCGAGAAGGCGCTGGCCGAGCTGAAGAAGCTCCGGACCATGAGCCCGATGTCGGCCGAGGCGACCGTGGTGCGCAACTATCTCGACTGGATGCTGTCCATCCCGTGGAAGAAGCGCTCCAAGGTCAACAAGGACCTCAAGCGCGCCCAGGAGATCCTGGACGCCGACCATTACGGGCTGGAGAAGGTCAAGGAGCGGATCGTCGAGTATCTCGCGGTCCAGCACCGGGTCGACAAGATGCGCGGTCCGATCCTCTGCCTGGTGGGTCCTCCCGGCGTGGGCAAGACCTCGCTCGGCCAGTCGCTGGCCAAGGCCACGGGGCGCAACTTCGTGCGCTTCTCCCTGGGCGGCGTGCGGGACGAGGCCGAGATCCGCGGCCACCGGCGGACCTATATCGGCTCGATGCCCGGCAAGCTCATCCAGAACATGAAGAAGGCGAAGACCAGCAACCCGCTGTTCATGCTGGACGAGATCGACAAGATGGGTGCGGATTTCCGCGGTGACCCGTCGGCGGCATTGCTGGAGGTGCTGGACCCGGAGCAGAACGTCAACTTCAACGACCATTATCTGGAGGTCGACTACGACCTGTCCGACGTGATGTTCGTCTGCACGGCGAACACGCTCCGGATGCCCCAGCCGCTGCTCGACCGCATGGAGATCATCCGCATCCCCGGCTACACCGAGGACGAGAAGCTGGAGATCGCCAAGCGGCACCTGATCGGCAAGCAGGCCCAGGCCAACGGCCTCAAGAAGGACGAGTGGCAGGTCGATGACGACGCGGTGATCGCACTGGTCCGCTACTACACCCGCGAGGCCGGCGTGCGCAGCCTGGAGCGCGAGATCGCCAACCTGGCGCGCAAGTCGGCCAAGGAGATCGTGCTCGAAGGGGTGAAGTCGGTCCGGATCACCGCGGAGAACATCGAGAAGTATGCCGGGGTGAAGAAGTTCCGCTATGGCGAGGCGGAGCTGGAGGACCAGGTCGGCGCCACCACGGGGCTGGCCTGGACCGAGGTCGGCGGCGAGCTGCTGACGATCGAGGCGGTCACCGTGCCCGGCAAGGGCAAGATGACCATCACCGGCAAGCTCGGCGACGTGATGCAGGAATCCATCCAGGCGGCCCGCTCCTATGTGCGGCACCGCTCGGAGGCGTTCGGCATCGAGCCCGAGCAGTTCGAGAAGATCGACATCCACATCCACGTGCCGGAGGGGGCGACCCCGAAGGATGGGCCCTCGGCCGGCATCGCCATGGTCACCTCGATCGTGTCGGTGCTGACCAAGATCCCGGTCCATGCCGCGGTCGCGATGACCGGCGAGGTCACGCTGCGCGGCCGGGTCCTGCCGATCGGCGGCCTGAAGGAGAAGCTGCTGGCCGCCCTGCGCGGCGGACTCAAAACCGTGCTGATCCCGAAGGACAACGAGAAGGACCTGGCCGACATCCCGGCCAACGTGAAGGAGAAGCTGGAGATCGTGCCGGTCTCCACCGTGGACCAGGTGCTGGCCCGGGCGCTCACCCGCCTGCCCGAGCCGCTGCCCCAGGTCCCGTCGCCCGAGGCGATCGCCGCGGTCGCCGAGAAGTCCGGCACGGGTGCGCGGCCGAACTGAAGCGGCCTCCATCGTTCTGATCCGCAAGGGCCCCCCGTGGCAGCACCACGGGGGGCCTTTTGCATGGGTGCGGCAGGCATCCGGCGCCCGGACCCGCGGCCGTATCCTGCTCCGTCGCGCGCCCGACATCGGAGCCATTAACGGAGCATTCATACCTGTCGGTTAATGTCGTCTGGCTGGACGGTGAATTGCCATCGTCCCATGGACGGATGGTTGCCCATGGGCCAAGCGTTCCGATGGTTCATGCTGCTGATCGTGGGCCTTCTGCGTGGTTGTGGCGCTCTGCGTCGTCGCGTTTCGCCAGCGCCGGCCGCTCACCTGGCGGCCTGCAGGTGCGACCAGTGCCAAGCGGCGGCCGAGGAGTTGGTGGCGGCGCAGGATGTCCTGGTTCGCGCGGCACCGGACCTCCTGCACCAGGCAGAGGAGGAACGGCGCCTGTCCGCACCAGCGGTGCGGCGGCACGCGGCAACGATACGCGCGAGCCTGCAATGGTTGGTGCACAGGCTGGCGGCGGAGCTGGCCGTCATGACGAGAAGCACGCGCTGGCTGTGCCCTGGTTGGAACGGCCCGCGTATCGATGTCCGCACCTGTGCGGTCCGCCAGGCGAGGATCTCGGCGATATGCGGATGAGAAGTGGTGGTGGTGCAGGGCAGGCAGACGGTCGTGTACGCCAGGCAGCGGCAGGTCCGGCGCAGTGCCGCCGAGAGCGCCGCCATGGCTGGCCGGCAGGTCCGCCTGACCTCGCGCGCCTTCGACAATGAATGTACGACCCGCGGTTTATGCCCGCTGGGACAGCGTTCAGCCCATGGAGAAGCGGATCCGGAGCGCAGCCACCCGGTGAGACAAGACGAACGTGTCCTTGCCGATCAGTATAGTGCCGGAAATTCTCCGACATGAGCTGGATGAGCATGCTCGACACCCGCGGTCAGCGCGAGGGGCAGAAGCCTGAGTGAGACGAGCGGAGGGAAGTGGGCCCGGCCGGCGCGTGAGGAAATCCGGTTGCTGCGTGAGCGACGTCTCTAAAAGGCGGAGAGGCCAGTGGCGAAGTGATGCTGCACGAGGCGATGGTCGCCGGCCAGCCGAGGAGGCGGGGCTCGAGGTGTGGGTTCCCGGCCGGTGGCGGATCTGACGGCAACGTGCGCGGCGAACGAGTGGGTGCGGATCATGGCCGGGATGACGGCGGCTATGACCCCATTGGGCTCGAATGCTGGTTCCTGCGGAGGCGAGGTGGTGAGAATCGCGCTCGCCGTCCTCAGGGTCTGGAGGATCGCGCGGGCGAGCCGGGCGATTGTGGCCTGTCGTTCCTGCTCGATACCCACGCCATCACCTGCGGCGACGACGCAGCCGGGCTGGAAGCTGCCCTGCATGCCGCCTGCCGGGTCCGCCGGGTCGACGGCGCCAGCCTGCGCAGGGCGTTCTTCGGACCGGCCTGGACGAGGTTGCGGTTCCGGTCGGCCGGATGCCACCTTCTTGCACGACCGGGAAGCGCAGAACCGGCATGGGACGCCGAGCGTGTCGGCGGGATGCGGCGGCCGTCACGGGCCGGACCGTCCAGCGCGCGCCCGGGGCGATCCGGGACGCAGCAGGATGCGGTACCGGCCGGGGCAGGGGCGGGGCGCACTGCCCCGGCCGGTGCCGGCTTCACCACATGTCGGAGAGCGCCAGCTTGGTGGGCTGGCGGGGGCCTTCGGGGAAGCGGCGGACCGAGGCCAGCAGGTCGACCGTGCCGGCCGGGCCCAGCGGCAGGTCGGGGCGGGTCGGGGTGTAGGGCACCTCGGGGCCGGCGGCGCCGGCGGTGACCTTCCAGTCGATCAGCTCGGCGAAGTCGACATGCTGGGGGAGGTGGATCCAGTTGTCGTCGGGGGCGGCCGGCGGCTTGCCGACCGCGCGGCAGGCGACGCAGACCCGGCAGATCGGGACGTTCTTGTCGGTGCGCGCGGTCTGCTTGAGGTAGAACACTTCCAGCGGTGCCAGCCGGGCGAAGCGCAGCAGGTAGTCGAGGTTGACCAGCGACGGCAGCCAGAAATTGTCGCCGTCATAGAAGCGCGCGGCACCGTTGAAGAAGGCGGCGTTCTCCTCCGACACGGTGGCGCCGGTCTCGATGATCAGGATGCCGCCGTCGCGCACCATGCTTCGCGCCAGCAGGAGGCCGCCCAGCGGGTCGAACATGTGGTAGAGCACGCCGGAGAACACCGCGATGTCCAAGGGCGTGGTGGCCAGGTGCCGGTCGCGGAACTGCTTGAGCGACAGGCCGGCATGATACTCGAACGCGACGCCCAGCTTCTCCTGGAGGAAGGCCATCTTCTGGCCGAAATCCAGCCGGTCGTAGCTGACCACCCGGCCGGCGCCGCGCCTGGCGAGCAGCACCGGGATCAGCCCGTCCATCGAGCCGATGTCGACGCAGGACCGCCCGGCGACGTCCACCGCCGAGAGCGCCTTCCGAGTCATCGCCGTGGGCGAGTAGTTCATGCCGGCGGTCCACGCACCGGGCTCATGCTCGATCGAGTAGTACCAGCGGCGCTCCAGGAGCGGCACGTCGCCGGCCCGCGGGTCCTCGACCAGGAAGCGGCGGGCCAGGTCGTCACGATTTTCCGGGTTGGGCGGCAGGTCGGGCTTGCTTGCGACCGGCTTGGGCGCGGCCTTGAACGCGGCGGGGGTGGCGGGACCCACTGCCTGCTTCAACGGGGCGAGCAGGCGACGCAACCGAGAGAGCATGCAGGCACTCCAACTATGCCGATCCGTCGCGCCGGGCGACGCGCAATATGTACCGATCCTGCCGCGCCCGCGCGCTGGCGTCTGCCGGTTCGGCTCCAACCGCTGACGGAGCTTTGGCCGGCACGCGCCGCGCTCGGAAGGGAATGGTGCGGGCGGAGGGTTTCGAACCCCCGACATCGACGGTGTAAGCGTCGCGCTCTACCACTGAGCTACACCCGCACATCGGCTGGCTCTAGGCGGTGACGGCCGCGGATTCAAGCGGAGGTTCGCCTCTGCTCCGCGATGAAAGGAAAACTCGCACTGGCTGCCGAGGGAGCGTTGACACCCGCGGCGGAGGGCACTAATCACCCGGCCACGGCACGGGGATGTAGCTCAGTTGGTTAGAGTGCCGGCCTGTCACGCCGGAGGTCGCGGGTTCAAGTCCCGTCATCCTCGCCATCCCGTACCCCTCCATACATCACTGATCGAACCAGCCG
>NZ_DATMFZ010000325.1:0-6468 GCF_035556675.1 Geminicoccus sp. | reverse complement strand
GGCCACCGGGATGTCGACCCGGCGCATCACCCAGCCGACCAGGCCGAACAGGAGGAGCAGGACCAGGTCGGTGATCGAGCGGTTCAGGCTGTAGACGCCCAGCGTGCTGAACACGAGGATCCCGCCATAGAGCAGGTGCTGGGGGATCGCGAGCAGGCGCACCCACAGGCCCACCAGGGGCAGGTTGAGGACCAGCAGGGCCAGATTGCCGATATAGAGGCTGGCGATCAGGCCCCAGACCAGATCGCCGCTGGTGAGGAACAGGAGGGGGCCGGGCTGCAGGCCGTATTCCTGGAAGGCTGCCAGCAGGATCGCGGCGGTGGCGGAGGTCGGCAGGCCCAGGGTGAGCAGCGGGACCAGGACGCCGGCCACGGCGGCGTTGTTGGCGGCCTCCGGGCCGGCCACGCCTTCGATGGCGCCCTTGCCGAACTCCTCGGGCTTGCTGCTCAGCTTCTTCTCCATCGTATAGGAGACGAAGGTCGGGATCTCGGTGCCGCCGGCCGGCAGCGCCCCGAACGGGAAGCCGATGAAGGTGCCGCGCAGCCAGGGCTTCCAGGAGCGCCGCCACTCGTCGCGGGTCATCCAGAGCGAGCCCTTCACCGGCTCGATCTCCTGGACGCGCAGGGAGGGCTGCGAGGCCACCCACAATGCCTCGCCCACCGCGAACAGGCCGACGGCCACCACCACGATCGAGATGCCATCGAGCAGGCTGGGAAAGCCCATGGTGAAGCGGGACTGGCCGGTCAGGCTGTCGATCCCGACCACGCCCGCGGTGATGCCGAGGAACAGGGAGAACAGGCCGCGCGACGGCGAGGATCCCAGCATGGAGGACACGGCGGCGAACGCGAAGATGGCGATGGCGAAATATTCCGAGGGACCGAACGCGATGGCTAGGCCTGCGATCAGTGGTGCGAGGAAGGTGAGCAGCGCGGTGCCGATCGTGCCGGCCACGAAGCTGCCGATGGCGGCGGTCGCCAGGGCCGCCGCACCCCGGCCGGCCTTGGCCATCTTGTGGCCCTCCACCGCGGTCACGATCGAGCCGCTCTCGCCTGGCGTGTTCAGGAGGATCGAGGTGGTCGAGGAGCCGTACATGGCGCCGTAATAGAGGCCGGCGAACATGATGAAGGCGCCGGTGGCATCCAGGTACGCGGTGACCGGCAGGAGCAGGGCGATGGTGAGCGCAGGGCCGATGCCCGGCAGGATGCCCACCGCCGTGCCCAGCACGGTGCCGACCAGGCACCAGCCGATATTGGCGAAGGTGAGCGCCTGGGCGAAGCCGCCCATGAGCTGGCTGAGCGTGCCCATCAGATCACCCAGCCCGGCAGGAGGGTCGGCAGGGACAGGCCCAGCCCGTAGCCCAGGATGATCCGGGTGAGCAGCGCCAGCACCAGGGCGATGGCGAGGTTCAGCCACCAGCGCCGGTCGCGGAAGGCGAGGGTGACGGCGAAGAACAGGACGGTCGAGGCGATGACGAAGCCGGCCCGCTCCAGGAGCAGCATGTGGGCGATGAGGCCGCCGACCATCACCGCCATGGCGCCGACATCGACCGGCTCGCCGGTGCCGGGCACATGCCGGGTCCGCCAGCCCTGGAACGCCAGCCACAGGCCAACCAGGATCAGCCCCGCCGAGGCCACGCCCGGGAACAGCCTGGCACCCACCCCGGCATAGCTCGACGGGGTGGGGAGGTTCAGGGTCGCCACGGCCAGGACCAGGCCGCCCAGGAAGGTGACGATCCCGAGCGCCAGGAGTGCGGGACCGCCCGCGGCGGATTCACCGTCCATGCCAGGGTCCGCCCGCTACTTGGCCAGGCCGATGGTCTGCAGCAGGCCCGTCACCCGGGCGTCTTCCTCCTTGAGGAAGTCGGCGAACTGGTCGGCCGGCAGATAGGCGTCGTCCCAGCCCTTGCTCTTGAGCGTCTCCTGCCAGGTGGCGCTCTTGGCCGTCCTGTCGACCAGGTCGACCAGGGCAGTGCGCTCGGCTTCGTCGAGATCCGGGGGGGCCATCACGCTGCGCCAGTTGACCAGATCGAGATCGAGGCCGGCCTCGCGCAGGGTCGGCGCATCCAGCCCTTCCAGCCGCTCCGGCGAGGAGATCGCGAGGGCGCGCAGCGTGCCGGCCTGGATCTGGCCGACCCATTCGCTCAGGCCCGAGATCCCGGCCACGACATGCCCACCCATCACCGCGGCCAGCGCTTCGCCGCCGCCGGAGAACGGCACGTAGTTGACCTTGGACGGGTCGACCCCGGCCTCCTGCGCGATCAGCCCGGCCAGGATGTGGTCGGTGCCGCCGGCCGAGCCGCCGCCCCAGGCGACCGCACCCGGGTCGTTCTTCAGGGCGGCCACCAGGTCCTGCATGGTCTGCAGCTCGGATGAGGCCGGTACCACCACGACCTCGTACTCGCCGGTCAGCCGTGCCACCGGCGTGACCTGGTCGAGCGTGACCGGGGCGCCGTTGGTGATGATCGCCCCCAGCATCACGAGGCCGCCGACCAGGAGCGCGTCGCCCTGGCCGCGCTCGCGCTCGACGAACTGGGCGAGGCCGATCGTGCCGCCGGCACCGGGGATGTTCTCGACGGTGACCGCACCGGCCAGGCCTTCCTGCTGCATCGCCGCCTGCAGGGCCCGCGCGGTCTGGTCCCAGCCGCCGCCCGGGCCGGCCGGAGCGATCAGGGTGAGGGCGCCGATCGGTTCCTGGGCGCCGGCACCGGCCAGTGGCATGGCAATCGTGCCGCAAGCCGCCAGCAGCATCCCTGCGAGCGTAGTCCGGCGCCGCATCCGCACGGTCATGGCGAGCCTCCCTGAGCCCCTGTCTGAGCCCCTTGTCGAATTGTCTGGATACACAGCATGTTCGAGCACCGGGGTCGGGGCAAGCGGCTTGACCGGCGGCGCCGGGTTCAGCGGCGGTGATGGCGAGGATGAAGAATTCCTTGTCGCTGCGGGGCTGGACAGGGGGTGCGCGAATGTTGCGGTGCGGGATCGGCGGGCCTAGGTTCCGCGACCTCATCCGACGACAGAGGACGCTTCACTCATGAAGCCGACCACCCGCCCCGACCGCCCGTTCTTCGGCTCCGGCCCGACCGCCAAGCGGCCCGGCTGGTCGCTGTCCGGCCTGGAAGGCGCGATGCTCGGCAGATCCCACCGCGATGCCGTGGCCAAGGCGCGCATCAATGAGGTGATCGAGCGCTCCCGCCGGGTGCTGGGCATTCCCGCCGACTACCGGCTGGGAATCCTGCCTGGATCGGACACCGGCGCCTTCGAGGCGGCGATGTGGTCGATGCTGGGGGCGCGCGGTGTTGACCTGCTGGCGTGGGAGAGCTTTGGCGAGGGCTGGGTCACGGATGCGACCAAGCAGCTCAAGCTCTCGGACGTGCGCACCCTTTCCGCCGGCTATGGCGAGCTGCCGGACCTGACGGAGGTCGATTTCGGCCGGGACGTGGTGTTCACCTGGAACGGCACGACCTCGGGCGTGCGTGTGCCCAATGGTGACTGGATCGCCGCCGACCGCCAGGGCCTCACCTTCTGCGACGCCACCTCGGCCGCGTTCGCCATGGACCTGCCCTGGTCGAAGCTCGATGTGACCACCTGGTCCTGGCAGAAGGTGCTGGGCGGGGAGGCGCAGCATGGCATGCTGGCGCTCTCGCCGCGCGCGGTCGAGCGTCTGGAGAGCTACAAGCCGGCCTGGCCCCTGCCCAAGCTCTTCCGCCTGACCAAGGGCGGCAAGCTGATCGAGGGCATCTTCAAGGGCGAGACAATCAACACGCCGTCCATGCTGGCGGTCGAGGACGCACTGGACGGGCTGCGCTGGGCCGAAGAGGTGGGCGGGCTGAAGGGCCTGATCGCCCGCTCGGAAGCCAATCTCGCCGCGATCTCCTCCTGGGCGGCGGACACGGCCTGGGTCGACTTCCTGGCGGCCCTGCCCGCCACCCGCTCCTGCACCTCGATCTGCCTGAAGATCGCCGATCCGCGCGTGGCCTCCCTGGCCGAATCCGACCAGCAGAAGGTGGTCAAGGAGCTGGCGGGTCTGCTCGCGAAGGAGCAGGTCGCCTACGACATCGCCGGGTATCGCGACGCGCCGCCCGGGCTGCGGATCTGGGGCGGGGCCACGGTCGACGTGTCCGACACCAAGGCCCTGCTGCCCTGGCTCGACTGGGCGTTCGGCGAGGTCGCCGCCCGCCTGGACGCCGAGGCCGCCTGACCGCAGGCCCAACGCGCCCGTTCCGCCCCTGACGTCATCCTTGTGCCGGGAAAGGCTTCGGCATGCCCAAAGTTCTGATTGCCGACAAACTCAGCCCCGCCGCCGTCGAGATCTTCCAGCGCCGCGGCGTGGAGACCGACATCAAGGTCGGCCTCACCAAGGACCAGCTCCTCGAGATCATCGGGGAGTATGACGGCCTGGCGATCCGCTCCGCCACCAAGGTCACCGCCGAGGTGCTCAAGGCCGCAACCAGGCTCAAGGTGGTGGGCCGCGCCGGCATCGGCGTCGACAATGTCGACGTCGAGGCGGCGACGGCCGCCGGCGTGGTGGTGATGAACACGCCGTTCGGCAATGCCACCACCACGGCCGAGCACGCCATCTCGATGATGATGGCGCTGGCGCGCGACATCCCCGCGGCCGACCGCTCGACCCGGGCCGGCAAGTGGGAGAAGTCCCGCTTCATGGGCGTGGAGCTGACCGGCAAGACGCTGGGTGTCGTCGGCTGCGGCAATATCGGCTCGATCGTGGCCGACCGGGCGCGCGGGCTGAAGATGAAGGTGGTGGGCTTCGATCCGTTCCTGTCGGACGCGCGGGCCGAGGAGCTGGGCATCGAGAAGGTCGACCTGGACGAGCTCTGCCGCCGCGCCGACGTCATCACCCTGCACACGCCGCTCACCGAGCAGACCCGCAACCTGTTCTCCCGCGAGCGGCTCTCGTCCTGCAAGAAGGGCGTGCGGATCGTGAACTGTGCCCGCGGCGGGCTGGTGGACGAAGAGGCGCTGCACGACCTGATCGTGGCGGGCCATGTCGGGGGGGCGGCGCTGGACGTGTTCGTGACCGAGCCGGCCAGGGAGAGCCCGCTGTTCGCCCTGGAGAAGGTGGTGGTGACCCCGCATCTGGGGGCCAGCACCACCGAGGCCCAGGAGAACGTGGCGCTGCAGGTCGCCGAGCAGATCTCCGACTATCTGCTGGACGGTGCGATCATCAACGCGCTGAACATGCCGAGCGTGTCGGCCGAGGACGCGCCCCGGCTCAAGCCCTACATGGAGCTGGCCGAGCAGCTCGGCAGCTTTGCCGGCCAGCTCACCGAGACCGGGCTGAAGGGGGCCACCGTCACCTTCGCCGGCCAGGCGGCCACGCTGAACAACAAGCCGCTCACCCAGCTGATCCTCAAGGGCCTGCTGGCCCCGTTCGCCGCCTCGGTGAACATGGTGAACGCTCCGGCGCTCGCGAAGTCGCGCGGCATCCAGCTCACCACCGTCACCCACGAGCATGTCGACGGCTACCAGACCCTGATCACGCTGGAGGTGGTCACGGAGAAGGGGCCGCGCACCGTCTCGGGCACGCTGTTCCAGGGGGAGAAGCCGCATCTGGTCGAGATCCGCGGCATCCCGATCGACGCCACCCTGTCCGGCAGCGTCCTGTATGTGCGCAACCAGGACAAGCCGGGCTTCATCGGCGCGCTCGGCCGGCTCCTGGGCGAGGCGGAGGTCAACATCGCGACCTTCCATCTGGGCCGCGACCGGCCGGGCGGCGACGCGATCGCTTTGGTGGCGATCGACCAGGCAGTGCCGGCGGACGTGCTGGCGCAGATCCAGGCGCTGCCGCACGTCATCCAGGCCAAGCAGCTGGCGTTCTGAGCCGAAAGGTCAGGCCAGGGGACCCCGCGTCGGGGGCCAGTGTCAGGGGAGCGTGAAGGTCAGGCGGGTCCGGGTGCCCGCCGGCGAGCTCTCCTGCTCGATCCGGCCGCGGATCTGGCGGGCCAGCGCTTCGATGAGCTTCAGGCCCGACCCGCCCGGCTTGGTGGGGTCGATGCCCTTGCCGTTGTCGACCACTTCCAGGCCGATCTCGCCGCGGCCGGGGCCGGACACCAGCTCGACATGAATGGCGCCGCCGGCCTCGTCGAAGCCGTGCTTGACGCTGTTGGTGACCAGCTCGTTGACGATGAGGCCGATCGGGACGGCGTACTCGATCGGCGCGCTGAGCTCGTCGGCGCGGACATCGACGGCGACGGTCTCCAGGGGCTTTTGGATGCTGGCGACCAGCGCGCGCAGATAGGTGGGCAGGTTGACCAGCTCGCCGCCCTGCGCCGGGGCCAGCTGGTCGTGGGCCAGCGCCATGGCCATGATCCCGTCGGCGATCTTGCCCAGCACGTCGCGGCTGTTCTCCGTCTGCAGCCGCGCCGCCTGAATCGAGATCATCGACAGGACGATCTGGAAATTGTTCTTGGTCCGGTGCTGCATCTCGTGGAGCAGCAGCTGGTGGCGGCGCGAT
>NZ_DATMFZ010000324.1:0-16190 GCF_035556675.1 Geminicoccus sp. | reverse complement strand
AGACCGACGTGGTGCCGGCCTCGCTGGTCGAGGCCCAGGGCATGGTCTCCATCACCAACCTGATCGTGCGGCGCCGATTCGGCAGCAACGGGCCGACCATCGCGCTGAACGCCCATGGCGACGTGGTGCCGCCGGGCGAGGGCTGGAGCCACGACCCCTATGGTGCCGAGATCGAGGGCGGGATGATGTACGGCCGGGGCGTGGCCGTCTCCAAGTCCGACTTCGCCACCTATACCTTCGCCCTTCTGGCACTGAACGAGGTGGCCGACCGGCTGACCGGTACGGTCGAGCTGCATCTGACCTATGACGAGGAGGCCGGCGGCAATCTCGGGCCCAGGCGCCTGATCGAGACCGGGCTCAGCCGGCCCGACCTCGCGATCGGGGCGGGCTTCGCCTATTCGGTGGTCACCGCCCATAATGGTTGCCTCCATCTGGAGGTCGAACTCCTGGGCCGCTCCGCCCATGCGGCCAGGCCGGATACCGGCTTCGACGCGCTGGAGGCGGCCAACGGCGTCCTGACGGCGCTCTATGCCTCGCGGCGCAACCTGCAGACCCGCCGCTCCAAGGTGAAGGGGATCACCAGCCCGACCTTGGTGGTCGGGCTGATCTCGGGCGGGATCAACACCAACGTGGTGCCGGACCGGATCGTGCTGCGGCTGGATCGCCGGATGATCCCGGAGGAACGCCCGGAGGATGTCGAGGCCGAGCTGCGCAAGCTCATCGAGAACGCGGTGGCGAAGTTCCCGGGCGTGAGCGTGCGGATCCGCCAGATCCTGCTGGCCCGGCCGCTGACCCAGCTGCCGGGCGCCGCCCGGCTGGTGGAGCGGCTCACCGCCCGGGCCAGCGAGATCCTGGAAACGCCGGTGGGTGCCCAGGGCATCCCGCTCTACACGGACGGCCGGCACTATGCCGAGGCCGGCATACCCTGCGTCCTGTACGGTGCCGGCCCGCGCGACCTGCTGGAAGCCAATGCCCATCGGGCCGACGAGCGGCTGGCCATGGCGGACCTCCATGCGGCGACCCGTGTGATCGCGCACACGCTGGCGGAGCTGCTCGAACATTGAATCATCTTCAGGTATGCATAATTGAAGCATCATCCTTACCAACTGTTCATGTGTCTTGACCGCTGATCAGGCTGTGCGAAGAGTTCCTGGCGTCCTCACCCTGACCCTGCAGCGGAACCCATCCTCGTGAAGCGCATCAAGCTCTACTACTCGGCGATCCGTGCGCTGGTGATCGGGGTGCTCGCGGCGGGCGGCAGTGCCTACCATCAGCCGGAGGCGCAGGCGCAGGACAGCAGCATCGAGCTCTCGCCCGAGGACGCGCTCTGGCTGGACGTGAAGGCGGCCGACACGCCAGCCGCCTATCAAAGCTATCTGGAGGCCTATCCGGTCGGGCGGTTCGCCAATCAGGCCTTCCGCCGGCTCGTCGAGTACAGCAAGCTGGGCCTGGCTGCCCTGGACGATGATCTTCCCGGGCCGGCGGCCGGCCCGGGGCTCACGGGTGCGCTCGCCGCCGCAGACCTCTACTGAGGCGACTGGTCATTGGGCGGCTGGCACAGGAAAGAATGGTACCGAAGCAGGCGGTGCCTGGGCAGGTGACAGCCGCAGGGGAGACGAGGGGGTGCGGATGCGAGGTCGACGGCTCTGGATGCTGGCGCTGCTGCTGGCATCGCTCGCCACGCCGGCGCATGCCCAGGACCGGCCCAAGGTTCTGACCTATGTGAAGCCCGCCGGCCGGCCGTCCCAGCCGATCGACCTGACCGTGGCGCTGGCGCCGGAAACGGTCCGCAACCGGATCCGGGCCAATCTGGAGCGTGCCGGGCTGCGGCTGCTCGACACCGACGACCCGCTGGCGGTCGCCGCCACCTATGCCGGGCGGGCCACGCCCTGGATCGACTGCGGCTGGATCTTCAGCTTCGAGCAGGGCCAGCGCGCGTCGCCCAGGCGGGTGGGCGGTGCCGCCGAGGACGCGACCATCACGGTGCGGCGCGACGACCAGGAATATGTGATGCGCCGCGAGGTCACCCTCGACGCCATGCTGGGCGTGAAGGTGAGCGAGACCAAGGGAGGCTCCCGGATCACCGGTCTGGCCACCTATGTCGTCACCCGCACGATCGTGGCGCCCGACGGTGCCCGGGAAGTGTCGCTGATCGACTTCCGCTCCGGCGAGACCGGCGCGTTCGACAAGGGCACCACCTGCCTGCCGACCGGCCAGTTCGAACGGCTGGTCACGCAGGGACTGCCGCGGGCACGCTGAGCTGCACCGGCCGCCGGACCGCCCGCCCGTGCATCGCGGCATCCAGGATCGCGGCACCCATCTGCCGGCCGATCCAGCGCCAGTCATAGAGCTCCGCCGTGGCGGCCGCCTCCTTCGCCATCGCGGCATGGCCGGCAGCGTCCAGCTCGACCAGCCGCAGCAGCGCCGCGTGCAGCCCGTCCGGCCGGTCGTGCGGGTAGAGCAGTGCCTCCCGCCCGTCCGCCACGATCTCGGCCAAAGCCGGCAGGTCCGGGGCGATCACCGGCCGGCCGAACCCGAGTGCCAGCATCAGCGTGCCCGACGTCAGGATCGCGCGGTAGGGCAGCACCACCGCGTCGGCGGCGGCCAGGAGCCGGTCGACCTCGGCGGTCGGCACGAACCGGTCATGGACGGTGATCCGTGTCCGCACCGAAGCCGGCAAGGCGGCCAGGACCGGAGTCAGCGGCACGATCTGCTTGCCCGCCACCACGAGGCGCAGGCAGGCAGGCGCCTCGGCGAATGCGGCCAGGAGCGCGCTCGCCCCCTTGTAGGCGTCGAGCCGGCCGAACAGGAGCAGGACGATGTCGTTGCCGGCGAACCCCTGGCGGATTCTGGCCGCGTCCCGGTCGGTGGCGCGCGGGTCGTGGATCGGGCGGTAGTTGCCGTGCGGCACCACCACGGGCTGGGTCGGCGCCAGCGCCAGCTCGGCCCGGATCGCGCGCAATGCCGCCAGCGAATGGACATGGACCCGGTCGGCCAGCCTGGCCAGGGCCTGGCGCAGGGTGCGGTCCAGCTCCGGATGGCTGCCGACATGCGAGCGCTGGTTGTGCACCGTCCAGAACAGCGTGCCGCCGCGCCCGGTGAAGTCCTCGGCCTTGGCCAGGAACTGGTGGACGGCTCCCGCCGCCGCGTCCGGGTCGGCCAGGTGGCGGTGCAGCACGTCCTCCCAGTGCAGATGGAACACGACGTGGCGCCCAGGTGGCGCATGGTCGAGCAGCCGGAGCGCGTTGTCGATCGTGCCGGCCCGCGGGTGCAGGTGGGCGAGCTGCCGGTAGAGCAGTTCCTGGTAGGGATTGGCGGCGCGATAATCGGGAAAGAAGATCAGGTCATGGGTCATCAGCTCGTCCACCGGTATGCGGGGAGGCTACGCGCCGCCGCGGTCACCGCAAGCCCACCCTTGCGCCGCCACCTGCCGGAAACCGCCTGGGCCATCCCCAGCTGCTGCTTGCAGAAACTGCATTGACCGACCTCGAACTCCTCCTGCTGCTCGATCCGCGCCTGCCCGACGCCGAGGCGCGGGCCCTGGTCCGCCTGGTCGACCGGCTGGCGGCACGCGGCTGGCGGATCGGCCTGCTGGGCGTCCGGTCCAGCCTGTTCCTGCCCGGCCGGCCGTTCGCCCCGCCACTCGCCGCCTGTCTGGCCGCGAGACGGCTGGTCCTGGTCGACGTCGACCGCACGGTGAGCAGCCGCATCCTGCTGGCCTGGCACCTGGCACCGCTCCTGGCCTGGATCGACCGCCCACCCCGGATCCGCGCCGACCACGCCATCCTGCGCTTCGACCAGCTTCCCTGGCGGGACGGCCGCCTGGATGAGGCACTGCTGGCAGCAACGCGCCACCGCTTCACGGAGCTGGTCCAGGATGCCGCCATGCAGGAGGTGGCGGCGGACGCGGGCGTCGCCGCCGTCCTGGGCCTCGCCGGCGAGCCCTGGCTGCCGCCGGCACCACCGGTCGGCACGGCACCCCATCCGGCGTGGACGCGGCGCCCGGCCATGATCGGCCGCCATGGCGGGCAGGGCAATGCCGCCTGGCCCATGGACGAGGACGGCTTTGCCCGCGCCTACCCGGCAAGAGCGCCCTGGTCGGTGGAACTGCTGGCACCGCCTTTGGCCCTGCTGCGCCGGCGGGTCGCACGGCCCTTGCCCGAGCTGCGCCTGATCCCGGCCGAAGCGGAGCCGGTGGACGCCTTCCTGGCCCGGCTGGACGTCTGGCACCTGGCCGGCTGGCCGGGCCAGCCCCAGCCGGTCACCGCCGAGCTGGTCGAGGCCGCGGCAGCGGGCGTGCCCTTGTCCCTGCCGGCCGAGCTGGCCGGCTGGCCGGAGGATGCCGCCAGCTTCCATGCCGGCGCGTTCCGCGAACCGGGTGCCGACCGCCAGGCCCGCGCGGAGCGGGCCCGCGCGTTCGTCCGGGAAGCGGCCGACCCGGCAGTCCTGGCCGGGCGCCTCTTGGCCCTGGCCCCGGACTTGGCGGGGCCCCGGCGCATCGACCCCGCCCGGATCCGGGCGCAGCGCCGGGTGCTGATGCTCTCGCCGAACGGGATCGGCATGGGCCACCTGACCCGGCTGCTCGCCGTGGCGCGCCGCCTGCCGCCGGCCATCGAGCCCGTGTTCCTCACCATGTCGCAGGCCGTAGGCGTGGTCGGCCAGTACGGGTTCCACGGCGAGTACCTGCCCTACCACAGCTATTACGGGGGCGACGCCGACTACTGGAACCGCGGCCTGCTCGCCCGCCTCCACGCGATGATCGGCTTCTACGACCCGCGCGTGCTGCTGTTCGACGGCAACATGCCCTATGCGGCGCTCGCCGAGCTGCGCCGGCACTGCCCGGAGCGGCGGTTCGTCTGGCTCCGGCGCGGCCTGTGGCGCCCCGATGCCGGCAAGGCCGCGATCGAGCGGGCCGCCAACTTCGACCTGGTGATCGAGCCCGGCGAGTTCGCGACCGAGCTGGACCGGGGGCTGACCCGGACCCGCGCCGGCGAGCTGGTCCGCGTCCCCCCGGTGACCCTCCTGGATGGCGACGAGATCCTGGACCGTGCGGAAGCGCGCGCCGAGCTCGGCATCGCCCAGGAGGCGCTGGCCGTCCTGGTGCTGCTGGGCTCGCAGAATAATTTCGACTACCGCCGCGTCCGCCAGACCCTGGCCACGTCCTTGGGCGGACGGGCCGGCGTGGTGCTGGTCGAGGCCGAGTGGCTGATCAGCGAGAACCAGCCATCCGAGCGCCTGCCCGGTGCCGGCACCTTGTCCGGCTTCCCGATGGCGCGGCTGTTCCGCGCCTTCGACCTCGCGGTCAGTGCTGCCGGCTACAACTCCTTCCACGAGCTGATCTCGATCGGCATCCCTACAGTCTTCGTGCCGAACGAGAACCCGTCCATGGACGAGCAGGAGGCGCGCGCCGTCTGGGCGGAGCGGGCGGGCCTGGGCATCGCCGTGCGCGTCCACCAGCAGGACCGGCTGCGCTGGGCGCTGAACGCCCTGCAGGCCCCGGAGGTGGCGGCCCGGATGCGCGAGCGGGTCCGGCACCTGCCGCCAACCGATGGCGGTGCCGCGATCGCCCAGCTGGTCGAGGAACAGGCGGTCCTGCGCGATGCCGAGACCGGCCCGCCGCATCTGCCCCACCTGGCCCCGCACTCCGCACCGCTGGTGGGCTGACCGCCTACAGCTTCTCGCGCCGCCCCTCGACCACCGCCGCCAGCGCGTCGGGATCGACCGGGCGGCCGAACGCGATGGTGGTGACCGGCTTCCACTTGCGGCCGATCAGCCGGTACTGCTCCAGCGCATAGGCGTGCCAGTCGAGCCCGGGCCGGCGGTGCCGGCAGATGTCGGGGTCGATCACCTGCTCGAACAGGGCCCGCTGCGCGCGCAGGGGCGCGAAGTCGGTGCCGTCGGTGACGAACAGCGGGCGGGTATGGGTACGCCGGCATTCGGCAATCACGGTCTGCACAATCTCTGCCAGGGCTTGGCCTTCCAGCCCAAGCACGGTGACCAGCACCGTCTGCGGCCCGGTCAGCTTCTCGCTGTCCGGCTTCTCGTTCGGGGGCTTCTCACCAGCCGGCTTCTCGGCTGGCGACCTGTCGGCCTGTGGCGGCAAGGCGACCGGCCCCCGGGCGGCTTCTGCCGGGACGGCCGCGGCCGGCGCCGCCTCGCTGCCCCCCTTCCAGCGCGCCACCAGCCCGCGCAGCTTCATGCGGCGCGCAGCACGTCGTTCACCAGCCGGCCGGTGCGGCGCGCCATGTCGGTGGCGTCCTGGGCCGACAGGTCGACCGCGACCACCCGCTTGCCGCCATCGTCCAGCTCGACCACCACCCGGAAGCGCGGCTCCTCCTGGCCATGGAGGCCGACCAGTTCCTCGATCAGGACCGCCCGCACCGACTGGGCCCGCACCGCCTCGCCACTGGGCAGGACCGCCAGGAGGCAGGGCGCGGCAGGGGCGACGCTGGCGGCGATCGGTGTGAATTCGGCCGACATCGGTGGCTACATGCTCCTGGAGTATCCCAAGGGAATGCCGGAGCGGCGCCGGTACCACAAGGGCTTCAGCGCATCCCGCGCTCGGCCGCGACCCGGTCATAGGCCGCGTTGATCGCGGCCAGGCGCCGGCTGGCCTTCTCCACGAACTCCGGCGGCAGGCCCTGGGCCACCAGCCGGTCGGGATGGTGCTCGCGCACCAGTGCCCGCCAGGCGAGCTTGATCTCGTCGTTGCTGGCAGTGCGCGGCAGGCCCAGCACGGTATAATGGTCAACCGTGGCCGCTTCCGGTGGGCGCGGCCGCCGGGGCTCCCAGGAATACATGTAGCGCGCGCGGATCGCCTCGAACTGGAACGGCCCGAAGCCGAAGATCGCGCCCACCTGGCGCAGAAAGCGCAGCTCGTTCTCGTCGATGGCCGCGTCCGCCACCGCGACTTCGAACAGTCCGCACAGCAGTTCCTCGAGCACGACCCGCTCGGTGCCGAACACCGCGGCCACCTGGCGGGCCGCCGCCTCGAACCCATCCGGGCTCTGCTTGGCCTCGTTGTAGATGGCGGCCACGTCGCCGACATCGGCGTCCGAGATGTCGAAGATCCGGCGGAACGCCATGATCTCGTCGCGGTTCACCTGGCCGTCGACCTTGGCGAGCTTGGCCGCCAGCACCACGATCGCGGTGGCGAACGCCACCTGCCGGGTCTCCAGGATCGCGTCCAGGTCGACATAGGCCGGGTCGCCCGCGGCCGCCCGTTCCGCGCGGAACTGCCGACGCTCGCGGCGCCACTGGTCGAAGGCATGGCCGGCGATGCCACCCAGAACCGCGCCTATCCATTGTCCGATCATAAAGCCGATGGCTACTCCGATGAGCTTGCCCCAGATGGCCGCTGCATCCCGCGAAACAGGTTCACCCGGTGCGCAGATAGGCAAGCCCTGGCCGTTCGTCTATCCAGCGCGACGTGAACCCGCATGACATCAGCGCGGAGAAGGACCTTGGACGAGCGCCGCTGGCAGTTCTGGATCGATCGGGGCGGCACGTTCACCGATGTGGTCGGCCGGGATCCGCAAGGCCGGCTGCACATCCACAAGGTCCTGAGCGAGAACCCGGAGCGCTACCAGGACGCAGCGCTCCAGGGCATCCGTGACCTCCTGGGCCTGGAACGCGAGGCGCCGCTCCCGACCGGGCAGATCGACGCCATCAAGATGGGCACCACGGTCGCGACCAATGCCCTCTTGGAGCGCAAGGGCGTGCCCGTGGTCCTGGCGGTGACCGCTGGCCTGGGCGATGTGCTCCGGATCGGCTACCAGGCCCGCCCGGACATCTTCGCCCGGCACATCGTCCTGCCCGAGCAGCTCTACCGCCGGGTCGTCGAGATCGACGAGCGGATGCGCGCCGACGGCACGGTCGAGCGGCCGCTGGACGAGATCCAGGCGCGGGACGGGCTCCAGGCCGCTTATGACGCGGGCTTCCGCGCCATCGCCATCGTGCTGATGCATGCCTACCGCTATCCCGAGCACGAGCAGGCGCTGGCAGGGATCGCGCGTGAGATCGGCTTCACCCAGATCTCGGTGAGCCACGAGGTCAGCCCGCTCATGAAGATCGTGGGGCGCGGCGACACGACCGTGGTGGACGCCTATCTCTCGCC
Source organism: Geminicoccus sp. (assembly GCF_035556675.1). Lineage (GTDB taxonomy): Bacteria > Pseudomonadota > Alphaproteobacteria > Geminicoccales > Geminicoccaceae > Geminicoccus. Next base: position 8,074 of record NZ_DATMFZ010000324.1, on the reverse strand, counting down.
GATCCTGCAGGACTATGTGCAGCGCGTGGCCTCGCAGACCGGCGACACAAGGCTGATGTTCATGCAGTCCAATGGCGGCCTGGTCGACGCCCATCGCTTCCAGGGCAAGGACGCGATCCTGTCGGGACCGGCGGGTGGCATCGTCGGCGCCGTGGTCACCGGCGAGCTGGCCGGCTTTACCCGCCTGCTCGGCTTCGACATGGGCGGCACCTCCACCGACGTCACCCATTACGCCGGCCAGTACGAGCGGGTGTTCGACACAGAGGTGGCCGGGGTGCGGATCCGTGCCCCGATGATGCACATCCATACGGTGGCGGCCGGCGGCGGCTCGATCATCGTGTTCGACGGGGCCAAGTTCCGGGTGGGTCCGGAGAGTGCCGGCGCCAACCCCGGCCCGGCCGCGTACCGGCGCGGCGGCCCGCTGACCGTGACCGACGCCAACCTGATGGTCGGCAAGATCCATCCCGACTACTTCCCCGCCGTGTTCGGTCCGAACGGCGACCAGTCGCTCGATGCCGACACGGTGCGGGCGAAGTTCCAGGCTCTGGCCGACGAGGTGCAGGCCGCGACCGGCGTGGCGCGCACGCCGGAGGAGATCGCGCACGGGGCACTCGCGATCGCCGACGACAACATGGCCAATGCCATCAAGAAGATCTCGATCCAGCGCGGCTATGACATCGGCGGCTACACGCTGAACTGCTTTGGCGGGGCCGGCGCGCAGCATGCCTGCCGGGTGGCCGACCTGCTGGGCGTGTCCTCGGTGCTGATCCATCCCTTCGCTTCCGTCCTGTCCGCCTATGGCATCGGCCTGGCCGACGTGCGGGTGATCCGGCAGCGCGCGCTGGAGCGGCCGCTCGACGACGACGCGATGGCGGCACTACGCCAGGCCAGGGAGGAACTCGCCGACGAAGCGCTGGCGGAACTGGCGGCCCAGCGGGTCGACACCGCCACCGCCACGATCGAGAGCCGGGTGCATCTGCGCTACGCCGGCACCGATGCGGCCCTGGACGTCCCGCTTGCCGATCTGGCTGAGATGGTCCGGGCCTTCGAGCAGGAGCACCGCGCGCGCTACGGCTTCACCGTGGCAGGCCGCGGCCTCGTGGTCGAGCAGATCGCGGTCGAGGGCATCGGCCACATGGAGCGGATCGACGAGCCGGAGCAGGCGCTGGCCCTGCGCCGGCCAGACGAACCGCTGGTGCCGGTCCGCCACGTCCGCCTGTTCACCACCGAAGCGCCCCACGCGCCGGCCGGTGGCGTCGATGCCGCCCTGTATGACCGGGAATCGATGCGCCCGGGCGACCGGGTACAGGGTCCCGCCCTGGTGGTGACCAGGACCACGACCGTGGTGGTCGAGCCGGGCTGGGAACTCGCCATCACCGCGCGCGAGCATCTGGTGCTGCGCCGGGTCGTGAAGCTGCCGCGCCAGGCCGTGGTCGGCACCGATTCCGACCCGATCATGCTGGAGATCTTCAACAACCTGTTCATGACCATCGCCGAGCAGATGGGCTTCACGCTGCAGAACACCGCCTATTCGGTGAACGTGAAGGAGCGGCTCGACTTTTCCTGCGCCCTGTTCGACGCCGATGGCGGGCTGATCGCCAATGCGCCGCACATGCCGGTCCATCTGGGCTCGATGGGCGAATCGGTGCAGACCATCCTGCGCCTGCGCCGGGACGAGATGGGGCCGGGCGACGTCTATGCCCTGAACAACCCCTATAATGGCGGGACCCACCTGCCGGACGTCACGGTGGTCATGCCGGTGTTCGGCACGGACGGGCAGCTCCTGTTCTTCACTGCGGCGCGTGCCCACCATGCCGATGTCGGCGGGATCACGCCGGGCTCGATGCCGCCGGACAGCACCCATATCGACCAGGAGGGCGTGCTGTTCGACAACGTCCAGATCGTGGCCAAGGGCCGATTCCTGGACGAGGAGGTCCGCGCGGTGTTCGCCAGCGGGCCCTATCCCGTGCGAAACATGACCCAGTCGGTGGCCGACCTGCTGGCCCAGGTGGCCTCCTGCCAGCGCGGCGCCAACGAGCTGCACGCCATGGTCACGCAGTTCGGGCTGGACGTGGTCCAGGCCTATATGGGCCATGTCCAGGACAATGCCGAGGAAAGCGTGCGCCGGGTCCTGGACGTGCTGACCGACGGGCATTTCCGCTACGAGCACGACAACGGCACCGCGGTCGAGGTCCGGATCTCGATCGACAAGGCGGCTCGCACCGCCCATGTCGACTTCACCGGCACCAGCCCGCAGCAGCCCAACAACTTCAACGCCCCGGCAGCCGTCACTAGGGCCGCCGTCCTCTACGTGTTCCGCACGCTGGTGGACGAGAACATCCCGATGAACGAGGGCTGCCTGAAGCCGATCCGGATCACCATCCCGGAAGGCACCATCGTCAACGCCCGCTACCCCGCCGCAGTCTGCGCCGGCAATGTCGAGACCAGCCAGTGGGTGACCGACACGCTCTATGGCGCGCTCGGCGTGCTGGCGGCAGCCCAGGGGACGATGAACAACTTCACCTACGGCAACGCCAAGTACCAGTACTACGAGACGATCTGCGGCGGCTCGGGGGCGGGCGAGGGCTTCGACGGCACCGCCGCCGTGCACACCCACATGACCAACTCGCGGCTGACCGACCCCGAGGTCCTGGAGCACCGCTACCCGGTTCTCCTGGAAAGCCACCGGATCAACCTGGGCTCCGGCGGCCAGGGCCGCTGGAAGGGCGGCGACGGCACGATCCGGCGCACCCGCTTTTTGGAGCCGATGACCGCCGCGATCCTGTCCAACCACCGGCGCATCCCGCCCTTCGGCCTCCACGGCGGTGCCCCCGGCTCGGTCGGCGACCAGTGGATCGAGCACCCCGACGGGCGGGTCGAGAAGCTGAAGGCCGCCGACAAGCGCGAGGTGGCCGCCGGTGACATCTTCGCCGTCCAGACCCCGGCCGGCGGCGGCTTCGGCAAGCCGTAGGAACGCGGGGCCGGTTCATGCTATCACTGGTCCTCTTGTGCCCCGGCACCGACAGCAGCCGCAGCGTGTGGACGACGAATCGAAAAATGCACGAACGAACCCGAGAGATGCGCCGGACCAACGAACCGGCCCCGCGGCTCGACCGGGGGATCACTGGCCGGCCGCGTGCCAATCATCCCACGCCTGCGCTGGGGATGACCTGGAGGGGAATGGCTTTTTCCGGCTCCCGACGCTGGCATCTGCACGAACGAACCCGAGCGGCCTACCCGGCTGACGAAACGAACCCGAGCTCCGCGCCCTCAGCCTCCATCACTCCCCGGCGCGACCGGGCGTGCAGCTTCCGGGTGCCCGCCGAGATGGATCCTCCGTCGGCGCGCGAGACGACGGGGAGAGGGCGATCCCTGCCAGGCTCTCGGCAGGCGCATCGGCACGAACGAACCCGAGAGGGCCAAACTTGCTGCGGCACCTGGCCCGCTGGATGGGCATGAGCGAGGCATCGCGCCCGGAGCAGGTCCTCCATGACGTCTTCGGCTATCCCGGCTTTCGCGGCCGGCAGGCGGAGATCGTCCATCACGTCCTGGCGGGCGGCGACGCGCTGGTCCTGATGCCGACCGGCGGCGGCAAGTCGCTGTGCTACCAGGTGCCCGCACTCTGCCTGGACGGCCTGACCCTGGTGGTCTCGCCCCTGGTGGCGCTGATGCGCGACCAGGTGGAGGCGCTGCGCCAGCTGGGCGTGGCGGCCGCTGCCCTGCATTCCGGCGTGCCGCTGCCTGAGCGGCGGGCACTGGAGCGCCAGCTCGACCGCGGCGAGATCCGCCTGCTCTACGTGGCGCCCGAGCGGTTCCAGGCGGACGGCTTCCTCGACCGGCTGGCCGGGTGGCGGCCGGTCCTGTTCGCCATCGACGAGGCTCATTGCGTCAGCCAGTGGGGCCACGACTTCCGGCCGGACTATCTGGCGCTCTCGGTGTTGCACCAGCGCTTTCCCGGCGTGCCGCGGATTGCGCTGACCGCCACCGCCGACCGGCGCACCGAGCAGGAGATCGTCGCCCGGCTCGACCTGGGCGAGGGCCGGATCTTCCGCTCGAGCTTCGACCGGCCGAACATCCATCTGAGCGTCACGATCAAGGACAACCCGCGCCGCCAGCTGCTCGAGATGATCCGCACCCGCCACCAGGGCCAGAGCGGTATCGTCTACTGCCAGTCGCGCGCCAAGGTCGACGACCTGGCTGCCTGGCTCACGGACCAGGGCGTGGCCGCCACCGCCTATCATGCCGGGCTGGACGCCGACGAGCGTTCCCGGCGCCAGGACCGCTTCCTGGCCGAGGACGGGCTGGTCATGGTCGCGACCATCGCGTTCGGCATGGGCATCGACAAGCCGGACGTCCGCTTCGTCGCCCATGTCGACCTGCCCAAGAGCTTCGAGGCCTACTACCAGGAGATCGGCCGTGCCGGCCGCGACGGCGACCCGGCCCATGCCTGGATGGCCTATGGCATGGACGATGTGGCCCGCACCTTCGCCCAGATCCGCAACGGCGAGGGCGACGACGCGAAGAAGCGCTCCGACCGGCACAAGCTCGCCAGCCTGCTGGGCTATTGCGAGACCACCCGCTGCCGGCGCCAGGTGCTGCTGGGCTATTTCGGCGAGGCGCTGGCCGAGCCTTGCGGCAACTGCGACGTCTGCATGGTTCCGGTCGAGAGCTATGACGGCACCGAGCATGCCCAGATGGCGCTGTCCGCCATCTTCCGCACCGGGCAGCGGTTCGGGGCGGGTCACGTGATTGACGTGCTGGCCGGCAATCGCACCGAACGGGTCGGCCAGCTCCAGCACGACCGGCTGTCCGTGTTCGGTGTCGGCAAGACGCTCCCCGCCGCGCGCTGGCGCTCGGTGCTGCGCCAGCTGGCGGCGCTGGAGCTCGTGGTGGTGGACGTGGACGGCCATGGTGGCCTGCAGCTCTCCGACACGGTTCGCCCGGTGCTGAAGGGCGAGCGCCGGGTGGCGCTGCGGGTCGACCCGACCCGGGCGCGCTCCAGCCGCGACCGGCCGCGCGACGAGCATCCGCTGAGCGGGGCAGCGGAGGAACTTTTCTCGGCCCTGCGCCGCTGGCGGCTGGCCGAGGCGCGCGGCCAGGGCGTGCCGCCCTATGTCATCTTCCATGACGCCACGCTCGCCGCCATCGCCCGGGCCAGGCCGACGAGCCTGGGCCAGCTGGCCGGGATCCCGGGCGTGGGGGCCAGCAAGCTCGAGCGCTATGGGGAAGCCGTTCTGGGCGTGCTTGCGGAAAACCCGCCATGAGCACTGGTCGTCCGCTCCGGTCAGTGCCAGTTTGGTGGGGTACCGGCGACTGTGGAGAACCATCATGCGTCTGATTGCTTTGATGCTCACCGCACTCTTCCTCTTCGCGACCGCACTGCCAGCGCTGGCCGATTGCGCCTTCCACGAGGACGTCGCCAGGTCCGACACCGGCAACGGCCAGTCCGGCCAGAGCAAGCTGCCGGCCGAACAGAGCAGCTGATCGTCCCGCTGAACTGACCTTGCGGCCGGCGACCGGGCCGGCCGTTTTCTTGCGCCTCTTGTCGCAGCGACGGTTCCACACCTTCCGTTGGCCATGCGCGGGCGCGTAGCTCGACGTGACGACACCGGGAGGTTCAGGTGGTGCTTGCAGTCGGGCTGGTTGGCGACGCGCACGGAATCGGGGCGGCGTTGCTGCGCGCCGGGACCAACTTGCTGGCCAGGTCCGACCTGCCGGGCGAGCCGCCGGCCGCCAAGGGGGCGACCCTGATCCAGGGCGAGCGCAGCTTCTTCGAGGAGCTGGAGTTCCCGCGCCGCATCGTGCTCGACCTGCTGCCGGGCGAGCAGGTCGACCAGGTACTGGAGACGGTCTATCCCTGGCTGGAGCCGGGCGACGTCGTGCTCGACTTCTCCGGCAGCTACTGGGTCGACACGCTCCGGCGCTTTAGGCGGATGCGGCACCGCTCGATCTACCATGTCGACCTTGCCGTGGTCGGGCAGACCGGGGCGCGGCGCGTACTGGTGGCCGGCGATGCCGAAGGGGTGGAACTGGCGCTGCCGGTGGCCGAGCAACTGGTGCCGGGCAGGCGGGTGGTGCGCGCCGGGCATGCCGGGACGGCCCATTATGCCAGAGCGCTGGGCGACGCGGTGGCGAGCGTGGCCGGCCAGCTGCGGGGCGAGCTGCGCCAGATGCTGGAGGCCCTGCCGCTCGAGCAGGACGTGGCCGGGATCCTGACGGCGCTGCTGCCGGAGAGGGCGCCCTCGGACGGGCGGGCGCCCTGGGTGCTGGACGACGCGGTGCGGCTGGAGGCGGCGACCCCGCTCCTGGCCCAGGCGGTCATGCTGGACCGGGCCGAGCAGCTGGAGCAGCACGTGACCCCGGTGTCGCTGACCCGGGTCGGGCCCTACCAGGATCCCGAGGAGATCCTCTGAGTTTCCGGTTGCCGGGTGCGCTTCCGCCTGCCAGTCGTTGGGCAAACGACCAACGATCGGGGTGGTGTAGATGGTGCGGCTGGCGGATGAACTGGCATATCAGGGTGTGGCGGAGATCGCCGCGCGGATCCGGCGCAAGGAGCTGTCGCCGGTCGAGGTGATCGAGGCGTTCCTGCAGCGGATCGAGGAGCGTAATCCTTCCATCAACGCGCTGGTCTTTGTCGACGCGGAGGGGGCCAGGGCTGCGGCCAAAGAGGCCGAGCGGCAGGTCATGGCGGGGGACGAGGTCGGGCCGCTGCATGGGGTGCCCGGGGTCCTGAAGGATCTTTTCGACTTCAAGCCGGGCTGGCCGGCGACGCTGGGCGGCGTGCGGGCGCTGAAGGATTTTCGACCGGACCTCACCTGCGTGTTCGCCGAGCGGGTCGAGAAGGCGGGGGCGATCCTCTTGGGCAAGGCCAACAGCCCGACCTTCGGGTTCCGCGGCACGTGCGACAACTATTTGTTTGGACCGTCCCGCAATCCGTTCAACCCAGAGTATAACACAGGCGGGTCGTCCGGGGGAAGCGCCGGGGCGGTGGCGGATGGGCTGGTGCCGTTCGCGGAAGGTACGGATGGCGGCGGGTCGATCCGGATCCCGGCTTCGTGGTGCGGCATCTACGGGCTGAAGCAGTCGTTCGGCCGGGTGCCGGTGGTGACCAGGCCGAACGCGTTTCCGGGGACCGCACCCTTCATCTTCGAGGGACCGCTCACCCGCAACGTCCAGGACGCGGCCCTGCTGCTCACCGTGCTGAACGGGCCGGACCCGCGCGACCCGCTCTGCCTGACCGAGAAGCTCGACTTCACGGAGGCGCCGAACCGCTCGATCAAGGGCATGCGGATCGCCTGGAGCGCGGACCTGGACGTCTATCCGGTGGACCCGCAGGTGGCCGAGGTGGTCGAGCGGGCGGTGAAGCGGTTCGAGGAGGCAGGTGCCATCGTCGAGCCGGTCAAGCTCGGCATCAAGCACGGCCACTACGAGCTGGGCGAGCTCTGGTGCCGGATGATCGCGTCGCTGAACGTGGGCGCCGTCGAGGTGTTCAAGCAGTTCGGCATCGACTTCACCGGGGCGCAGGCCGAGGACCTGCCGCCGCCGCTGCGGGGCTGGATCAAGAAGGGCTACGAGATCACGGCCGTGGAGCTGGCGCGCGACCAGGCGATCCGCACCGAGATCTTCGACGCCATCCAGGGGGTGATGGAGCGCTACGACTTCCTGGTGAGCCCGACGCTCGCCTGCACCGCCGTGCCCAACGGCACGGACGGGGAGACGCTGGGGCCGGCGGAGATCAACGGCCAGAAGGTCGAGCGGCTGATCGGCTGGTGCATGACCTACTTCGCCAACTTCACCGGCCATCCGGCCGCCTCGGTCCCGGCGGGGCTGGCGCAGAACGGGCTGCCGGTCGGCATGCAGATCCTGGGCCGGCGGAACGCCGATGCCGACGTGCTGGCGGCGAGTGCCGCGTTCGAGCGGCTGCAGCCCTGGGCGGACAGCTACCGGATCCCGGCGGGGCGGCCGATCGGCTGAGGCCGGTTGCCGACACTCTCGCCTGTCATCCCCCGGCTTGTCCGGGGGATCTACCTTTGCACGCCGGCAGCGGCATAGGCCGGCCCAGGATGCCGTCGTG
>NZ_DATMFZ010000323.1:0-24295 GCF_035556675.1 Geminicoccus sp. | reverse complement strand
CTGCGCCAGAAGCTGCTGGAGCTGGTCCGCCAGCGCACCGAGATGAACCGGCAGGCGGCGGCGGCCCAGACCGGGCCGGTCCCGGCCCTGCCGACGCAGGGCTAGGCAAAGGGTGGTGGTACTGGGCAAGCCAGTGGCGGCGCGGCTGGCGTGGGACGTGATGCTGGTGAAGCCGGACAAGCTGCGCGACCATGGCGAGTAGCGGGAGATCGGCTACGCGCCCACGGATGGCAGGCTCTACTGCGTCGTGCTCACCCACCGCGACGACGTCCTGCACGTCATCAGCCTGCGCCCGGCCGATCTGAGAGAGTTCAGGCGCTATGAAGCGCAAGCTGCTGCCACGACTGAGGCCGAGGACGCCGCCATCAACGCTGCGACTGCCATGGATCCCGACACGGACGAGCTGTCGGACGAGGAGTTCGCGCGCCTTGGGCCGTTCAGCCGCGGGCCCGGCCGCCCCGCCGGCAGCGGCCGCAAGGTCCCGGTGACCATGCGGCTGGATGCCGACGTGGTGGCGGCGTTCCGGGCGGAGGGGAGTGGCTGGCAGACCCGGATGAACGACGCGCTGCGCGAATGGCTGTGGGTGCGTAAAAGCTATACTGCGGTTGTACGGCTATTGTAACATTCTCATAGTACTCTAACGATATTTTTGCTAAACACCACCGTACTTCCGAATGGCGCAAGAATTCAGCCTGAGAATCTACATTGAAAGAAAAAATTAGAAGCGAATATTTAAGAACAATGAGAATGATTGAAAGTGACCCATATCGAGATAAAAAGACGCTAGGCGTATCGGACGTGGTTCATGCGCACTTTGTCCTAGCCGATTTTTTTGATGATATAGGTGAAGGGATGAGCACTCCAGGATTAAGGAGTATAGATTTACTGCAATCTGCGGTAGCGCGTCAGGTGGTTGGTATGGGGGGGGGAATACTAAAGTATCAAGATAATTGCGATATTGCTGCAACATTATTTTATGGGATAGTTAAGAATCATGCATTTATTGATGCCAACAAAAGAACAGCCCTTCTTTGCTTGATACTTCATTTACAAAGATTTCGTCGTCGGCTTTCTATCAGCATGCATTCCTTGGAAGAATTTACTGTGGATGTTGCGGAAAGTAAGTCGTTGGGAGAAGGGGGAGATGTAAGTCTAGATCAAGATGCGTATGTTTTTAACATTGGAAAATTCATTAGAGAAAATTCTGTTAAGTGTGATAGAATAAGTCCAACTATAACATACAGGCAACTTGAAACGATTTTGTTTGGATTTGGATACTGCATAGACAATAGCAAGAGTAATTTTGCGGATATTAGAGATATTAAATCTGGCAAGCGCATGTGTCAAATTGCCTTTCCTTCTTGGGCTAAACAAGTTCCGAGAAACACAATTGTAGAGATTAGAAAAAGATGCAGCTTGAACTATATAAACTCTGTGACTGACGAGGAATTTTTTAAAGGAATTCGGGATGCAGATATATTGACCGCCAAGTATCAAGAACCGCTGCGTCGCTTGGCTGATCGGTAGTTATTCCGCATGAGCCGCTCCAGTGCCTGGCTCGATGTGCCCCATCGGGATAGAGCCGGCGTCCAGGCGGAAGGTGGCGCATCATCAGGCTGCGCGGCGCTGGGCCTTGCGGATTACCTGGCCGGACGCGGCGGGCTTAGACTGGGAGTGGAAATTGAACAACTGACCGTCCATCGACTTCAGTACTTGAAGCGATTTGTGATCCAGCCCCGCCGGGAGCGACACTCGCCGCCGAGCCGCGCGGACTAGGGCATTTAGATACCGCCCTGTGCTTCAGCCGCGCAGGCTGCGCGTTTACGGCCGCCCGGGCCATGGCGTGAACGGCAGCCCGAGCGACGAGGCCACCGCCGCATGGGTCAGCTTGCCGGAATGGACGTTCAGCCCGGCGGCCAGGCCGGGATCCTCGGCCAGCGCCGCCTGCCAGCCCCGGTCGGCCAGCGCCAGCACATAGGGCAGGGTCGCGTTGTTGAGCGCATGGGTCGAGGTGCGCGCGACGGCGCCTGGCATGTTGGTCACGCAGTAGTGGATCACGCCGTCCACCTGGTAGGTCGGCTCGGCATGGGTGGTGGGCCTGGAGGTCTCGGCACAGCCGCCCTGGTCGATCGCGATGTCGACGAACACCGAGCCCGGCTTCATCCGCTGGATCATCTGCCGGGTGATCAGCTTGGGCGCCGTGGCGCCTGGCACCAGCACGGCCCCGATCACCAGGTCCGCTCCGGTCACGTGCTGCTCGATCGTGTCGATGGTCGAGAAGATGGTGTTGAGGGTCGGGCCGAACTGCAGGTCGAGCTCGTAGAGCCGCTCCAGCGAGCGGTCGATCACGGTCACCGCCGCCTCCATGCCCATCGCCATCCGGGCGGCGTTGGTTCCGGACACCCCGCCGCCCAGGATCACCACCCGGCCGGCCGGCACGCCCGGCACGCCGCCCAGGAGCGTGCCGGAGCCGCCCTGCGCCTTTTCCAGGCAGTGGGCGCCGACCTGGACCGACATGCGCCCGGCCACCTCCGACATGGGGGTAAGGAGCGGCAGGCGGCCGCGCCGGTCGGTGACGGTCTCATAGGCGATGCATACCGCGCCCGAAGCCAGCAGCGCCTCGGTCTGGGCACGGTCGGCGGCGAGGTGCAGATAGGTGAACAGGACCTGGCCCTCGCGCAGCATCCGGCACTCCTCGGGCTGCGGCTCCTTCACCTTCACGATCATCGCGGCGCGGGCGAACAGCTCGGCCGGGTCCGGCACGATCCTGGCCCCGGCGCTGCGGTAGGCGTCGTCGTCATAGCCGATCCCGGCCCCGGCCCCGGTCTCCACCAGCACCTCGTGGCCGTGATGGACCAGCTCGCGCACGCTGGAAGGGACCAGGCCCACCCGGTACTCGTGGCTCTTGATCTCCTTCGAGACCCCGATCCGCATCCTCAGCCTCCCTTTTCTCGCGGCACGGCAGGCTAGGCGGAAGGATCGCGGAGCGCCAGTTGCCGCACGGGAGCAGGTGAGCGCCGGGTACGCAGGCCACAGCCGGACGGCACCGGGAGCGGCGTGCTGCGTTTCACCTTGGCAGGCCCGGGCGCCCGGACCTATCTCGGTGCCATCGCCGGCCTAGCGAGGGACGGATGTCACTGTCACGTCGCCTGCTGTTGGGATCGCTCGGTGCCGCCGCGGGCTCGCTCCTGGTGTCGCCTGACGCCCGCGCGGCGAGCTTCTTCCGGATCAGGACCGGTGCCCCGTCCAGCACCTATTTCCCGGTGGGCACCGCGATCGCCGGCGTGATCGGGGCACCCGAGGGCGGGCGGCCGTGCCAGCAGGGCGGTGGCTGCGGCGTGGAGGGGCTGGTGGCGCTGGTCCAGTCCTCGCGCGGTTCGGTGGAGAATGTCGAGGCGATCGAGAGTGCCGAGGTCGAGAGCGGCTTCGCCCAGGCCGACGTCGCCTGGTTCGCCACCAGCGCGACCGGGCCGTTCGAGGGCAGCCCGCCCTTCCAGAAGCTGCGCGGCCTGTGCTCCCTGTTCGACGAGGCGCTGCACCTCGTGACGCTGCCGGGCATCGGCATCCACGCGATCCGCGACCTGCGCGGCATGCGGGTGGCGATCGGTTCGCCGGGCTCGGGCACCGCCGTCACCGTCCGCCGGGTGCTGGACGCGTTCGGGCTGGGCTCGGAGCAGGTGACGCTCGTCGAGATCGACGCGGTGGAAGCACTCGGCCGGATGCGGGTGGGCTCGCTGGAGGCGATGTTCCTGATCGCGGGCGCGCCCGCCGCGGTGGTGTCGGAGGCGATGGCCTCGCTGGACGCCCAGATCATCCCGATCGACGGCGGCCCTGCCGACCAGCTGCTCCGCGACACCCGGTTCCTCGTCCGTACCTCGATCCAGCCCGGCGCCTATGTCGGCGCCTATGGCACGCCCACCATCGGCGTGCGGGCCTTGTGGCTGGTCTCGGCCGACGTGCCGGACGAGCTGGTCTACGGGATCACCCAGGCCTTCTGGCACCCGCAGTCGCAGGCCTTCCTGCGCAACGTCCACCCCCGGCTGCTCGACCTCAGCCTCGCCCATGCGCTGGACGGCATGGAGGTCGCGGTCCACCCGGGTGCCGCCGAATTCTATCGCGAGCAGGGCTTCGTCCAGTGAGCGCTACCCCGGTGGTGCGGGGTCCAGTGAACCAGGGCCCGGCCGTCCGGGTCGAGGGCCTGGTCAAGCGCTACGGCGAGGTGGTCGCCGTCGACGGCCTGAGCTTCGCCATCCCGGCCGGGCGGACCACCGCCCTCTTGGGCGCCAACGGTGCGGGCAAGACCACCACGATCGCGATGCTGCTGGGGCTGCTGGCGCCGAGTGCCGGGACGATCGAGATTTTCGGCCTGCCGATGCCGAAGGCGCGCAACCGGCTCCTGCCGCGGATGAACTTCTCCTCGCCCTATGTCGACCTGCCGCTGCGCCTGACCGTGCGGCAGAACCTCCTGGTCTATGCCGACCTCTACGGGGTGCCGGCTCCGCATGAGCGGATCGCCGAACTCGCGGCCTGGCTGGATCTCGCGGCATTCCTCGACCGCCCGACCGGACGGCTCTCGGCCGGGCAGAAGACCCGGGTCGTGCTGGCCAAGGCGCTGATCAACCGCCCGGAGCTCCTGCTGCTGGACGAGCCCACCGCCTCGCTCGACCCGGACACGGCCGACCGGCTGCGCACCATGCTCCAGGACTACCAGGCCGAGCGCGGTGCCGCCGTGCTGCTCGCCTCGCACAACATGCCGGAGGTCGAGCGGCTGGCGCAGCACGTGGTGATGCTCAAGGCCGGGCGGCTGGTGGCGGAGGGCTCGCCGGCGGAGCTGCTGGAGCGCTTCGGCCGAGTCGATCTGGAGGAGGTGTTCCTGGACATCGCGCGCGGGCGGGCCCGCGACCCGGCCCCGGCATGAACCCGGCCCGCCTGGCCCTGCGCCGGATCCGCGGCGTGTTCCGACGCCACTGGTACCTGCTCACGGCATCCTGGCCGCGCATGCTGGACTTGGTCTACTGGCCGACCGTGCAGGTGATCCTGTGGGGCTTCATCACCCGCTTCCTGGCCGAGGAGAGCTCGCTGGTGGCGAATGCCGCCGGGATCTTCCTGTCCGCGGTGCTGCTGTGGGACGTGCTGTTCCGCAGCCAGCTGGGCGTCAGCCTGGGCTTTTTGGAGGAGATGTACTCCCGCCATTTCGGCCATCTCTACACCAGCCCGCTGCGTCCCTACGAGCACGTGCTGGCCGTGTTCCTGATCGCCACGATCCGGGTGGCGCTGGGAGTGGGCGGGGCGTCGCTCCTGGCCATCCCGATCCACGGCTTCTGGATCGGCGGGGTGCTCGGCTGGTCGACCGTGCTGTTCATGGCGGTGCTGATGGCGTTCGGCTGGTCGATCGGCCTGATGATCGCCGGGCTGGTGATGCGGCTGGGCATGGGGGCGGAGAGCCTGGCCTGGGCCGCGATCTTCCTGATCCAGCCGGTTTCCGGCGTGTTCTACCCGATCGAGACCCTGCCGGGCTGGGTGCAGGCGATCGCCTGGTGCCTGCCGACCGCCCCGGTGTTCGAGGGGATGCGCGCGGTCCTGATCGAGCACCGCTTCGACCTGGGCCTGCTGCTCCACGCTCTGGCCATGCTCTGCCTCTGGCTGGCGCTGGGCGCCTCGGTCTACACGGCCCTGTTCCGCTCCGTGCGCCGGCGCGGCCAGCTCCTGCAGACGGGTGAGTGAACCGCCCGGCTGCCGGTGACACATCCTTTGGTTGTCGCGCTGCAACTTTCTAGATCATTTATCCGGAAAAGTAATATTGGACGGCGTCACTGCGATATATCCTCAGTAACTATTGATGAATTTCTATCGATCTTCCTCGCGATAGGATGGTGCCAGTCCGACCGCCATTCGTCTTCCGGGGGAAGCCATGGTCCATCGTCCGATTCGCAAGCCGGCGCTCTTGCTGACGCTGCTGTGCGGCGCCCTGCCGGCCGCGGCCCAGTCCACGGGCGGGCCCGTGCTGCAGGGGCCCGCCGACGAGATCGAGGACCGCTCGATCAGGGTCATGGGCCAGACCGTGCAGCTTCCGGGCGGGCTGGTCGACACGCCGGCGGCGTTCGGCGTGTCGGGCAAGCGGCTGAAGGACGACGTGGCCGGGCGGAAGAAGGGCTTTCGCAACAGCACCGTCGTGATCCGGCTGGCTCAAGGCAACGGCGCGCCGGTGGCAGAGTCCGCCTATGCCAGCCTCGATCTGGCCACCGCCACCGGGCTCGTCACCTCGGCGGCCGGCAGCCCGCTCGAGGTCAACGGCCTGCCGGTGCGGCCCAGTACTGGCCTCCTGCCCGCCGAAGGCTATCGCAACCTGTACGGCTTCGAGATCGCACCGGCCTCGGTGACGCGCGGGATGATGGTCACCATGACCGGCTACTTCACCACCGACCATGACGATGATGATGATGATGACGACGATGACGACGACCGGCGCAAGGACGGCCCGCGCAGCTTCTACTTCCATCGGCTGATGGTGGGCGACGGCGCGCCGGTCCAGCCAAACGCGGAGGTCAGCATCACCCGGGCGCGCTGCCGCCTCCATGCCACAGCCGCGGGCGGCGAACTGGAGGTGCAGGGCTGGGTCCATGCCGCGGCCTTCGCCCCACTGCCGGAAGCCCTGCCGGAGGTGACACTGACGCTTGCGACCGCAGCCGGAGAGCAGCAGGTCCCGGTGCCGGTGACCCGGGATCCCGCCAACCAGCACTATGGCCGCTATCGGCTGGCCGGGGCCCGCGACATCGCCGCCTGCCCGATCACCGTCACCGCCGCCTGGGGCGGCGACCTGGACCAGCGGATCGCCGTCGTCGACCTGGGCGCGGTGGACTAGGTCGATTGCCTGGCGGGCGCGGCAGCGGGTGGACGTGCGTCAGCCGCGCCGTGCCGCCTCGATCGCGGCGACGTCGATCTTGTGCATGTCCAGCATGGCGGCGAAGGCGCGCTTCGCCTCGTCGCCGCCCGCCGCCATCGCCTCGGTCAGGACGCGCGGCGTGATCTGCCAGGAAATACCCCACCGGTCCTTGCACCAGCCACAGGCGCTCTCCTGGCCGCCATTGCCGACAATGGCATTCCAGTAGCGGTCGGTCTCCTCCTGGTCGTCAGTGGCGATCTGGAACGAGAAGGCCTCGCTGTGCTTGAACGTGGCGCCGCCGTTCAGGCCAATGCAGGGAATGCCCGCGACGGTGAAGTCGACCGTCAGCACGTCGCCGGCCTTGCCGGAGGGATAGTCGCCGGGCGCACGATGCACGGCGTGCACCGCGCTGCCGGGAAAGGTCGCCGCGTAGAAGCGGGCGGCGTCCTCGGCATCCTTGTCGAACCAGAGGCAGATCCTGTTCTTCGCCATGGCGCGTTCCTTTGCTCGGGGTGCGCGCGGCCCCGTCCTCCCGTCGGGATCAGACCCTCAGGCCAGGAGGATGGCGCTCGCCTGGGTGCCGAACGGACCGCCGCCCGCGAGCGTGGTCCGCCGGTAGCTGAAGTAGCGCTCCTTCTGGGTGGCCGTGTCCAGGCCGGACGCCTGCACTAGGCGCAGGCCGGCCCGGCCGAGGCGCAGGCAGACATAGGCCTCCAGGTCGAAATAGGGGCGGCCGTCGCGGCCGGTCACGAAGCAGGCATCCGAGGCCGGGTCCTCGGCATGGAAGCGCTCCTGGAACTCCGGCCCCACCTGGTAGGAGCGGCGCTGGATGCAGGGGCCGACCGCCGCCACGATCCGGGCCGGCGCCGCACCCGCCTGGGCCATCGCCGTGACGGCGCTCTCGATGATCCCGGACAGGGCACCCTTCCAGCCGGCATGGACGGCCGCCACCACTCTTGCCTCGGCATCGCACAGGAGGACCGGGGCGCAGTCGGCGGTGGTCACCGCGATGGCGAGGCCTGGCACCGTGGTGACCAGCGCGTCGGCCTCGGGCGCCTCGTCCGGATGCCAGGGGGCGGTGACCCGTACCGTCGTGGTGCCGTGGACCTGGCGGCCCACCACCAGCTCCCGGGCCTCCAGCGCGCCGGCGACGATCGCCCGGTTGGCCAGCACCTTCTCCCGCCGGTCGCCGGTGCGCAGCGCCATGTTGAGGCTGTCATAGGGCGGCGCGCTGGTCCCGCCCTGGCGGCCGAAGAAGCCGTGGCGGATGCCGGGCTGGGCGTCGAGCAGTGCGGTGGTGATCCTCATCGGTGTGCTTCCGTCCCTCCCTCGTCGACCAGCCCGGGCGGCAGCGCCTGGCCGGGTGCCGCCACGCCCAGCACCTTGAACGTCCGCCCCATCCGGCTGGGATCGACCAGGCGGCGCGTGCGGCTCCAAAGGTCGCTCGCCCGATCCTCGTCCAGCCCCCGGGCCAGGGCCTCGGTGCGCAGCTCGACGCCGAGCCGGCGCAGGAAATCGCCCTGCGGCACCGGGCCGGCCGTCCGGCAGCCGGCCGCGGCGAAGGCGCGGATGAGCGGCGCGAAGTCGACCCGGCTGGTCAGGTCGATCTCGCCCGGCAGGTCGAACGGGTCGTGGACCTTCTTCTGGCCCCGCACCGCCTGTACCGTGTCGCCCGTGGCCCCCTCATAGGCATCGCCATAATCGATCAGCAGGGCGGCACCGCCGCAGGCCGCGAGCTGCCGCCCGATCGCGATCGCCATGGCCTCGCGCGCAGGCGAGATCTCGTGGATCGCCCCGTCCGGACAATCCGGCATGACCTGGCCCAGCGGCGAGGGCCTCGTCTCCAGGACCAGGCCGAGATGGCCGCTGCCGCTGATCCCGACCCGACGCTCGAACCAGTGGCCGGACAGGTGGACGAACTGGCGGATCGGCAGGGCGTCGAACAGCTCGTTGGCGATCAGGTAGAGCGGGCGGTCCGCCGGTACGTGTTCCAGCGCGTCGTGCCACTCGACCGGCAGGCCGCGCAGGCGGTTGGCCTGGAAGCTGCGCAGGGCAGCACTGATCTCCACCAGGGCCACCGGCGCCAGTGCGTCCCGCGCCTGCGGCGCCACCGCCAGCGCCCGCCAGGCATCGGCCATGAGGGTGCCTTTGCCCGGCCCGATCTCGGCGAGCCGTGCCGGCACCGGGCTGCCCTGGTCCAGCCAGCACTGCACCAGGGCCAGGCCCACCAGCTCGCCGAACACCTGGGAGATTTCCGGGGCGGTGACGAAGTCGGCACCGATCGGCACCCGGGTCGCATAATAGCCGTGGCCCGGATGGTAGAGGCAGGTCTGCCACCACTCGTCCAGCCGGATCGGACCCTCCGCCTCGATCCGGCGACGCATGAGCTGGAGCAGCGGCCCGCTCATGCCGGGCTAGCCACCCGCCGGGTGCGCAGCACCAGCCAGAGCCCGACCAGGGCCACCGGGACCGACAGGAGCTGGCCCATGGTCAGCCCGCCCAGGAGATAGCCCAGCTGCGCGTCGGGCTCGCGGGCGAACTCGACGACGAAGCGGGCGATGCCGTAGCCGAGCAGGAAGGTCCCGCCGATCAGGCCGCGCTCCTCCGGCCGGCGCGGCCGGCGTGCCAGCCACTGGACGACCACCAGCAGGACCAGGCCCTCGAGGATGGCCTCGTAGAGCTGGCTGGCATGGCGCGGCTGCGGGCCGCCATGGGGGAAGATCACGCCGAACGGCAGGTCGGTAACCCGGCCATAGAGCTCGCCATTGATGAAGTTGGCGATCCGGCCGAACAGGAGGCCCAAAGGTGTGACCGCGGCGATCGCATCCGCCACGTCCAGGAAGGGTACGCGGCGCGAGCGGGCGAACAGCGCCATCGCCACCAGCACGCCGATCAGTCCGCCATGGAAGGACATGCCGCCCTCCCAGACCATCAGGATCTGTGCGGGATGCTCCAGATAGACGGGCAGGTTGTAGAACAGCACGTAGCCCAGCCGGCCGCCCAGGATCACGCCCAGCGTGATGTAGAACAGCAGGTCGTCGACGTCCTCGGGCGTGATCCGCCAGCCGGGCCGGGTGACCAGCCGCTTGGTCAGGAACCAGCCGAGCAGCAGGCCGCCGACATAGGCCAGCGCATACCAGCGCAGCGCAAACGGGCCGATCTGGACGATCACGGGGTCGATCGGCGGGAAGGGGATGGCGAGCAGGGGCGGCAAGGTTCGTTCCGGCAGCGCGGGTTCAATCCGGTCATGGCGGCTCGGGCCGGCCCGTTCAAGCCACGCCCGCGCAACCTTGAGACAGGGTAGGCTTTGCGCGTGTCAGGGGAAGTCCCATATAGCGGTTCGGATGGCACCGTCGCTGATGGAGGTTGGCATGCAGACCACGAGCCGGTTGTTCGACGATCTGGCCAAGGTGGCGAGCGGTGCGGTGAGCACGTTCGGGGCGGTCAAGGAAGAGATCGAGACCCGCGTGAAGGAGCGCGTCGAGCGGATGCTGGCGGACATGGACCTGCCGACCGCCGACGAGGTCGCCGCGATCCGGGCGATGGCGCAAAAAGCCCGCGAGGAACAGGACGTGCTGATGGAACGTATCGCGACCCTGGAGGAACGTGTGGCAAAACTGGAGTCGTCTGCCGCCGAAATCGACTGAAGGGCGAAAAAGCGACCGTCTGTGCGTTGCTGCGCTGCAACGCTTGGGGCATGCTGGGGCTGAGCGCGCCCGCCGCCCAGATTTTTCACGGGCCGTCCTCATAGCGCAGGAAGGCCCCATCGTCAGGAGAAGCCATTGACGATCATGCGCTCCGAAGTGGCCGAAGACGACGAACTCGCGTCCAACCCACTGGAAATGATCGAGCATCTCGCCCAGCTGCGCGAGTGGAACTGCGTGCGCAAGGACGATGACGAGCTGACCGTCGAGGTCGCCGGGTCATGGTGCCGCTACCAGGTGATGGTCACCTGGAACCCGGACCTGTGGATCCTGCACTTCACTACGGCCCTCGACCTCAAGGTCCCGGCCAAGAAGCGCGAGCAGATCCGCCAGCTCCTGGCTCTCGCCAATGAGAAGCTGTGGCTGGGTCATTTCGACCTGTGGTCGGACGAGGATCTGCCGGTGTTCCGCCACGGCATGCTGGTGCGCGAGAGCGCCCTGCCGTCGCTGGAAGTGATCGAGGACGTGATCGACATCTCGGTCGGCGAGTGCGAGCGGTTCTTCCCGGCCTTCCAGTTCGTGGTCTGGGGCGGCAAGAAGCCGGCCGAGGCGATGATGGCGGCGTTGCTGGAAACGGAGGGCGAGGCTTGAGCAGCGAGCGGCAGAATGCCCTGGCCGAGGCCAGGGTGCTGCTGGTGGGCTGTGGCAAGATGGGCTCGGCCATGCTGCATGGCTGGCTCGCGGCGGGGCTGGCCCCCGCCAATGCCTTCGTGGTCGAGCCCGGACCCACGGCGGGCGTGCCGCGCGGGGTGACCTGGGTGTTCAAGGCCGAGGAGCTGCCGGCCGACCTCCGGCCGGACGTGGTGGTGCTGGCGGTCAAGCCGCAGATGATGGATGCCGCGGCACCCGCGTTCCGGCCCCTGGTCGGCAAGGGTGCCCTGGTCCTGTCGGTCGCGGCCGGCAAGACCATCGGGGCCTACGAATCCTATTTCGGTGCGACCACGCCGGTGGTGCGCGCCATGCCCAACACGCCCGCGGCGGTCGGCCGGGGTGCCAGCGTGCTGATCGCCAACGCCAATGTCAGCCAGGCCCAGCGCCAGCTCGCCGAGCAGATGCTGGCTGCTGTCGGCACGGTCGACTGGATCACGGACGAGGCGCTGATGCATGTCGTCACCGCCATGTCCGGCGGTGGGCCGGCCTATGTGTTCCTGCTGATCGAGACGCTGGCCGCGTCCGGGGCGAAACTGGGCCTGCCGGAAGATCTGGCAATGCGGCTGGCGCGTACCACTGTTTCAGGAAGCGGTGAGCTCGCCCGCCTGGCGCCCGAGCCGGCGGCGCAGCTGCGCCAGAATGTCACCAGCCCGAACGGGACCACCCAGGAAGCCCTGGCGGTCCTGATGGCCGAAGGTGGCATGCAGGATCTGTTCGACAAGGCGATCGCGGCGGCGGCCAGGCGCTCGGTGGAGCTGGGCTGACCGCCCTCCCGGTCGGGAAGGAGTGGACATGGCCAGGAAACCCAGGATCACGCCCGAGGCGGAGCCGGCGACGTTGCGCGACCCGCTCGATACGGCACTCGGCATGATCGCCGCCTCGGGCTGGCGCTCGTTCAGCCTGGTCGAGCTCGCCCGCGAGCTGAACGTGCCGCTGGGCGAGGTGTACCGGCAGTTCCCCAGCCGGGTGGCGGTGCTCGACCGGCTGGGCCGACGTCTGGACCAGCGCATGCTGGAACTGGCGGCCGCCGACCTGGACGACATGAGCGTGCGCGAGCGGCTGTTCGAGCTGATCATGCGGCGCTTCGACGCGATGAAGCCCTACCGGGACGTGCTCGTCCGGCTGGCGAGGGAAAGCCGCGGCGATCTGGCAGTGGCGGGGGTGAGCCTCGGCAACATGACCCGCGGGGTCGCCAAGATCATCGATGCCGCCGGCATCCGCAGGCCGGGCCTGCTCCTCGCACACAACGGGGTGAGCCTGCTCTACCTGCGCCTGGTCCGGATCTGGCTGCAGGATGATGATCCGGAGCAGGCCCGTCTGCTGGCCGAGCTGGACAAGGGGTTGGCACGGCTGGAGGAAGGGGCGCGGCGACTGTGCCGGTTCATGCCCAGGCGTCGGGCAGTCGCTCCCGATGTCGCGGCAGCCTGATCGTCGGACCACCATTGCTGCGGCGCACAATCAACTTGACGCAGCTCCTTCGCACTGCGAGATGAGCCATCGTCGAGTTGACCGGCACGAAGCTTCTGGCGGAAGGTGATGTCATGGCCGAACCAAGTGCTCCGAAGACCGTCAAGCCTGCCACCGGAGGCAAGGCCGCGGCAGGAACGGACACCGCCGCGGCAAGAGCCGAGCAGGGCAAGCCAGTGGCTGACGATGCAATCAAGGCAGGCAGCGCTTCGGCTGACGCGGTGCCCGGGGCGGCCAATCCGATGGCGGACATATTCGACCAGCTGATCAAGGCGCAGACCGAGTTCGCGCAGCGGCTGGGCTTCGACCCCAAGGGCTTCGGCTTCGATGCGGCCCGGTTCGACCCGAGCAAGTTCGACGCGGGCAAATTCGGCATGGACCAGGCGTTCGGCCAGGGGATGCCGCGGTTCGACCTGGTGCTGGCCCAGCACCAGAAGAATGTCGGCGCCTTCCTCAAGGCGCAGGCGGCGATGGTCGACGGTGCACAGACCGTGTTCCAGCGGCAGCTCGCCTTGTTCCAGCAGACCATCACCGAGGCCACCACTCTCATGCAGAACCTGCTGGCCGAGAAGGACAGCCGGGCCGGCATCGAGAAGCAGGTGGATGCCTCGAAGCAGGCTTTCGAGAAGATCATCGCGGAGGCCCAGGACCTGGGCAACGTCGTCACCAAGTCGCAGTCCGAGGCCTTCCAGCTCCTGAACGCGCGGGCGCTGGAGCAGATCGAGGAGATCAAGTCGGCCTACGAAAAGACCGCTTGATTCCATTTCCTTCCTATCGAACGCTCTCAAGGCGGCGACCGGGTCACCGGACGCCGCCTTTCTTTTTGCGTGCGGAAGGCAGCGGTGTGACGATCAGCTTCGACGACTTCCTCAAGGTCGACATCCGGGTCGGCACCATCCTGCGCTGCGAGCCCAACGCCGCGGCGCGCAAGCCTGCCTACAAGCTCCTGATCGACTTCGGCGAGGAAATCGGCACCAGGACCAGCTCCGCGCAGATCGCCGACCTTTATCAGGCCGACGAGCTGGTCGGCCGGCAGGTGGCGGCCGTGGTCAACTTCCCGCCGCGGCAGATCGCGAAGGTGGTCTCGGAGGTGCTGGTCCTGGGCTTCCCGGACGCGGAGGGGCGGGTGGTGCTGGTGGCCGTCGAGCGGCCGGTCCCGAACGGCGGCCGGCTCTACTGAGGGGTCGCGGGGAGCGGAGAGCGGCTCAGAGATGCCCGGCACCCATACCGCTGAGGGATCTAGGCCGGCAGCACCGTGCCGAGTTCGGCCGCGATCGCAGCCACGCAGGCGCGTAAGGCCGCTTCGATCGGGGCCGCCGGAGCCGCCTCGAACCGGTAGCGGGGCATGCTCACGCTCACGCAGCCGAGCGGCCGCCGGTCGGGACCGCGGATGGCCAGGCCATAGCAGCAGATGTCCAGCTCGTTCTCCTGCCGGTCGATGGCGATCCCGCGGGGGCGGGTGCGGCCGACCTCCTCCATGAGCTGGGCCAGGCCCTGGATCGTGTGGGGTGTACGGACGGACAAATCGAGGCGTTCCGCCAGCGCTGTCGCTTCGGCCTCCGGGAGGGCGGCCAGCCAGGCCTTGCCGACCGAGCTCGAGTGCAAGGGCACGGGCGTGCCGATCCGCGAGGTCATCCGCACCACCTGCCGCGATTCCAGCTTGTCGACATAGACCATGGCATCGCCGGCCGGCAGGGCGAGATGCACGGTCTCATCGAGCTGGTTCCGCAGGGCCTGGAGATGCGGCCGGGCCAGGCGGCGCAGGTCGAGCCGGTCCCAGCTCTGCCAGGCGAGCGCCATCAGCCGGGTGCCGAGCGCATAGCGGCTGGAGCCCATCGCTGGCGTGACCAGGCCCTCCGCCTCCAGCGCCGCCACGATCCGGTGCACGGTCGGCCGCGGCAGGCCGGTGAGGCGGGCCAGCGCCGCCACGCCATGCTCGCCCGGCGCATCGGCGATCGCCTGGAGCACGCGCATGAACTTGCCGAAGGCGGCGGTGCCGGGGACCCCCACCTGCGACGGGTCGGCGGCGGCCATCAATAGGTCGCGCGGCCGCCGGACAGGTCGAACACTGCCCCGGTGTTGAAGCTGCAGCTGGCCGAGCACAGCCAGAGCACCAGTTCCGCCACCTCCTCCGGTTCGCCCAGGCGGCGCAGCGGCGATTTGTCGATCATGGTCTGCACATGGGCCGGGCTCATCTGCTCCAGGATCGCGGTGCGGACGGCGGCGGGGGCCACGGCGTTCACCAGCACGCCGCTGCCGGCCAGCTCCTTGCCGAGCGACTTGGTGAGCGCCAGCACCCCCGCCTTGGCGGCACTGTAGGCACTGGCATTGGGCGTGCCTTCCTTGCCGGCGAGCGAGGCGATGTTGACGATCCGGCCCCAGCCATTCGCCCGCAGCGCCGGCACCGCCGCCTGACAGACCAGGAAGGTGCCGGTCAGGTTGATGTCGACGATCCGCCGCCACGCATCCTGGGGATATTCCTCGACCGGCACGGTCGGTCCGGCATAGCCGGCATTGTTCACCAGGATGTCGAGACGGCCGCAGCGCTGGAGGGTCGTGGCCAGCGCCTGCTCGATCGATGGCTGGTCGGTGATGTCGACGGCGAGCGTGTCGGGATCGGCCGCATCCGGCGGGTCGCGGTCCCAGACCAGGACACTGGCGCCGGCGGCGCGCAGGCCCTGGGTGATGGCCTGGCCAATGCCGCGCGAGCCGCCGGTGACGACGGCCGTGAGCCCGGTCAGGTCGTAGCCGGCGCGCCGGCCCGCCTCAGCGGATGAAGCGGTCGACATAGTCTTCGCCCAGCCCGACTTCCCGGTAGTGCTTGCGGCACATGTCGATCTTGGTGAACACGTCCTCGAAGCCGACATTGTTGCCCCAGGGATCGACGTAGTACATGCAGCCGTTCACCTGGAAGAGGGTGATCATCTCCTCGACGTCCTCGTCGACCACCAGCGTGTGGGTCTCGCCCGGCGGCTCGAAGGCATAGGAGCCCTCGGTCGCGACCCAGTCATGCTCCAGGTAGCGCCAGCTGCCCTTGATCACGAAGGCATGGACCGGGTTGGGATGGCGGTGGCGGCTGAGGATGCCGGACTTGCGTACCCGCAGGAGGTTCATCCAGTAGCCGGACGACCGGTTCAGGCAGAGCGGGCGGAACCAGACGTTCTCGGCCTGCGGCACCCAGATCCGCTCGTCGTCCGGGACCGCGTTCGGCACGACCAGATCGGGCAGAATCTCGCTCGGCTGCGGCTTCTGGTAGGGCATCCGGCGGATGGTTTCGGGATCGAGGCCTGCGCCCGGTGCGGTGGCGTCCGACATGGAAGCTTCTTCCGTGTTGTCTACATGGTGGACATTCCGTCCACCATGTGAGTGTCTGCACGGCAGGTCAGGCTGTCAAGCGGCCCGGCTGGGCAGCGGTCGCCTGACGAGCGCCGCCAGCAGCAGGGCGCACATCGCCAGGAGTTGGAAGCCAGCGCCAACTGCATGCGAATACTCCCACGTGCGGCGCAGGCGCTCCCAGTCGTCGGGCATCCTGGTCCAGTCCGCCGTCGCGACATTGGCGGGGTAGGTATAGATCCAGAAGACCGCCTGGGCGGCCAGCAGGCCGGCGATTGCGACGATGACGAGCGCGACGACGCGCGGTTCGTGCCGCGAAAGCAGTGCTGTCAGGATCATCGCGAGAAGCTGGACGGCCAGCAGATAGCCGAGCCTGTCCCAGCCCCGGTAGGCCTGCTGGACGATGAAATACTCGTCGCGCGGCAGGTCGATCTTGTTGGGCAGCTCCAGGGCATGGGCCAGGGCAGCGCCCAGGGCCAGCGCCGTCGCGAGCAGGGCGATGAACAGGATCGCGTCCCGGGCCAGTGCCGACCGGGAGCCATGGAAGGTCGGGGGAGTGGCCATGACGACCGAACATCGCATGGCCCTGCGCGTTCCGGCTGGTGCGTCCTTCTCGGGACCGGCCTACGGAGCGATCTCGAAGCGCCGTTCCAGGTGATAGGTCTGCCCGTCGCGGACCACCTCGGCGCGGGCAGTCCAGCTTCCGGCGGGCCAGCCCTCGGGCGGGCGCTTGCGGCCGGCGAACAGCATGGTGCGGGCCTGGTCGCGCGCCTGGTCCTGCTCGTGACGGACTACCTCCCCGCCGTTGGGATCGGTCAGGGTGAGGGTGATCCGATCGCCCTGGCGCAGCGCATAGCCGCCCAGGAACGCCACGACCGCCGGCGAGTCGGAGGTGAGCAGGGCGGCCTCCGCACGGCCGTCCCAGACGGCCTCGCTGGTGACCGGGCCATCCGCGATACCCAGCACGCTGAGCGCCAGCGGCTGATAGGCGCCGATGCGTTCGACGGCATCCGGGCTCCAGAGCGAGGTGCCCGACACCGTGCAGGCCTCCTCCGGAGGGGTGGCGTGGAACGGGTCGAGCTTCTGGCCGTCCTTGCGCACGCTCAAATGGAGGTGCGGGAAGCTGGTCATGCCGGACAGGCCGACCAGGCCCAGCTTCTGCCCGGCCCGCACGGTGTCGCCCGGCTGGACGGTCACGCTGCCCTCGCGCAGATGGCAGTACTGCGTCTCCCAGCCGTCCGCGTGCTCTACGACCATGCCGTTGCCGCAGTTGATGTCGGCGACCTGCTCCTTGCCGCCCTGCTCGACCGCGACGTCGCGCACCCCGTCGCGCACCCGCGCCACCACACCGTCCGCGGCGGCCAGCACTTCGACCCCGGCCCGCATGGCGGCCCCGTCGCGCACGGCGAAGTCGATGCCGTCATGGCCGTCATAGCTCATCGGGCCGCAGAAACTGTCCGCCACGGCCGGACCCGGGTCGTGGTCGACATAATGGACGATCCAGCAGTCCGTGCCGGGTGTGCAGGCGATCGGCAGGTCGAGCTCCAGCGCAGTGGCGGGCCGACCGACGGTCAGCGGCAGCAGGGCCGCCAGGAAGGCCAGGCGCCTCATGCCGGTGCCGCACCCAGTTCGTAGAACACGAACTTGGCGGCCCCATAGCGGCGCACATCGTCCGCATGGAAGCCCTCCAGCTCCGGCGGATCCTCCTTGCGCCCGATCTCCGCCACGATCAGCACGCCCGTGTCCAGCCAGCCGCCCGCCATCAGCGCGTGGACGGTCGGCACCACGAGATCCTTGCCGTAGGGCGGGTCGAGCAGCACCAGGCGGTAGGGTCGGTCGGCGGCACCCAGCTTCGCGGCATCCGCCCGCAGGATCCGGCTGCGGCCGGTCTCCTTGCAGGCCTGGACGTTGCGCTTGGTGATCGCCAGCGCCTCCGGGTCCTTGTCGACGAAGGTGACATGTGCGGCACCCCGGGACAGCGCCTCCAGTCCGAGCGCGCCGGTGCCGCAGAACAGGTCGAGCACGGTGGCATCGAGCAGGGCCTGGCGCGAGTTCAGCATGCTGAACAGGGCCTCGCGCGCGCGGTCCGAGGTCGGGCGGACCGCGTCGCCGGGAAACTCCTCCAGGCGGCGGCCGCGATGCTGGCCGGCGATGATCCTCATGCCCGCCTCGTCCGGTCACGGCGCACGGGCTTCGGCGCATCGCCGCCCAGCTGTTCGCGCACCACGCGCGGGTTGACCTCCTCGACCTCGCCGCGCGGCAGCTGGCCCAGCTGGAAAGGGCCATACGCCACCCGGATCAGCCGGCTGACCGGATGGCCGATATGCTCCATCACCCGTCGCACCTCCCGGTTCTTGCCTTCCTTCAACGACACCATGATCCAGGTATTGTCGCCCTGTTCCCGGTCGATCGTGACCTGGATCGGCCCGTAGGTGATGCCGTCCACCGTGATCCCGGCGAGCAGCCGGGCAAGCTGGTCGGGCTCGGGCAGCCGGTGGACGCGGGCGCGGTAGCGGCGGGTCCAGCCGGTGGACGGCAGCTCCAGCTTGCGCTTGAGCTCGCCGTCATTGGTGAGCAGGAGCAGGCCTTCCGAGCCGATGTCCAGCCGACCGACCGGGACCAGCCGCGGCAGGCCCGGTGGCAGTCGGTCGTAGATGGTCGGCCGGCCCTCGGGGTCGCGGGCACTGGTGAGCACGCCGCGCGGCTTGTGGAAGCGGAACAGCCTGGTCGGCTCCGCGGCCGGCAGGGGCTGGCCGTTCACCACGATCCAGTCGTCCGGGCCGACATTGAGGGCCGGCGAGGACAGGACCTTGCCGTTCACCGCGACCTTGCCCTCGGCGATCAGCCGCTCGGCATCGCGTCGTGAGCACACCCCGGCCCGTGCGATCCGCTTGGCGATGCGCTCGCCCGCCGGTACGTCGCTCACCGGGCCTCCTCCCGCATCTGCCGCTCCCGGGCAGCCTCGACGAAGCTGCGGAAGATCAAGCCGTCGCCCGGCGAGATCGCGTATTCCGGATGCCACTGCACCCCTAGGAGGAAGCGCCGTTCCGGGTCCTCGATCGCCTCGACCACCCCGTCGGGTGCGCGGCCGCTGACCAGGAGGCCGGGTGCGGGCTGCTCGACCGCCTGATGATGCGCGCTGTTGACCGGCAGGGTGGTGGTGCCGGTGATCCGGTGCAGGAGGCTCTCAGGCAGCACCTCCACCTCGTGGCCGGGCTCGGTGCGCGGGTTCGGCTGCTCGTGGGCGAGCGCTTCCGGCACGGCATCGGGGATGTGCTGGATCAGCGTGCCGCCCAGGACGACGTTGAGCAGCTGCTGGCCGCCGCAGATGCCCAGCACCGGCAGGTCGCGGGCGAGGGCCGCCTCGGTGATGGCCCACTCGAACCGGGTGCGCCGGTCCTTGGTGGTCACCGTCGCATGGGTTGATCCGGCGCCATAGAGGGCCGGGTCGACATCGAAGGCGCCGCCGGTAACCACCAGCCCGTCCAGGGTCTGGGCGTAGTGCAGAGCGAGCTCCGGCTCGTGCGGCAGGGCCACGGGCAGGCCCCCGGCTTCGCTCACGGCCGAGAAATAGTTCTGGCGCAGCGCGTACCAGGGCAATTTGGACCAGCCGCCGGCGGGCTCGGCATCCAGGGTCAGCCCGATCAGCGGGCGGCGCGAAGCAGCGGTCATGGAAAATCCCGATCAGGCACCGGCCGGGATATGCGCCGCATCGGCCTCGTCCCGCAAGGAGGCGCGCTCCAGGCCCTGGTCGATCCGCTCGCAGAACCGGCGCAGGTTCGGGAAGTCCTCGGCGATCCGGCGCAGCTCCGTGTCCAGCGGGACCAGCAGGATATTGGCGAGGAAGCCGTAGGCCACCGCGTCGATGGTCGAGGTCTGCTCGCCCATGAAGAAGCGTCTGGAGCCCAGCATGATCGATATGGCGGCCAGGTCCGCGCGCGCCATGGCGTAGATCTCGCGCTGCGAATGCCGGCCGATGCCGTGACGATACAGGGCCCGGCGCATCTTCCGGCGCAGCAGCGGTCCTGCCAGCAAGTGCACCGGCGGCGGGAACAGGCCCCGGTTCACCTGGTGCATCGCCGCCCAGCCTTCCGGATCGATCCACCGGGAGTAGACCAGGATGCCGTAGAGATGCTCCTCAAACAGGCGCTGCAGGGCCAGGCTCTCGGCCAGCTGGCGCGCATCCAGCCAGGCATCCGGGTCGATCAGCCGGCTGCGCTTCAGATGCTCGATGATCAGGCCGCTGTCGCCGATCCGCCGGCTGTTCTCGATGACATAGGGCAGCTTGCCCTTGGGCGAGAAGCCGGGGTTGCGCTGGTAGCGCACCGTGTAAGGGATGCGGGCCAGGCGCAGCCAAGTCTCGAGCTTGAGGGTGAACGGGCTGAAGTTGCGCCCCCAGACCGGCGGAAACTGGACCAGGACCAGCGGCGAATGGAGTGCCGCCGGGGTGCGCACCGCAGCTTCCGGCTGATTCTCCGCCACCGCCTCGTCCGACATCACCCGCGCCTGCCAGATCCCACCATCGCACCGATCGCGACCGCACCCGGCAGGGCCACGGCGGCGAGCGCAGCGTAGGCGGGGCCGAACCCGCCGGCAAGCGAGGCCACCAGGGCGAACAGGAGCGGGCCCGTCACGATGCCGCTATAGGTGAAGAGCTGGGCGCCGCCGGTGGCGGCAGCCGCCTCGTCCGGCCGGACGATCCGGACGATCTCGGCGAAGAACACGCCGTTCCAGGCGAGCGAGGTGGCGCCAAACCCGGTCCAGACCAGGATCATGGCGAATAGCGGCCAGCCCGGTGTGACGAAAGCGGTCAGGAGGCCCATGATCGAGCCCAGCACGCCGATCAGGCAGAGCGTCCGGCCGGCCCGGCCGGTCCGGTCGGCGAGCTTGCCCCAGAGCGGCCTGGCCACCGCCCCGCCGATCTGCGAGCAGGCGAACACCTGGCCGGCCTGGACCAGGGACAGGCCGCCGTTCAGCACGAGATGAGCGGTGAGGAAGGTCGTCAGGCAGAGCTGCAGGGCCGCCAGCGCGAAGGAGCCCATCGCCAGCACCAGGAGCTGGCGGTGGCGTTGCAGGAGCTGGACCCCACCGGCCGGACCATGGCCCGTCGACCGTTCCGCCTTGAGGCTGCGCAGGGCTTCGCCCGCAAACGGGACGACCATCAGCACCCCCGCCGCGGCGATGCCGAGCAGGGTCGCCTGCCAGCCCAGCGCGTGGGCGAGTGGCGGCGCCACGAAGCCGCCCAGTGCCGTGCCGATCGGCACCCCGGTCTGCTTGACCGAGAATACCCAGCCGCGCCGCTCGGGCGGCGTCACCCGGACCAGCAGGGCGGACGCGGTCGGGTTGACCAGGCCATAGCCGAAGCCGGCCAGCAGGACGGCGGGCGCCAGCAGCCAGAACCGGCCGGCGGCGAGCAGGGCGATGCCGGCCGAGATCAGGAGGATCGAGCCCAGGCTGGCGGCGAAGGCACCGACCTGCCGGCTGACCGCACCGGCCAGGGCCGAGCCCAGGATGGCGCCGGCGAACAGGGTCGCGGTGTAGAGGCCGGCCACCGCCGGCTCCAGGCCGAGATCCGCCGCGATCTCGGTCGCCAGCACCGGGACGGTGAAGATGGCGAAGGCCGCCAGCACCTGGACCAGGAAGGTCTGCCAGAGCACCGCCCGGGCCAGCCGGGGGTCGAGCGCGGCGCTCGCTTTGCCGGCAGGGGTCAGCGCGACAGGCCGCGGGCGGCCAGTGCCTCCAGATAGGCCGGCCAGAGCCGATCCTGCTCCACCCCTAAGCGGTAGAGCACCGGCCAGGCGTAGATCCCGGTGGTGTGGCCGTCGGAGAAGACCAGCCGGACCGCGTAGTTGCCGACCGGGTCGACCCCGGTGATCGTCACCTCACGCTTGCCCGGCACGATCACCTTCTGGCTGGGACCGTGGCCCTGCACTTCCGCCGACGGGCTCTCCACCCGCAGATATTCGGCCGGCAGGAGGAAGCTGCGCCCGTCGTCGAAATCGACCTCGATGGCCCGGGCACCGGGGGTGACGCGGATCTCGACCGGCCAGGGGCCAGCACTCATGGCCGCAGCCCGGGCGGGACCGGCGGGTGCGGGTCGTCGTCGATCCGCCGGGCCTCGTCGACCAGCATGATCGGGATGCCGTCGCGGATCGGGAAGGCCAGGCCGGCCTTGTCGCTGATCAGCTCGCCAGCGGCACGGTCGTAACGCAGCGGCGACTTGGTGAGCGGGCAGACCAGGATCGCCAGGAGCTGCGGATCCACCGGCGCTGCGGCCGGCTGGGGCGGGGGTACGGGGGCCACGGGCATCGGAAGCGGGCCTTCTTGGTCAGTGCATCTGGGTGGGCGCGCCGCCGGGCGTGGTGCGCGCATCCATCTGCATGAGTGCGGTCAGGATCTCGGTCTGCCGATTGAGGTCGGGCGCTTCCAGCAGGGCCTGCTTCTCCGACGGCTCGAACGGGCAGATCATCGCGAGCGAGGTGACGAGCCCCGACATCGGCGCCTGCTCGATGCCGGACCATTCGGCGGACAGCTCGTGGGCGTCCAGGAACTGCCTGAGCGCCTCCAGGAGCTCGGTGCGCAAGGCACCCGAGGGCTCGACCGGCTCCAGGTCGCCCATCCAGCGGTTGAAGTCGGCGCGCACCTGCCGGTACGGCGTGCCGCAGTCCAGCTCCTCGACCACGTCGAACCGGCACACGCCGGTGAGCGCGATCAGGAAGCGGCCGTCGTCGGTTTCCTCGAAATGGGTGATCCGCCCGGCACAGCCGATCCCGTAGATCTGCGGCGTCGGCTCGTGCTCCTGGTCGGGGCGGGGCTGGACCATGCCGATGATCTTGTGGGTCTGCATGGCGTCGCGGACCATCGCGAGATAGCGCGGCTCGAAGATGTTGAGCGGCAGGTTGCCGCCCGGCAGCAGGAGAGCGCCGGTGAGGGGAAACACCGGGAAGTGGACCGGCAGGCTCTCGACCGACAGCGCCATCAGGAGAACAGCACCGAACTCAGCTGCCGGCGGCCCTTGAGCGTGGCGGGATGCTGCAGGCCCAGCACGTCGAAGAACTTCACGAGCTGCTTGCGGGCGCGTTCGTCCTCCCAGGCGCGGTCGCGGCGGATCACGGTCAGGAGCTGGTCCATCGCCTGCTCGACCTGGCCGCGCAGGAACATCAGCGTCGCCAGCTTGCAACGCGCGTCATGATCGTCGGGATCGGCCTCGACCCTGGCGGCCAGCGCCACCGGATCACCGAGCTCGCCCGATTCCTTGGCCAGCGCCAGCGCGGCCTTGGCCCCGGTGATCTCGGCATTGTTGGTGAGCGATGCCGGGACCTGGCCCAGCACCTCTTCCGCGCTGGCGAAGTCGCCGAGCGTCACCATGCTGCGGGCGAGCCCGCCCAGCGCCGCGGCATTCTCCGGCTCAAGCTGGAGGATCTGGCTGTAGAGAGCAGCGGCACCCTGCACGTCGCCCGCCTCGGCCATGGACTTGGCCTCGGCGAGCGCCACCTGCACCTCGTCCTCGCCGCCGGCAGCACCGGCGGCACCGCCCGCCATCTTCAGGAGCTGGTCGACCAGCGCCTTGATCTGGCTCTCCGGCTGGGCGCCCTGGAAGCCGGTGACCGGCTGGCCGCCGACGAAGGCATAGACGGTGGGCACCGACTGGATGCGAAACTGCTGGGCCAGCTCCGGATTCTTGTCGATGTCGATCTTGACCAGCCGCACCTTGCCGCGGGCGGCACGGACCACCTTCTCCAGCGTGGGGGTGAGCTGCTTGCAGGGACCGCACCAGGTCGCCCAGAAGTCGACCAGGACCGGCACGGGCGACTGGATGACGTCCTTGGCGAAGGTCGCGATGCTGCCTTCGACGATCCAGTCGTCGCCGCTTGCTTGTGCGGGAGCCGGAGCCGTACCGGTGCCGAACAACGCCATGACGCCTCACCAGGGAAGGGAACCGAGAATCGACGGCAACGGGTTATGCCCCTGCCGCGCCCCTGGAAGATGGCGGCGTCCAGGAGGCGATACAAGGGTTCCGCATTCGGTGCGAAGAAGGGCTTGCAGGCCCCGGATTTTCCGTCTAATCACCGCGCCACCCAAGGACGCGGGCGTAGCTCAGGGGTAGAGCACAACCTTGCCAAGGTTGGGGTCGAGGGTTCGAATCCCTTCGCCCGCTCCATTATCTTTCCCGGACCACCGACGGTTCATGTGACGCGGCGGAAGCCGTGCCGGCTGCTTGGTGGCTGCTTTCCTTCATCTGTCGTTGTCGCAGGCC
>NZ_DATMFZ010000322.1:0-19773 GCF_035556675.1 Geminicoccus sp. | reverse complement strand
TTGGCAGGGCAGAGGATGGGGGCTCCGCCTCCGATGTCAACATCCGGCGAGGTGGACCCGGGCGGCGGCGCGTGCTGAACCTCCCTCCTAGGGGCGACCATCGGAGTGTGATCGGCGTGAACGTCCTAGTCTTTCTCCACGACAGTGCGCTCGAGCACGACACCGGCCCGGGCCATCCGGAATGCACCGACCGCTATGTGGCGGTGCGGGCTGGGCTCGACCGGATCGACGAGAGCTGGCTCCTGCGCGAGGTAGCGCCCGAGGCCGATCTGGCGGCGATTCGGGCAGTCCATGCCGAGCCTTATGTACGCGCGGTGCTGGACGCGATCCCTGGCCAGGGCCTCGCCCGGCTCGACCCGGACACGGTGGTCTCGCCCGGCAGCCGGGGCGCAGCACTGCGCGCACCCGGAGGTGCAGTGGCGGCGGTCGATGCGGTGCTGGGCGGCCGGGTCCAGCGCGCCTTCTCAGCGATGCGGCCGCCCGGCCATCACGCCGAGAGCAGCCGTGCGATGGGCTTCTGCCTGTTCAACAGCATTGCGGTGGCCGCGGCCCATGCCCGGGCCGCCCATGGTGTGGGCCGCATCGCGATCGTCGATTTCGACGTCCACCACGGCAATGGCACTCAGGAGATCTTCTGGGACGACCCGCAGACCCTGTTCGTCTCGACCCACCAGTGGCCGCTCTACCCCGGCACCGGTGCCGCGGGGGAGCGGGGTGCCCATGGCAACATCCTGAACCTGCCGTTGCCGCCCGGCACCGACGGGCTGGCCTATCGCCAACGCTTCACTGCCGATGTCCTGCCGGCCCTGGAGCGTTTCGCACCCGAGCTGCTCCTGGTCTCGGCCGGCTTCGACGCCCATCGCGACGATCCGCTGGCTGGCATGCGCCTGGTCGAGGACGATTTCGCCTGGATCACGCGGGAACTGGTGGCGGTCGCCGAGCGTCATGCCAAGGGGCGGGTGGTATCCGTGCTCGAAGGGGGCTACGACACGGGCGCGCTCGCCAGGAGCGTGACCGCGCATCTTCGGGCCCTTGCCGGCGAGGATGGCGCATGACGGGGGAACACGGTCCGGTGGCCGACACCAGCATGCAGGAACTGAGCTTCGAGGCGGCGCTGGGCGAGCTCGAGAAGCTCGTCCAGGAGCTGGAACGCGGGCAGCTCGACCTGGACGAGGCGATCTCCGCCTATGAGCGGGGCACCGCGCTGAAGGAGCTGTGCCGGCAGAAGCTGGCGGATGCCCAGATGCGGGTGGAGAAGCTGTCGGTGAACGCTTCGGGCGAAGCGCGCGTAGAACCGTTCGACCCCACCCGCTGACTTCTGACGTGCCAACCCGGACCGCCGCCGTGCTCAGGCCCTTCCTGGAAGAAACCGCCGCCATCGTCGAGGGCGAGATCGACCGCCTGCTGGGCGATCCCGCCCAGCAGGCTGCGCCGCGTCTGGCCGAGGCGATGCGCTATGCCGCCCTGGGCGGTGGCAAACGGCTGCGGGCGGCCCTGGTACGTGCGGTGGCACAGGCGCTGGCCAGAGGGGCTGCCGATCCGCCCTGGGAGACCACCGCCGCCGCGATCGAGGTGCTGCACGCCTATTCGCTGGTGCATGACGACCTGCCCGCCATGGACGACGCCCAGCTCCGGCGCGGCCGGCCGGCCTGCCATCGTGCATTCGACGAGGCGACCGCGATCCTGGCGGGTGATGCCCTGCAGGCAGCGGCGTTCGGCTGGATCGCCGGCGATCCCTATCTCAGCGCCGATGCGCGCGTCGCGCTCCTGGCCGGCCTGTCCGAGGCGGCGGGACTCGCGGGCATGTGCGGCGGCCAGATGCTCGACCTGGAAGGCGAGCGCCGGCCCCCGGATCTTGCCGGGCTGGAGCGGATGGAGCAGCTCAAGACCGGGGCGATGATCGCGTTCGCCGCCGAGGCCGGGGCGATCGTGGCGGATGCCGGCCCCACCGAGCGCCAGCGCGTGCTGGCCTGGGCGCGCCATCTGGGCCTGGCCTTCCAGATCACCGACGACCTCCTGGACGTCGAGGGCGACGGCACGCTCACCGGCAAGGATGCGGGCCTGGATGCCGCCCGCGGCAAGACTACCTTCGTTACCTTGATCGGCGCGGACGCCGCACGGGCGCGGCTGTCCGAGCTGGCGCGCTCGGCGGAGGCGGAAGTGCGCCAGCTGGCGGGCGACACCAGCCTGCTCGACGCGCTTTTCCACCACGTCGTGACCCGCGACCGCTAGAGCAGCATGGCTCCTGGAGCAGACGGCGACATGGCCGATACCGACTTGCTCGACCAGATCGAGACCCCGCAGGACCTGCGCCGGCTGCCTAGAACGCAGATGCGCCAGGTGGCGGACGAGCTGCGCCGGGAGACGATCGACGCCGTCTCGGTGACCGGCGGGCATCTGGGCGCCGGCCTGGGCGTCGTCGAGCTGACCGTGGCGTTGCACTACGTGTTCGACACGCCCAGCGACATCGTCATCTGGGACGTCGGCCACCAGGCCTACCCGCACAAGATCCTGACCGGCCGGCGCGACCGGATCCGCACCCTGCGCAAGCCGGGCGGCCTGTCCGGCTTCACCCGGCGCAGCGAGAGCCCCTACGACCCGTTCGGTGCCGCGCACAGCTCGACCTCGATCTCGGCGGGCCTGGGCTTTGCCGAGGCGATCCGCCTGAATGGGCAGCAGCGCAACGTCGTGGCGGTGATCGGCGACGGCGCCTTTTCTGCGGGCATGGCCTACGAGGCCATGAACAATGCCGGGACCTCCCATGCCCGGCTGATCGTGATCCTGAACGACAACGACATGTCGATCGCCCCGCCGACCGGGGCGATGAGCGGCTACCTGTCCCGCGTGCTCGCCAGCCACGAGTTCCGCGAGCTGCGTGACGTCGCCAAGCGGGTGGTCAAGCGCCTGCCGCGGCCGCTGCAGACAGCGGCGCGCCGGGCCGACGAGTATGCCCGCGGCATGGCGACCGGCGGCACGCTGTTCGAGGAGCTGGGCTTCTACTATGTGGGCCCGGTCGATGGCCACGACGTCGACCAGCTCGTGGCGATCCTGGAGGCGTTGCGCGACGACGCCGCCAAGGGGCCGGTGCTCCTGCACATCAAGACCCAGAAGGGCAAGGGCTACCCGCCGGCCGAGCGCTCCGCCGACAAGTATCACGGCGTTGCGAAGTTCGACGTCGCCACCGGCGCGCAGGTGAAGTCCGGCGGCAACCTGCCGTCCTACACCTCGGTGTTCGCGCGCAGCCTGATCCAGGAGGCAGAGGCCGACTCGTCGATCGTGGCGGTGACCGCGGCCATGCCGTCCGGCACCGGGCTCGACCTGTTCGGGCGGCGCTTCGCCGACCGCGTCTATGACGTCGGCATCGCCGAGCAGCATGCGGTGACCTTCGCGGCGGGCCTGGCCTGCGAGGGCATGCGGCCGTTCTGCGCGATCTACTCGACCTTCCTCCAGCGCGCCTATGACCAGGTCGTCCACGACGTGGCGATCCAGAAGCTGCCGGTGCGCTTTGCGATCGACCGGGCGGGCCTGGTGGGTGCGGACGGCGCCACCCATGCCGGCAGCTTCGACGTGGCCTATCTGGGCTGCCTGCCGGGCATGGTGGTGATGGCCGCCGGCGACGAGCTGGAGCTCATGCACATGGTGCGTACGGCGGCCGCCTATGACGAGGGGCCGATCGCGTTCCGCTACCCGCGCGGCGAGGGCGTGGGCCTGGAACTGCCGGTGCGCGGCCGGGTCCTGGAGATCGGCAAGGGCAGGGTGGTCCGCGAGGGCTCGCGCGCAGCGCTGCTGTCCTTCGGCACGCGCCTTGCCGAATGCCAGAAGGCGGCCGATGAGCTGGCGGTCCGCGGGATCAGCGTGACCGTGGCCGATGCCCGCTTCGCCAAGCCACTGGACGAGGAACTGGTCCGCCAGCTCCTGGCGCATCACGAGCTGGTGGTGACGGTGGAGGAAGGGTCGATCGGCGGGTTCGGCAGCCAGGTGCAGCAGTGGGCACTGGATCAGGGCCTGCTCGACGGCGGCAGCGTCCGGCTGCGCTCGATGATCCTGCCGGACCGCTTCATCGACCACGGCACGCCGGCTGGGCAGTATGCCGAGGCCGGGCTGGACGCGGCCGCGATTGGTCGCCGGGTCATGCAGGTCCTGGGCGTGCGTACTGAGCCGCTCCGGATCGTGCAGGGATGACGCCTGGTAGGCAGCGACTCGACCAGATCCTGGTCGACCGCGGGCTTGCCGAGACCCGGAGCAAGGCCCAGGCGATCATCATGTCCGGCTTGGTCTTCTCCGGTGAGCGCAAGCTCGACAAGGCAGGCGAGCAGCTCAAGGCCGACGTGCCGATCGAGGTGCGGCAGAGCGGGCCGGGCTGGGTCAGCCGGGGTGCCCTAAAGCTGATCGAAGGGCTGGACCGCTTCGCGATCGACCCGGGGGGTCTGGTCTGCCTGGATGTGGGCGCTTCGACCGGCGGATTCACCGAGGTGCTGCTGAGCCGGGGGGCTGCGCGGGTCTATGCCGTCGATGTCGGCTATGGCCAGCTCGCCCAGAAGCTGCGGGACGACCCGCGGGTGGTCAATCTGGAGCGGACCAATGCGCGCCACCTGACGTCTGCGCAGGTGCCGGAGCCGGTGGCGCTCCTGGTCTGTGACGCGAGCTTCATCGGCCTGTCCACGGTGCTGCCCGCCCCCCTGACGCTGTGCGCGCCCGATGCCTGGCTGGTGGTGCTGATCAAGCCGCAGTTCGAGGTGGGGCCCGGCAGGGTCGGCAAGGGCGGGGTGGTGCGCGATCCGGCCTTGCACGAGGAGGTCTGTGCCCATTATCGGCACTGGTTCATGGCGCAGGGCTGGCAGGTAGCGGGGATCGTCCGCAGTCCGATCACCGGGCCGGCGGGCAACGTCGAATTCCTGTTGGCGGCCCGCCGGTCGGTGGGTTCTGCTTCCATCGATCCGGAGCGTGGGCGTGGCGAAACAGTATCAGAAGATCGAGCCTAAGATCCGGGCGTTCATCGAGCGGCAGCGCATCTTCTTCACCGGAACGGCCGCGGACGAGGCGAGGGTGAACATCTCGCCGCGCGGCACCGACCTGCTGCGCATCCTGAACGAGAACCGGGTGGCGTATCTGGACCTGACCGGCAGTGGCAGCGAGACGGCGGCGCATCTGAAGGCGGACGGCCGGATGACCATCATGTTCTGCGCCTTCGACGGGCCGCCACAGATCCTGCGGCTGTACGGTCGCGGCACCTGCCATTTCCGTGGCAGCGCTACCTATGCGGAGCTGCTGGCCGAGTGGTTTGGCAACGAGCAGCCGCTGGGTGCCCGGCAGATCGTGGTGCAGGACATCGACCTGGTGCAGACCTCCTGCGGCTTCGGCGTGCCCCGGTTCGACTACCAGGGCGAGCGCGACAGCATGGAGCGTTGGGCACTGGGACAGGGCGGCGAGGAGGGCCTCAAGGCCTATCGTCGCCGCGAGAATGTCCAGAGCATCGACGGGCTGCCGACCGGGATGCCCCTGGATCAGTGATCGTAGGGCGGGTGGCGCGGAAAGCGCAGCAGCTCGTCCTTGGTGTCGAACCAGCCGATCCGCTCGCCGAACCAGCCATGGAGGCGCGGGCGCACCCCGTCCGGCTCGTCCAGGGACGCGATCGGCACGCCCACCGACTGCTGCTTCTCGTCGATCATGAAGAGCTGGCTGCCACAGCTCGGGCAGAACGAGCGCCGCGCCGCGGGCGAGGAAGCAAAGCTATGCGGCTTGCCGCGGGTCACCTGGAACCGGGCGCTGCTGACCTGCACCCAGGCGACCACCGGCGCGCCGCTGGCCCGGCGGCATTCCCGGCAGTGGCAGTAGTCCGCGAGATCGTCCTCCTCCAGGTCGATCGCATAGCGCACGCCGCCGCACAGGCAGCCACCTTCCATCCTGGTCACGCAGCCGCTCCCATACGCTCGAAGCCTGCCTCAAGATCGGCGATCAGGTCCTCCGGCGCCTCCAGCCCGATATGGATGCGCAGGCAGGGGCCCTCCGCCTGCCAGTTCGTGGCGCTGCGTGTCTTGTTCGGGAAGGTCGGGATCAGCAGGCTCTCATAGCCACCCCACGACCAACCCATGCCGAACAGCTTCATCCCGTTCAGCATCGCGGCCACCGCTTCACGGCCGAAGGGCTTCAGGACCAGGCCGAACAGGCCGCAAGCACCCTTGAAGTCGCGCTGCCACAAGGTATGGCCCGGATCGTCCGGCAGGGCCGGATGCAGCACCCGCGCCACTTCCGGACGCTTCTGCAGCCATTGGGCGATGCGGATGCCGCTGGCCATGTGCCGCTGGAGCCGGACCTCCAGGGTGCGGATCGCGCGGAGCACCAGCCAGCAGTCCTCGGGGCTGGTCGACATGCCGAGATCCTGGACGCCCTGGCGCAGCCGGGGATGGATCTCAGGCGTGGAGGTGATGATCCCCATCATCAGGTCGGAATGGCCGCCCAGATACTTGGTGGCGGCATGGATCGTCACGTCGACGCCGTGCTCGTACGGCTTGAAGAACAAAGGCGTGGCCCAGGTGTTGTCAAACACCACCAGCGCACCGTGGGCATGGGCGATATTGGCCACCCGCGCCACGTCGGTGATCTCGAAGGTGAGGGAGCCCGGGCTCTCCAAATAGACCAGCCGCGTCTCCGGCCGCATCCGCGCCTCCACCTCCTCAGGCTGGAGCGGATCGAAATAGTCGACCGCCACGCCCATGCGGGTCAGCAGGTGGTCAGCAGTGTGGCGGGTCGGCTGGTATACGTTGTCGGCGATCAGCACATGATCGCCTGCCTGGAGGAGTGCCAGGAACGTCGCCACGATGGCGCCCTTGCCCGAGCCCACCGTCACCGCGCCGCCGGCACCCTCCAGCGTCGCCACTGCCTCTTCCAGCGCGAAGGTCGTGGGCGTGCCGTAGCGGCCGTAATTGAGGACGCCAGGTCCCGGCCTCGCGGCGAGCAGGGCGTCCACCGTCGGGAAAAGGATGGTCGAGGCCCGCTGAATCGGCGGATTGACGATCCCGTCATTCTGCTCGGGATCGCGGCCGAGCGTGGTCACAAGAGTCGCGTCGCGCATCCGTTCCTCCGAAATCCGCATGCGCGGGCTAGCACGGGAAGCCGGCCCGGCGAAGTCAGGCGTGACACCCGGCTGGGTGAAATCCTAACCGGTGGCGGTTGGCAGCCTGAAATTTGCGTGCCATGCCTGTTAGCGGATCGGGAGTGTAGGGTTACACTTCCATGACATGAATGATGGCCGGATTGGCCAATAACCGAGGGAAGCCTCTCATGCGTCTTTCGAGTCTGCTGGGCGCCTGTGCGCTGTTCGCGCTCGGAGCCACGGCGGCACAGGCCGGGCCCACCCTGGATGCGGTAAAGCAGAAGGGATTCGTGCAGTGCGGCGTGAACGTGTCAGGCTTGCCGGGCTTCGCCTCGGTGAACAACGAGAACCAGTGGTCGGGCCTCGACATCGACCTGTGCAAGGCGGTGGCCGTAGCTCTGTTCAACGACCCGAACGCCGTGAAGTATACGCCGCTGAACGCCAAGGAGCGGTTCACGGCGCTGCAGTCCGGCCAGATCGACATCCTGTCGCGCAACACAACCAACACGCTGTCGCGTGATACGGCGCTGGGCCTCGACTTCCCGTCGATCAATTATTACGACGGTCAGGGCTTCATGGCCAAGAAGGCGCTGGGCGTCCAGTCGGCGCTGGAACTGGATGGCGCGTCGGTCTGCGTCCAGGCCGGCACCACGACCGAGCTGAATCTTGCCGACTTCTTCCGCGCCAACAACATGAACTACCAGGGCGTGGTGTTCGAGAACAACGACGAGGTGAACGCCGCTTACGACGCCGGCCGCTGCGACGTGCTGACCACGGATGCCTCGGGCCTCTACTCGACGCGCACCAAGCTGCAGAACCCGGACGACCACATGGTCCTGCCGGAGATCATCAGCAAGGAACCGTTGGGCCCGGCCGTGCGCCATGGCGACAACGAGTGGGCCGATATCGTGCGCTGGTCGTTCTACGCGATGGTCCAGGCCGAGGAGTTCGGCATCACCAGCGAGAATGTCGAGCAGATCGCGGCCGAGACCCAGAATCCCGACATCCAGCGCTTCCTCGGCAAGATCGATGAGCTCGGCGCCGGGCTGGGCCTGCCCAACGACTTCGCCCTGCAGATCACCAAGCAGATCGGCAATTACGGCGAGAGCTTCGAGCGCAATGTCGGCATGGGTTCGCCGCTCAAGATCGAGCGCGGCCTGAACGCGCTGTGGACCGATGGCGGGCTGCAGTACGCCATGCCGTTCCGCTGATCGATCCGGCGGGGGCCGCGACACGCGGTCCCCGCTGCCTTCGCGCGACCACCGCTGACCGCAGGGCCCAGCGAGCTAGCAGGAGCGATCATGGCGCAGTCCGCACCAAGGCCGCCGGCCCGGCCGCCGTTCTGGAACGACCCGCTCGTCCGCTCGATCATCTATCAGGTGCTGGCCATCGGCCTGGTCTGCGTGGTCGGCTGGTATCTGATCCACAACACGATCACCAATCTCCAGCGCCTTGGCGTCTCCACCGGCTTCGGCTTTCTCGGGCGGCCG
This sequence comes from Geminicoccus sp., assembly GCF_035556675.1. Lineage (GTDB taxonomy): Bacteria > Pseudomonadota > Alphaproteobacteria > Geminicoccales > Geminicoccaceae > Geminicoccus. Next base: position 11,190 of record NZ_DATMFZ010000322.1, on the reverse strand, counting down.
TCCGGATTCGACATCTCGCAGACTCTGATCGACTACAACTCGACCTACAGTTTCGGCCGGGCCTTCCTGGTGGGCCTGCTGAACACGGCGCTGGTGGCGGTCTGCGGCATCGTGCTGGCCACGATCATCGGGTTCCTGGTCGGAATCGGCCGGCTGTCGCGCAACTGGCTGATCGCGCGGCTGTGCACCACCTATGTCGAGATCCTGCGCAACATCCCGATCCTCCTGCAGCTGATCTTCGTCTACACGCTGCTGGTCTCGGTGCTGCCGGCCCCGCGGGAAAGCCTGTCGATCGGCGAGACGGTGTTCCTGAACACCAGCGGCCTGTTCGTGCCGCGGGTGATCCCGCTGGCCGGGGCAGGGCTGTTCTTCCTTTCGATCCCGGTGGCCGTGGTCCTGGCTTGGCTGTTCGCGCGCTGGGCGCGCATCCGGCGCGAGCGCACCGGGCAGAGCCTGCCGCGCAACTGGATCACGCTCCTGATCCTGATCGGCCTGCCGCTCCTGACCTTCCTCGCGACCGGCCGGCCGATCGAACTGGAATACACCACGATCGGCCGCTTCCGGCCGCAGGGTGGCTTCGCCCTCCAGCCAGAGTTCGTGGCGCTGGTGCTGGGCCTGTCGATCTACACGGCCTCCTACATCGCCGAGATCGTCCGCTCGGGCATCCTGGCGGTCGGCAAGGGCCAGATCGAGGCGGCGAGCGCCCTGGGCCTGGACCACAGCCAGACCCTGCGCCTGGTGGTGGTGCCCCAGGCGCTTCGGGTCATCGTGCCGCCGCTCACCAGCCAGTACCTGAACCTCACCAAGAACAGCTCGCTGGGCGTGGCGGTGGGCTATCCCGACCTGTTCAGCGTGGCCGGCACCATCAACAACCAGACCGGGCAGGCCGTGGAGGTCATCGCCATCACCATGGCGGTCTACCTCCTGTTCAGCCTGATCACCTCGGCCTTCATGAATTGGTACAACGCGCGCATCGCGCTGGTGGAGCGCTGACGCCATGGCCACGGACATCGCACCTCCCGCCACCGCACTGCCGCCGCCGCGCACCTCGGTCGGGCCGCTGGCCTGGCTGAAGCAGAACCTGTTCGCCACGCCCAAGGACACGGTGCTCACCATCCTGGTGGCACTGTTCCTCGCCTGGGTGGTGCCGCCCTTGCTGCGCTGGGCGATCTTCGACGCGACCATCTCCGGTACGACCCGCGATGTCTGCAACTTCGACGGGGCGTGCTGGACCGTCATCAAGATGCGGTTCGGCCAGCTCATCTACGGGCTCTACCCGCCGGACCAGCGCTGGCGGGTCAATCTCGTGGCGGTGCTGCTGGTCCTTTCGCTGGTGCCGCTGTTCCTGCCATGGCTGAAGCAGAAGCTGCTTTACGGGGCAGGGGTGTTGATCGTCCTGCCGATCGTCGCCAGCCAGATCCTGGAGGGCGGCTGGGCCGGGCTGCCGCAGGTCGAGACCAATCTCTGGGGCGGCCTGTTCCTGACTCTGCTGATCTCGCTCGTCGGCATCGCCGCCAGCCTGCCAATCGGCATCCTGCTGGCACTCGGCCGGCGCTCCAACATGCCGATCATCAAGGCTCTCTGCGTGACGCTCATCGAGATCGTCCGCGGCGTGCCGCTGATCACCGTGCTGTTCATGGCCTCGGTGATGCTGCCGCTGTTCTTCCCGCCAGGCTGGTCGATCGACAAGCTGGCACGCGCGCTCATCGGCGTGTCGATCTTCAGCGGCGCCTACATGGCGGAGGTGATCCGGGGCGGCCTGCAGGCGATCCCCAAGGGCCAGTACGAGGCCGCCAAGGCGATGGGGCTCAGCTACTGGCAGAGCATGGGGCTGATCATCCTGCCGCAGGCGCTGCGCCTGGTGATCCCGGGCATCGTCAACACCTTCATCGGCCTGTTCAAGGACACCTCACTGGTGCTGATCATGGGCCTCTACGACCTCTTGGGCATCGCCCGGATGATCGTGGCCAGCCCGGAATGGCTGGGTCGGTCGATCGAGACCTACGTCACTGCCGGGTTCGGCTTCTGGATCTTTTGCTACGCCATGTCCCGGTACAGCCAGCGCCTGGAGCGCAAGCTGCAGACCGGCCACAAGCATTGACGGAGAAGGTGCGCATGAGCAGCGGGGCGATGATCCAGCTGGACCAGGTCAACAAATGGTACGGCCAGTTCCACGTGCTCCGGAATGTGAACCTGTCGGTCGAGAAGGGGCAGAAAGTCGTGGTCTGCGGGCCGTCCGGGTCCGGCAAGTCGACCATGATCCGCTGCATCAACCGGCTGGAGGAGCACCAGCAGGGCCGCATCGTGGTGAACGGGATCGAGCTGAACTCGGACGTGAAGAACGTCGACGCGATCCGGCGCGAGGTCGGCATGGTGTTCCAGCACTTCAACCTGTTTCCGCACCTGACCGTGCTGGAGAACCTGACGCTGGCGCCGATCTGGGTGCGCAAGACGCCCAAGGCCGAGGCCGAGGCGACCGCGCGCCATTATCTGGAGCGGGTGCGCATTCCCGAGCAGGCGGACAAGTATCCGGGGCAGCTCTCGGGCGGCCAGCAGCAGCGCGTCGCGATCGCGCGCGCCTTGTGCATGAAGCCGCAGATCATGCTGTTCGACGAGCCGACCTCGGCACTCGACCCGGAAATGGTCAAGGAGGTCCTGGACACGATGGTGTCGCTCGCCAACGAAGGCATGACCATGATCTGCGTGACCCACGAGATGGGCTTCGCCAAGGCGGTCGCCGACTTCGTGGTGTTCATGGACAAGGGCGAGGTCGTCGAGCAGGCAGCGCCGGCCGAGTTCTTCGGCAACCCGCGCAGCGACCGGACCAAGCTGTTCCTCAGCCAGATCCTGGCGCACTGACCGGATCCCGGCGTATGGAAAGCTGCGCCGTCCCGGCGGCCGGCCATGCCGGACCGCCCGCCAGGACGGCGCTGCCCGTTACATCTGGTCCTTGACGTCCTCGGCGCTGTCCGAGATCGCGTCACCGCCGGCACTGATGTCTTCGCCGGCGCCGCTGATCGTGTTGCAGGCGGCAAGGGAGCCGGCGGTGAGAGCGAGCATCATCATGGTGAGCAGGATGCGACGGATCGACATGGCGGGGCTCCTTGGGCCTTGGCTGTTCGCCGCACGGGATGTCCTACGGCGGAACGAGTGTAGGATGAACATCTACCCCGGCACAGCGTTCCCGATATGTCATAACGCATCTACCCAATCATAGAACGTCGTGCCCGACACCCCCATGCCCGCCGTCCTCGTCTATCGGGATCGCCTGCTGGCGCCGCCGGAAGGATTCGTCCCCCGCCAGTATCGGGCGTTCACCGAGCTGCGCCCGGTGTTCCTGGGCTGCCGCCGCGACGCCGGCTTCGCCGACCTGCCGCACGAGGCCGCGATCCTGGGCGAGCTTCCCGGCGTGCGGCCCTGGCAGGTGCCGCTGTTTCGCCAGGCCGGGCTCGTTCCGGACCGGCTGCTGCGCTGGGCGCGCGGCCATGACGTGCGCATCGTCCATGCCCAGTTCGGCCGCGGCGGCGCCCTGGCGCTGCCGATCGCTCGGGCACTCGGCGTGCCGCTGGTGGTGACGTTCCATGGCGGCGATGCCAGCAAGCGCAGCCATTTCCGGCGCTCCTGGCCGTTTAGCACCATCTTCCAGCGCCGCTGGCCGGACCTGCAGCGCGAGGCCAGCAGGTTCCTGTGCGTCTCCGGCTTCGTGCGCCGGCTCCTGCTGGAGCGCGGCGTGCGCGAGGACCTGCTGAGCGTCCATCATCTGGGCGTGGAGATGCCACCCATGCCGCCGGCCACCCGCAAGCGCGGCAATCGGCTGCTCTGCGTCGGCCGCCTGGTGCCCAAGAAAGGTTTCGGTGACGCCATCGCGGCCCTGGCTGCAGCGCGCGCCCGGGGCCGCGAACTGGTGCTCGACGTGATCGGGGACGGCCCCCTGCGTGCTGAACTGGCGGCCGCGGCCACCGGCCAACCGGTGCGATTCCTGGGCTGGCTGCAGCCCGACCAGGTGGCGGCCGCGATGGCCGATGCCCTGGCCCTGCTGGTGCCGAGCCGGGTCGCCGCCAGCGGTGATGCCGAGGGCCTGCCGACCGTGGTGCTGGAGGCTCAGGCGCGCGGCTTGCCTGTGATCGCGACCCGCCATGCCGGAATCCCGGAGGCCGTGAGCCACGATGCGACCGGCCTGCTCGTGCCCGAGGGCGATGTCGCGGCCCTGGCGGACGCGATCGTCCGGCTCGCCGGCGACGTGCAGCTCTGGCAGCACCTGCGCGACCAGGCGCTGCACTCGGTGCGCGCGGAGTTCGACGCGGTACGCCAGTCCCAGCGCCTGGAGCGCCGCCTCCTAGCACTGCTCTAGCACCCCCCGGCTTGTACCTCCGGGCGATCGACCCGACATTCCACCCGGACAGGCAGCAGAATCGAGGAGGAAGCATGGACGGGCTGGTCGCCGTCGAACTGGACAGGCGCGCGCTGCTGCGCATTGGCGGCCCGGACCGGACCGGTTTCCTGCAGAACCTGGTCAGTGCCGACATAAGCCGGGTAGCGAGCGGCCATGCGGTGTGGAGCGCCCTGCTCACCCCCCAGGGCAAGTATCTGGCCGACTTCTTCATCTATCCGGCCGAGGACAGCTTCCTGCTCGACACGGAAGTCGAGTTCGCGGCCGACCTGCAGCGGCGCCTCACCCTCTACCGGCTGCGCGCCAAGGTCACCATCGAGCAGCCGGACCCGGCGCTGCGGGTGTTCGCGCTACTGGGTGACGGTGCCGCAGCCGCCGTCGATCTCCCTGCGGAGCCGGGTGCCTGCCGTTCCCTGGCCGGCGGCATAGCCGCCGTGGACCCACGGCCGGTGGACCTCGGCGTGCGGCTGGTGGGTGAGCGGATGCCGGAGCTGCCGACGGCCAGGCCCGGCAGCTTCGCGGACTGGGACCGCGCCCGGCTGCTCGCGGGCGTGCCGGATGGCACCCGCGACCTCGTGGTCGAGAAGACCACGCTTCTGGAAGCCGGCTTCGACGAGCTGGGCGGCGTGGATTTCGCCAAGGGCTGTTATGTCGGCCAGGAACTCACCGCGCGCATGAAGTACCGCGGCCTCCTGAAGAAGCGGCTCCTGCCGGTCGAAATCGAGGGCGAAACCCCGCCCCTCGGCACGCCTCTGATGGGCGCGGATGGCCGCGAGGCCGGCGAGATGCGCTCGGCCTGCGGTGAACTGGGGCTGGCGCTGGTCCGGCTGGAAGCCCTCGACCAGGAGCTGACCGCGGGTGCCAGCCGGCTGAGGGTGCGCCGGCCGGCTTGGCTGCCGCCCGGCTAGTTCGGCCGGGTGCGGATTGCCGCCTGGGCCGCGGCCAGCCGGGCGATCGGCACGCGGTAGGGCGAGCAGGACACATAGTCCAGGCCGACCTCGTGGCAGAAGGCCACGGAGGCAGGATCGCCGCCATGCTCGCCGCAGATGCCGAGCTTGAGGTCCGGCCGCTTCGCCCGACCGCGCTCCTTGGCGATCCGGATCAGCTCGCCCACGCCGTCCTGGTCCAGGGTCTGGAACGGGTCGGCCTGGAAGATGCCCTCCTGCAGGTAGCGCTCCATGAACTTGCCGCTGTCGTCGCGCGACAGGCCCAGCGCCATCTGGGTAAGGTCATTGGTACCGAAGCTGAAGAAGGCGGCGTGCTCAGCGATGGCGGCAGCCTGCAGTGCCGCGCGCGGCAGCTCGATCATCGTGCCGATCAGATAGGTCAGCTCGCGGCCGCTCTCGCCGATCACCTGCCGCGCCGTCGCCTCGACCCGCTCCTTGATCAGCTCCAGCTCGCGCGCCATGCCGACCAGCGGGATCATCACCTCCGGGATGATGGTCTCGCCCGTCTTGCCCCAGACCTCGACCGCCGCCTCGAAGATGGCGCGCGCCTGCATCTCGTAGATCTCGGGGAACAGCACGCCCAGCCGGCAGCCGCGCAGGCCCAGCATCGGGTTGGCTTCGGTCAGCTCGGCGAGACGCCGCTTGACCACCTTGGGCTCGACGCCGGCGGCCGCCGCCACCTCGGTGATCTCGTGCGGTTCGTGCGGCAGGAACTCGTGCAGCGGCGGGTCGAGCAGCCGGATGGTGACCGGCAGGCCCTGCATGATGGTGAACAGCTCGACGAAGTCCTGGCGCTGCATCGGCAGGATCTTGGACAGGGCACGAGTGCGCCCTGCTCCGTCCTCGGCCAGGATCATCTCGCGCATCGCCAGGATGCGCTCGTCCTGGAAGAACATGTGCTCGGTGCGGCAAAGCCCGATGCCCTCGGCGCCGAATCGCCTGGCCGCGCGCGCATCCAGCGGCGTCTCGGCATTGGTGCGGACCTTGAGGGTGCGCGCGCGGTCGGCCCACTCCATCAGGGTGGCGAACTCGCCGGACAGCTGCGGCTCCACGGTCGGCACCTTGCCCAGCATCACCGTGCCGGTGCCGCCGTCCACCGTGATCAGGTCGCCCTCGGCCACCTTGGTGCCGCGCACGTAGAAGCAGCGGTTCTCGTAGTCGATCAGGAGGTCGCCGGCCCCGCACACGCAAGCCTTGCCCATGCCGCGTGCCACCACCGCCGCATGGCTGGTCATGCCGCCCCGGCTGGTGAGGATGCCCTCGGCCGCGTGCATGCCGTGGATGTCGTCGGGCGAGGTCTCGATCCGGACCAGGATCACCTTCTCGCTGGCAGCCGCCCGGCGCTCGGCCATGTCGGCCGAGAACACGACCTTGCCGGACACCGCACCCGGCGAGGCCGGCAGGCCCTTGCACAGGATGGTCTTCTCGGCCTTGGGGTCGAGGGTCGGGTGGAGCAGCTGGTCGAGCGAGGCCGGATCCACCCGGAGCACCGCCTCTTCCTCGGTGAGGATGCCGGCCTGCGCCATTTCCACCGCGATCTTGAGCGCTGCCTGCGCGGTGCGCTTGCCGGTGCGGGTCTGCAGGACGAACAGCTTGCCCTTCTCGATGGTGAACTCGATGTCCTGCATCTCGCGATAGTGCCCCTCCAGCTTCTGGAAGAGCGCCGTGAGCTCGGCATAGGACTGGGGCAGCACCTCCTCCATGGGCGGCAGCTCGTTGCCGTCCTGCTCGCCCATCTTGCGGGTGAGCGGCTGCGGCGTGCGGATGCCGGCGACCACGTCCTCGCCTTGGGCGTTGACCAGGAATTCGCCGTAATAGGCGTTCTCGCCGGTGGACGGGTTGCGGGTGAATGCCACGCCGGTGGCGCAGTCATTGCCCATGTTGCCGAACACCATGGCCTGCACGGTGACGGCCGTGCCCATGGCGGCGGAGATGTCGTGGAGTCGCCGGTAGGTGACAGCGCGCGGGGTCATCCACGAGCCGAACACCGCGCCGATTGCCGCCCAGAGCTGGTCCTTGGGGTCCTCGGGAAACGGCCGGCCGGTCTCCTGCCGGACAATCGCCTTGTATTGGCGGACCAGCTCCTCCAGGTCCTCGGCGGACAGGTCGGTGTCGAACCTGGCGCTGCGATCGCGCTTGAGGTCCTCCAGCGCCTCCTCGAACAGGTAATGGTCGACGCCCAGCACCACGTCGCCGAACATCTGGATGAAGCGGCGGTAGCTGTCGAAGGCAAAGCGCCGGTCACCGCTGCCCTTGGCCAGCCCTTCCACGGTGCGGTCGTTCAGGCCGAGATTGAGGACGGTATCCATCATGCCCGGCATGGAAACCGGCGCACCCGAGCGCACCGAGACCAACAACGGGCGCTCGGGATCGCCGAAACCGCGCTCCAGGAGCTTCTCGACCTTGCCCAGCGCCTCCGCGACCTCGGTGGCCAGCTCCGCGGGATAGTTCTTCCCGTTGGCGTAGTAGTGCGCGCAGACCTCGGTGGTGATGGTGAAGCCCGGGGGCACCGGCAGGCCCAGCTTGGCCATCTCGGCGAGGTTGGCGCCCTTGCCGCCCAGGAGCTGCTTCATGCCCGCAGCACCTTCGGCCGAGCCGCCGCCAAAGCCGTAGACCCATCGCGCCATGCTCAACCTCGTCCCCTTGCTGCCCTGTAGCCGACCGCCTCAGGCCCGGGCGGCTGCGCCCGGACTGTCCTCGACCGCGCCGAAATCCGCTACTGCACTTAGTGCAGCCTGAATGGTGGACAACAGGAACAGCCGATTTCGCCGCAGGGCGGCATCATCCACGTTCACCAGCACCTTGTCGAAGAACTGGTCCAGGACGGGACGCAATGCCGCGAGCGCCGCCATGGCGCGGCCGTAATCCTCGACCGCCAGCGCCGAATCGATCTCCTTGCCGGCGGCATCCAGGCCTGCCGCCAGTGTCCGCTCGGCCGGATCGACCAGCAGATCCGCCGCCGGGCGGCCGGCATGGCTGGCCCGGTCCTTCTTCTCCTCGATCCGCACGATATTGGTGGCACGGCGCCAGGCCGCCAGGAGGTTGGCGCCATCCTCGGTGGCCAGGAAGTCCTGCAGGGCAGCCACCCTGGCCAGGATCCGCACCAGATCGTCGTCCCCGCCGCGGGCGACTACCGCCAGGATCAGGTCGTGCCTGACACCCTGGGCCCGTTGCTGGACCTGGAGGCGGTCGATGAAGAAGCTCAGCAACTCCTGGCCGAGGGCCGCCGCCTCGACACCTGAGAAGCGCTCGCCATAGAGCCCGTGCGCCTGCGCGAACACTTCCAGGAGCGGCAGGCGCAGCCGGTTCTCGACGATCAGCCGGATCACGCCGAGTGCCGCGCGGCGGAGCGCGAACGGGTCCTTGGACCCGGTCGGCCGGATGCCGGCGGCGAAGAAGCCGGTCAGCGTGTCGATCTTGTCGGCCAGCGCCACCGCGACCGAAACCGGTGCCGCCGGGCAGAGGTCGTCCGGGCCCTTGGGCGCATAATGCTCCGCCACGGCCTGGGCCACCGCGTCCGACTCACCCTGATGGCGGGCATAGTAGCCACCCATCACCCCCTGCAGCTCCGGGAACTCGCCGACCATGCCGGTCACGAGGTCGCACTTGGCCAGCAGGGCCGCCCGTTCCCCCGCCAGGCGGTCGCCCTGCGGGATCAGGCCGGCGATAAATCCGGCCAGCGCCACCAGGCGCTGGACCTTCGCCTCGAGCGTGCCGAGCTCGGCATGAAACACCATGCGGCTGAGCTGCGGCAGGCGCGCCTCGAGTGGCTGTTCGCGGTCCTTGGCCCAGAAGAACTTGGCGTCCCACAGCCGGGCGCGCAGCACCCGCTCGTTGCCGGCAACCACCGCGGCACCACCGTCCAGCGTCTCGCGGTTGGCGACGAACACGAACCGGTCGCCCAGCGAGCCGTCGGCGTTGCGGGTGGCGAGGTATTTCTGGTGCTCGCGCATGGAGGTCACCAGCACCTCGGCCGGCAGCTCCATGAAGCTCGCTTCGATCCTGCCGATCAGCGGCACCGGCCATTCCGCCAGCCCCTTGAGCTCCTCGACGAGGCCCGGATCCTGCTCCAGCACGAGCCCGGCGCTATCGGCGAGATCGGCGGCTTTCGTGAGGATCAGCGCGCGGCGCCGGTCCTGGTCCAGCATGACCTTGGCCGCCTCCAGCTTCGTAGCGAAGTCGGCAAAGCCCGTGACCTCGATGGCCCCCGGCGCCATGAAGCGGTGGCCGAAGCTGGTGCGGCCGGCGACGAGGCCGGCGAACTCGACCGGCACCACCTCGCCGTCCAGGACGCACAGGATCGACTGGAGCGGGCGCACCCAGCGCGCTTCACCCGTGCCCCAGCGCATCGACTTCGGCCAGGGGAACTGCGCCAGAACCCGCTCGACCAGCGGCTTGACGACCAGCCCGGCCGGCAGGCCGGGCTGGTCGGAGAGCGCATAGAGCACCACGCCCTTCTTGCCCTCGTCGCGCTCCTCCAGCCGGTAGTCCTGGCCGGCCAGGCTCGCGAAGAAGCCGTCCTTGGCGCGCTGGGGCGCGTCCACCCTGGGCCCGCGCTTCTCGACCACCCGGTCCGCCTGCCGGGCCGGCAGCCCGTCTGCCACCAGCACCAGGCGGCGCGGCGTAGCGAAGCTGCGGATGCTTGCAGGGCTGAGCCCGGCCTCGGCCAGCCCCGCCCCGATCAGGCGGGCCAGATCGGCCCGCGCCTGATCCTGCATCCGCGCCGGGATCTCTTCGGAGAACAACTCCAGCAGCAGCTCAGCCACGGGCCGCCTCCTCCATCTGGGTGGCGAGCCATGCCTCGGCGCAGCCCTTGGCCAGTGCCCGGACCCGGCCGATATAGGCCTGCCGCTCGGTCACCGAGATGACGCCGCGCGCGTCCAGCAGGTTGAACAGGTGGCTGGCCTTCAGGCACTGGTCGTAGGCCGGCAGCGGCAGGTTGCTCTGGAGAATGCTCTGGCAGTGCCGCTCCGCATCGTCGAAATGGCGGAACAGGATCTCGGTGTCGGCGTATTCGAAGTTGAACGCCGAATATTCGCGCTCGGCCTGGTGGAAGACCTGGCCGTAGGTGAAGCCCTTGCCGTTGAAGTCCAGGTCGTAGACGTTCTCCACGCCCTGGATGTACATGGCCAGCCGCTCCAGCCCGTAGGTCAGCTCGCCCGACACCGGCCGGCAGTCGATGCCGCCCACCTGCTGGAAATAGGTGAACTGGCTGACCTCCATCCCGTCGCACCAGACCTCCCAGCCGAGGCCCCAGGCACCCAGCGTGGGGCTCTCCCAGTCGTCCTCGACGAAGCGCAGGTCGTGCATCTCCGGATCGACGCCCAGTGCGTAGAGCGAGCGCAGGTAGAGGTCCTGCAGGTCCGGCGGCGACGGCTTCAGGATCACCTGGAACTGGTAGTAGTGCTGCAGCCGGTTGGGATTCTCGCCATAGCGCCCGTCGGTCGGGCGGCGGGACGGCTGCACATAGGCGGCGTTCCAGCTCTGGGGGCCGAGTGCCCGCAGCGTGGTCGCCGGATGGAAGGTCCCGGCGCCCACCTCCATGTCGTAGGGCTGCAGGATGACGCAACCCTGGTCGGCCCAGAAGCGCTGCAGGGTGAGGATGAGGTCCTGGAAGCCCGGTCGGCCCTGGTCGCGCAAAATGGTCTCCGTGGGGTGCCCATGAATCGAGGTGGCGCGGACCTTAGTGGTGCCGCCGGAGGCGGGCAAGGCGGCGCGCCAGGAGTGCTAGCGCCGGTCGCAGTCGCACCATTTGCCCTTGGGCAGGAAGGTGCCGCAGCGCGGGCAGGCGCTGAGCTCCACCGTCCTTGGGTTGCCGCGCGGCATGGCCTGGCTGCTCGCCCGCTCCTTGGC
>NZ_DATMFZ010000321.1:0-3478 GCF_035556675.1 Geminicoccus sp. | reverse complement strand
CCACGTAACGCACCGGGTTTGGCCTCATTGGTCCGCGAGCTTGGCCGCCGCGCAGATCTCCCGGATGGCCCACATCTCTACCTGCTGCCGACCCCGCTCATCCAGGCGATGGCGTATGGCACGCGGGAGGATCCGGCGGTTGCGGTGACCAGCGGTCTGTTGCACGTCCTGCCGCCACGCGAAGTGGCTGCCGTGCTTGCCCACGAGGTTGCTCACATCCGCCATGGCGACACGTTCATCATGCGGCTGGCGCAAACAGCTAGCGCCATGACGTCGGCCATGGCGAATACCGGCATCATCTTGCTGTTGCTGGTCCTGCCGCTGAGCTGGAGCACCTCCGTCGAGATCTCGCCGCTGGGCATCTTCCTGCTGCTGGTATCACCGCTGGTGAGTGACCTCTTGCAGCTCTCGCTCTCGCGCCGCCGTGAGTTCCTGGCGGATGCTGGCGCGGTCGAGCTGACGGGGGACCCGGTCGGAATGATCCAGGCGCTGCGGCGGATCTATGCCATCCAGGGTGACGACTGGGAGCGGTTTGCCTTGCGCGGTGGCCGCTGGCTGCACTGGTTCCGCACCCACCCACCGATGCGTGAGCGGATCGCCCGCTTGGAGGAGATGACAGAGCTGGAGCCATTGCTCATCGACCATTACGGGTTGATGAACGTACCGAACATCTCATCTGGTACCCGGCAACAACGCCTAATGCGTCGATATGGGATCTAGCAGTGCAGGATCCTCAAGTAGATGGGGGGCAGCGCCTCGGCGTGACCGCAGGGTCATGTTCATCACAGCAGGAAACGAGAGCGGCATCCTGGTAGCCGAACGGCTCGGCGCCTAGAGCGGTTCCTGGCCAGTCTTGGCTTGAGGAACTAGCCGGGGCATCCGCCACCGGACACCTACATCCGTGACCTGCGCCTGGGCTCGGGCATCAAGACGCCGACCCGGGACTTTCGATGAGGAAGGTGATGCCGATGCTCCGGTGGAACGGGATCTGGCCGGTGGAGAAGCGGGACTTGGCGGCTTTCGAGCCGCTGGTGCGCGCCGTCGAAGCGGTAACGGCGTCGCGGCCGCGGCTGAACCAGTCGCCTGGCAATGGGCCGGACCGCACCGTGGGCGGGGTCGTGGCAAGCGTGCTGAGAGTCCCGCGACCCGCACCACTGGTGCCCACGGCGGAGCCTGCCACGCGGGGTTGACGGGGCTGCTGGCACCCGGGAGGAGATCCACGACCTCAGGGTTACCGTTGTCCTCGGGACCGACGTCAACTGTGACCACCGAATTTCGGTTCATGCCAGCGCGCCGGGCACCAAGCACGTGCCGGCCGAAGCGCTGGCGACCGTCTTACAGGCGCAGCGCCATCCTGGCCCTGCGCCCGCCAAAGATCGTCGTCGTTCGCCCACACTCACGCTCCGAAGTGGGAACGAATGTGGGAGCCAAAATCCCAATTGGCCCTAACTTCTTGAAAAAACTCGATAATTCCTGGTGTCTGGCGGAGGGGAAGGGATTCGAACCCTCGATAAGGCTTTAGGGCCCTATAACGGTTTAGCAAACCGCCGCCTTCAGCCACTCGGCCACCCCTCCGCGGCGTGGTGCGAGTAACACCGCTTGCCGGTGGTGGTCAACGGATTGCGGCGGGTGACGGAATGCGGCGTAGCTGTTCCCGCGGCCGGTGTGGTGGGGCCGGCTGGCGGCCTGCGGGCCTTGGGGGATAACGGTGGGCGAGGTCATGGGGCTGGCGAGAGCACGGCGCGAGGCACGGCGGCTGGCCGTGCCGCTGATCCTCGCCAATCTCGCCGTGCCGCTGCTGGGCATGGTCGACACCGCGGTGGTCGGCCATCTGCCGGCTCCCGCCGACCTGACCGCCGCGGCACTCGCGACCCAGCTCGTCTCAGTACTCTGGTTCCTGTTCGGCTTCCTGCGCATGGGCACCACCGCACTGGCCGCCCAGGCGGTGGGGGCGGGCGACAAGACGGCGCTGACGGCGACGGGGATCCGGGCGCTGGCGACGGCACTGGCGATCGGCGGGGTGCTGATGCTGCTGAGCTGGCCGCTCCAGTTCCTGGGCCACCTCCTGTTCCTGCCCTCGCCCGAGGTCGCTGCCGGGTTCGACCGGTTCCTGGCAATCCGCCTCCTGGGTGCACCAGCGGCACTCGGCCAGTTCGCGCTGACCGGCTGGCTGCTGGGCCGGCAGGACGCGCGCGGGCCCCTGCTCGTGGCGGTGCTGGGCAACGTCCTGAACGCGGTGCTCGACGTCTGGTTCGTGCTGGGCCTGGGGCTGGGCCTCTCGTCGGTGGCCGTCGCCACCACGCTCTCCGAATATGCCGGGCTGCTGGTGGCGCTGGCCCTGGTGCTGCGCAAGATCCGCCCCGGCCGTGCCGCGATCGCGGCTGCCCTGGCCGACCGGCCGGCACTCGCCCGGCTGTTCCGGGTCAATCGCGACCTGTTCCTGCGCTCCTGCTTCCTGGAGGGGTCGTTCATCGCGTTTACCGTGCTGGCGGCGCGCCAGGGCGAGACCTTCGTGGCCGCGAACGCGATCCTGATGACCTTCTTCACCGCCACCGCCTGGCTGCTGGACGGTTTCGCCCAGGCGGGCGAGACCATGATCGGGCGGGCCACGGGCGCCCGTTCGGCCGGATCCCTGCACCTGGCGATGCGCGTGGCGTTCGAGTACGGCCTGGTCCTGGCGGTGCTGCTGACCGGGCTCCTGGCCTGGGGCGGCCCCTTTGCGATCGAGCTGATGACCCACCATGCCGCCGTCCAGGCCACCGCCCACCAGTACCTGCCCTTCGTGATCGCCCTGCCGATCGTCTCGGTCTGGGCCTTCGTCCTGGACGGGGTGTTCTTCGGCACCGGCCGGGCGGAGGTGCTGCGCAATGCCATGGCGCTGGCGCTGGGCCTGTTCCTGGTTAGCGCCGCGCTTCTGGTACCGGTGCTGGGCGGTACCGGGCTGTGGCTGACCCTGCTCCTGTTCCTAGCCAGCCGCGGGGTCCTGCTGTGGTGGAGCTTTCGCCGCATCGGCGGCAGCCGGGCCCTGGCCGTGCCGCATGGTTCGGGCTAGTCGAGGGGCACGGGGTCGACGGCAGCCGAAGGAAGGAACGCGACGATGAAGGTACAGGCCGCGGTGGCGTTTGCGGCGGGCGAGCCGTTGCGGATCGAGACGGTCGATCTGGAGGGGCCCAAGGCGTTCGAGGTGCTGGTGGAGATCAAAGCCACCGGGATCTGCCACACCGACGAGTTCACCCGCTCCGGTGCCGATCCGGAAGGGATCTTCCCGGCGATCCTGGGCCATGAGGGGGCCGGCGTGGTGGTGGAGTGCGGGCCGGGCGTGACCTCGGTCAAGCCCGGCGACCACGTGATCCCGCTCTACACGCCCGAATGCCGGCAGTGCAAAAGCTGCCTGTCGCGCAAGACCAATTTGTGCACCGCGATCCGCGCCACGCAAGGCAAGGGGCTGATGCCGGACGGCACCACCCGCTTCTCGCTC
>NZ_DATMFZ010000320.1:0-14526 GCF_035556675.1 Geminicoccus sp. | reverse complement strand
GCCGGCACCCACGGTGATCGACACGTCGCGCACGCGAGGGCCAGCGGCCAGATGGTCGATGGCCAGCACCTCGCCGGCCGCATGCGCCGCCTTGGCGCCGAACGCCGTGGCACCCTGGCGGGCGACCGTGCTGAGCTCGCGGCCGAGCATGGTGGCGACCAGCTCGAGCTTGCCGATCTCGCTCATCGGCCCGCTGCGCACGGTGGTGCCGTCGCGCATGATGGTGACGCGGTCGCAGACCGCATAGAGCTCGTCCAGCTTGTGGGACACGAACACGACGGAGACGCCATCCGCACGGATCTGGCGGATCACGTCGAACAGGACCTCGACCTCGCGGTCGTCCAGGGACGAGGTCGGCTCGTCCATGATCACGAGCCTGGCCTTGAAGCCGATCGCCCGGGCGATCGCGACCATCTGCTGGGTCGCGGTCGGCAGGCTGCCGAGCGGGCGGCGGACATCGACGTCGATGGAGAAGCGCCCGAGCAGCCGGCGCGCCTCCGCATGCATCGCCCGCCAGTCGAGCAGGCCGAAGCGGCGCGGCTCGCGGCCCAGGCAGATGTTCTCCGCGACCGAGCGCAGGCCCACCAGGTTGATCTCCTGGTAGATCGTGCTGATCCCGGCGGCCTGGGCGGCATGGGGCGAGTGGACCTCGAACGGCTGGCCGTCGAACTCGACCAGGCCGGCATCACGCCGGTGATAGCCGGTCAGCACCTTGATCAGCGTCGACTTCCCGGCCCCGTTCTGCCCGATCAGGGCATGGACCTCGCCCCGGCCGACCGTGAACTCGGCGCCGCGCAGGGCCGGGCTGCCGCCGAAGCTCTTGTCGATGCCGCGCATGACGAGCAGGGGCGGCGTGGGCATAGGGGTCTGGCGCTGGAACATGCTCTTGCTGGGCCGGGCCCGGGCATCCGCGGCAGAAGACCTGCCGGGATGCCCGGGCGATGGGGTCGTCAGTAGGCCTCGGCGATCAGTTCCTGCGCGTTGGACGCGTCGAAGAACCGGTCCTCGTTGATGATCTTGGGCGCGATCGTCTCACCGTTGGCGTACTTGACCAGCGTGTCGTAGGCGACCGGCCCGAAGAACGGGCTGCACTCGACGGTGGCACCCATCTTGCCGTCGATGATCGCCTGCAGCGCATCGCGGGTCCCGTCGACCGAGACGATCGTGATGTCCTTGCCCGGCACCTTGCCGGCGGCCTCGACCGCGGCGATCGCACCCACCGCCATCTCGTCGTTGTGGGCGTAGATGGCGGTCGCGTCGGGGTGGGCCTGGAGCAGGGTCTCGGCGACCTGGCGGCCCTTGTCGCGAGCGAAGTCGCCCGACTGGCTGGCGACCACCTCCATCTCGGGATGGTCCTTGATGGCCTCCGCGAAGCCCTGGGCCCGGTCATTGGCCGGCGAGGAGCCGGTGGTGCCCTGCAGCTCGATGATCTTCGCCTTGCCGCCCGTGGTCTGGGCGAGCCACTCGCCGGCGCGCCGGCCTTCCTCGATGAAGTCGGAGCCGATGAAGGTGACGTAGTCGCGGCCTGCCTCGGCCAAGCTCGGGTCGACCGAGCGGTCCAGCAGGATCACCGGGATGCCGGCACGCTTGGCGGCCATCACCGCCGGGATCAGCGGCTTTTCCTCGCGGGGTGCCAGGAAGATCGCGTCTACGCCCTGGGCGATCATGGAGTTGACGTCGGCGACCTGCTTGGCCGCGGAGCCGGCGGCATCGGTGTAGACCAGCTGCCAGCCGCGCTTCTGCGCCTCGTCCTGCATGCTCTTGGTCTGGGCGATCCGCCAGGGGTTGTTGCTCTCGGTCTGGGCGAAGCCGACCTTGTAGCTGTCCTTGGGCTCGAGCTTCGGCAGCTCCTGGGCAGTCGCACTGCCCACCCCAAGAGCGATGACGGCGGCGGCCGCCGCCAGCTTGACGACGCTGCGTCGGAACATTCTAGCCTCCTCGGTCGGCTGCCGTGCCGCCGCTTTCCCAGGATATCCGGCGGGGGACGGCTCTGCCATATGGTCCGACCGAGGCGAACGGTAGTTGCGGACGGTTTCGCCTGTCAATGCCCGACTATATTGGGAGTTCTGCAGGACTAGCCAAGCCGGCCGGTGTCAGGCAAGAGACCAGAGCGATGGGATTTGGTCTGACCAAATGAAGCTGCAGCAGACAGGAGCGGGATCGGTGATGCCGGCGGAACCGGGGCCCCATGATCCGGCGGTGCGGCGGACCCTGGCCGTGGCGCCGGGTGGCCGACTGGCGGATGCGCTGGCCGAGGCGATCCTGGGCATGGTGCGCAGCGGCGAGCTTGCGCCCGGGCGGAAGTTGCCGGCCGAGCGCGACTTGGTGAGCCGGTTCGGCGTGAGCCGCGTGGCCGTGCGGGAGGCGATCGCGGCTCTGGCGGGCCGGGGCGTGCTGCAGATCCGCCGCGGCCACCGGCCGATCGTGCAGGAGCCGGACATCGGCAGGGCAATCGGCAATCTGGGCGAACTCGTCCGCCACCTGGTGCTGGAAGAGTCAGGGGCCTGGAACCTGTTCGAAGCCCGGATCTTCGTCGAGGCGGCACTGGTCCGGCATGCCGCCCAGCATGCCCGTCCCGCCGACATCGCCGCGCTCGAGGCGGCGCTGGCCGACAACCGCGCGGCGGTAGGCGACGGACCGCGCTTCTATGCCACCGACGTCGCCTTCCACGCAGTGCTCTACCGGGTCCCCGGCAACCCGATCTTCCCGGCGCTACAGCAGGCCTTCGTCGGCTGGCTGTCGGCATCATGGGCACGCATGCCCCATGCCGTCGAGATCGACCGGATGAACTGCCGCGCGCACGAGGCGATCCTGGAAGCGATCATGCGCCGCGATGCGGATCGTGCCGAGCGCACCCTGCGCGGCCATCTGGCGGCGGCCTGGGAGTTCGTCCGCGCCGGATTTTGACGGCGTAATCAACTCCAGGGTGAGGCGTTGGCGACACTTCGGCTTGTCATCGGAATTTCCGATATGGACAAATCGTCATTAGCGAAGGAAACACAAGCGCTAGCTTCGGAGCCGGAGAAGCGGGATTTGTGTCGAATCGTGGCACCCGCTGCTTTGGCACCATGCTGTTCGGCGGGTATGGCGGGCATTCACAGGTTGACCCTGTGGTTGAAACGCCTCGGCGAGAATCTCCGCAGATGATCCACGTCGTGTTGTTCCGCGTCTCCTCCATGGACCTCGCCCTGCCGCTCGCCGACGTCGTCGAGATCCTGCCCTGCCCGATCCTGCAGCCTTTGCCCGGCATGGCTCCGGCGGTGGGCGGCGTGTTCCGCCTGGAGGGATCGGCTTGCCTGGCGCTGCGGACCGACCGGCTGCTCGGGCTGCCGGAGCGGCCACCCGGACTCTACTCGCCGCTCCTGCGGTTGCGCCGGGCCGAAGAGCCGTGCGCGCTGATCGTGGACGAGGTGCTGGATGTGGCCGCAGCACCGGTGAGCCCGCCATTCCTGGCCCATCGCAGTCTGGAAGGCGTGGTGACGGGGCAGGTCGAGTGGGCGGGCCGGGGCTGGCATCTCCTGGATGCGGGGCGACTGGTGCATCTGGGGGAGGGTGCGGCGCCGGCCTTATGGGTGGCCGGCCGGTCGGCAGAGGCCGGCGAAGGCGCTCGCGCATGAGCCGCGCCGGCCACCCGCTCTTGCGCGATCCCGGTTATGCCCTGCTGAAGCGCCGGATCCTCGCGGTCACCGGGCTGGCCTATTTCCAGGACAAGGACGAGGCGCTGGCCGAGCGGCTGCAGCGGCGGCTGGCCGCCTGCCGGGCTGCCGGCTGCGCCGCCTATCTGGCGCTGCTGGAGGCGGATCCGGCACGCACGGGCGAGTGGGACGCGCTGGTCGGGGAACTGACGATCGGCGAGACCTTCTTCTTCCGCTACAGCCAGCAGTTCCAGGCACTGCGCGACCGGCTGCTGCCCGAAGTGATCGCGCGCAACGCCGCCACGCGCAGCCTGCGCCTGTGGTCGGCCGGCTGTGCCACCGGTGCCGAGGCCTATTCGCTGGCGGCACTGGTGCGCGCCGCACTGGGCGAGCGCCTGTCCGAGTGGCGGATCACGATCCTCGGCACCGACATCAACCGGGCCTTCCTGGCCCAAGCGCGGCGTGGCGAGTTCAGCGAGTGGGCACTGCGCGACGTGGCACCGGCCGACCGCGCGGCGGTGGTGGAGCCGGGACAGGGCGGCTGGCGGGTGCCCCCGGAACTGCGGGGCATGGTCGAATTCCGCCACCACAACCTGATGGACCTGCCCTCGGAGCCGGCACCGGGCGACAGGCTGGCCGATTTCGACATCATCCTGTGCCGCAACGTGATGATCTATTTCGACCAGCCGACGCTGACGGCGTTGGCGCCGAAGCTGGCGAGGCGGCTGGTGGAGCATGGCTGGCTCCTGATCGGCCATGCCGAGGGCGGTGTCCCGTTCCAAGCCGACTTCGAGCCGGTCCTGGCCCCAGGCGCCATCCTCTACCGGCGCCGGCAGGACCGTGGCACGAAGCAGCGGGTGAGCACAGCCGCCCGGCCGCAGCAGCGGCCGACGGTCACGGCACGGCCGACGCCATGCCGGGCGGGTGCCGCGTCTGCCCCGAGCCTGCCCCCGGCGCCGCTGCCACCCGATCCCGTCGCGTACTACCAGGACGCCCTGGCGCTGCGGCAGGCGGAGCAGGCCGAGGCCGCCGAGCAGGCGCTGCGGCGCGCGATCTATCTCGACCGCGGGTTCGCGATGGCCCATCTCCAGCTGGGCGAACTTCTGCGCCGGCGCGGCGATCTGGCGGGCGCGCTCAAGGCCTTCACCAACGCCCTGCGTTGCTTGGCCGAGTTCCGCGAGGACCAGCCCGTGCCTGCCGGTGATCTGAACGCCGCTGAGCTGCGCAGCCTGCTGGTTGGCCAGCTGCGCCAGTTGCGCGTCTGAGCATGGAAACTGACCGCACCATGGCCGAGCGGCATCCCGAGCCCGAGCCCATGGCGGCCGCTGCCTCTTCCGACGGGGCGGAAGAGCGCAGCCGGCGAATCCTGCTGGAGCGTACCCGGCAGCTGGCGACGCGCAGCAAGGCCGCGGGGGTAGTCACGACCGCGCTGCTGCTGCTGGAGGCCGACGGGGAGAGCTGCGCGCTCCGGGTCGATGCCGTAGCCGAAGTGGCGGCGATGCCGCTGCCGGCGAGGCTGCCGCGGGCCGGGCCGGCATTGCTCGGGCTGGTCGAGACGAGGGGCGTGCTCTGCCGCGTCTATGACCTGGCGGAGCTGTTCGGCAGGCGGACGGGGTCAGCCCGGCGTGCCGGCGGCCATCTGGTCGTGCTCCGCCAGGGCGGCGGGAGGGTCGGCCTGCGGGTCGACCGTGCCGTCGGCATCGTCGAGGTCCCGGCCGCGGGCCTGCTTCCGGCCGACGATGGTCTGCCCAGCACGCTCGGGCGGATCACCCGGAGCGGCATCGACCTCCTGGATCCCGAGACCATCCTCGGTCGCGTCGACGGAACGGCAAATCATGTGGCTTAGTGTCCGGCAGAAGATCCTCGTCACCTTCGGCATCATCGTCCTGCTTATGCTGGCGCTGGGCCTCTACCAGCTGCAGGTGCTGCGCTCGGTCCGCGACCTGAGCGAGCAGATCGTCGTTCAGGACCTGTCGTTCCTGAACGACGTCCACGAGATCGCACTGGTGCAGCAGCAGGCGCGCGCTGCCCGGGACCGGTTGCGCGACGTCACCCTGCTGGCCGCACTGGGCAATGGCAGCGCGAACCGGCAGGCCGCGCTGGCCGAATGGCAGAACGAGTTCACCAAGCTCCGGCAGGCGGTGGGCGCGCTGCGCGCCAGCCTGCAGGGCCGGCTCGACGACATCGAATCCGCCGGCGTCGACCAGCAGATCCGCCAGCTCATCTACACGCTCGCGGCGGCGGAGGACCTGATCCGGCAGCTCGAGCCGATCGTGCTCCGGCAGTTCGACGCACTGTCCAAGAGCGACTTCGGCATGGCGGAGGACGCGCAGCAGCAGGCGGCCCAGCTGGCCGGCCAGATCGGGGAGCGTCTCGACAGCATCCGCACGAGCGTCCTGCGACTGGTGAACGAGGCGCAGGACTGGATCGAGCAGATGCACCGCACCGCCGCGATCACGCTCGCGGCCGCGTTCGCCGGGATCGTGCTGGCCAGCATCGTCGCGGCCTGGATCCTGCAGCGCTCGATCACCCGCCCGCTCGCCCGCTTCGCCCGCTTCGCCGAGCAGATCGGTGCCGGCGACCTCACCGCGTCGGTGAGCATCGGCAGCCGTGACGAGATCTCCCAGCTGGCCCAGCACCTCAACGGCATGGTGGCCGGCCTGCGGGAGCTGGCGATCCAGAGCCGGGCGGTGTCGGAAAGCCTGAACACCGCGACCCAGGAGATCCGGACCTCGACCCAGCAGCAGGCGGCGAGCGTGGAGGAGCAGCTGGCCTCCGTGCAGGAGACCTCGGCCACGCTGGACGAAATCACCCAGTCCGGCGCGCAGGTGTCCAAGCGTGCCCAGGAACTGTCGCTGGGTGCGGAGGAGACCATCCAGGCGAGCAGCAACGGGCTGCAGGCGGTGAGTGATACTGCCCGGGTGATGGACAAGATCCGTGAGCAGGTCGAATCGGTCGCCGAGAACATCGTGATGCTGAGCGAGCGGACCCACGCGGTCGGCGACATCATCGCGACGGTCAACGACATCGCGGAGCGCTCGCACATCCTGGCGCTGAACGCGGCGATCGAGGCGGCGGCGGCCGGCGAGCACGGCCGGAGCTTCGCGGTGGTGGCCGCCGAGATCAAGAACCTGGCCGATCAGTCCAAGGAAGCCACCGTCCAGGTCCGCGCCGTGCTGGGCGACATCCAGCGCGGGATCAACACCTCGGTGATGCTCACCGAGGAGGCGGTCAAGCGGATCAGCTCAGGGACGGCGCAGACCGACCAGGCCCAGAGCGCGATCAACCATCTGACCGACACGATCCAGGAGAGCAGCGACACGTTCCAGCAGATCGTCGCCGCCATCAACCAGCAGCATATCGGCCTGGAGCAGGTGATGATCGCCCTGCGCAACATCCGCCAAGCCAGCACCCAGACGGCCGACGGCACCCGCCAGCTCGACCGGGCCGCGGCCAATCTCAGCACCCTGTCCGGGGAACTGATCCAGTCGATCGGGCGCTATCACCTCTGATGGACATCCGTCAGCTGCTCCAGGAAGCCTTCGCGACGGAATACCGCGAGCATCTGGCTGCGATGCGCCGCCTGACGGCCGTGGGTGCCGGTCAGGCGGAGCTGGCCGAGATCTTCCGCCGCGCCCACAGCCTGAAGGGTGCGGCGCGCGCGGTCGACCATCAGGCCATCGAGCAACTGGCGCACCGGCTGGAATCGCTGCTGGAGCGGGTCCGGCAGGGCGGGCTGGAACTGGATCCGCCGGTCGTGCGGGCGGTCCTGGACGCGCTGGACGCGGTCGAGGACGTCGCGGACGACCCGGAGGCGTCGGTGGCGAGTCTGGCGGCGGTCCAGGCACTCGATGCGCTGCTGGCCGAGGTAGTGGCCGAGGCACCAGCCACTGCGGAGCCGTCGCCCGTTCCGGAGCCGTCCGCCCCGGAGCCACCACCTGCCCTGGAGCCGCCGCCCGATCCGGCGGCCGAGATCCCATCCATGCCTGTCCCGCCGCAGCCGGCGGCAGAGCCGGCACCAAGCCCGGTCGCCCGTCCCCTGGCGCCGGCCGGGCACGAAACCGTACGGATCCGCGCCTGCCACCTGGACGGGCTGATGACCACGGGCGGCCTCCTGCTGGCGCAGGCCAGCGAGCAGGTCGAGGTCGGCCGGCGGCTGCGTGTCCTCCACGACGAGGCGGCGGCGTTGCGCCGGACCTGGGAGCGCAGCCGGGCGGAGCTGCGCCGCCACGAGTCGGCAGGACAGGGGGCTGCCGGCCAGCTGGAGGCGATCGACAAGGCGATCGCCGGGCTGGGGAGGCGGATCGGCGAGCTGGCCGGCCTGCAGGCCACGAATGCGTGGAAGACCCGGCGCCTGATCGACCAGCTGCAGGACGACGTTTCCCAGGCAAGGCTCATTCCGGCGGAGGAGGTGTTCTCGGGCTTTGGCCGGATGGTGCGCGACCTGGCACGGGAGGCCGGCAAGCAGGTCGAGTTCCGGATGACCGGGCTGGAGCTGGAGGCGGACCGGATGATCCTCCAGGCGCTGAAGGACCCAGTGATGCACGTCCTGCGCAACGCGGTGGGGCATGGTGCGGAGCTGCCGGAGGAGCGGGAGCGGGCGGGCAAGCCGCCCGTCAACCGGCTGGCGCTGACGCTCGGCCTGCAGGGCACGCGCCTGCGGCTCGAGGTGACCGATGACGGGCGGGGGCTCGACTTCGGGCGGATCCGCGCCACAGCGGTGGCCGCGGGCCTGCTCGACCCAGCCGAAGCCGACGCGGCAGAGGAGGCCGATCTCGCCCGCTTCCTCCTGCGCGACGGCTTCTCCACCGCCCGCACGGTCGACCGGTTGTCCGGCCGGGGCATGGGACTGGGCGTGCTGCAGGAGGTGCTGGCCCGGCTGCAGGGCGACCTCGAGATCGGGCCGAACCATCCCTGCGGCACGCGTCTGGAGATGACCCTGCCGATGTCGGTGGTGCGCACCGACCTCCTGCTGGTCGCCTGCCGCGACCAGACCTTCGCGCTGCCCTCCCATGCGGTGGACCGGGTGCTGCGGATCCGGGCCAGCGAGCTCGGCAAGGTGGAGGGGCGGCCGGTGCTGCGCCAGGGCAGCTCGGCGATCGCCCTCTCGATCCTGGCTGAGCTGCTCGGTATGGGCGGAGATTCGCTCACCGACGAGGGCGGGTTCTGTGCCGTGGTGATCCTTCGGGTCGGGCGGCGGCGGGTCGCCATGCTGGTCGACAGGCTCCTGGACATGCGGCAGGCAGCGGTTCAGGAGCCGCCGGCCGGGACCGACCCGGTGGTGGCCGGGACCTTCTTGCGGGACGGCCGGCCGATCCTGGTGCTGAGCCCGGCCCTGCTGATCGACGGCCAGTCGAACCAGGGCCCGGTCCGCTTCGCCAGCGAGACGCGCAGGGCGCCCCCTTCCATCCTGGTGGTCGACGATTCCATCACGACGCGTACGCTGGAAAAGAGCATCCTGGAGGCGGAGGGCTTCCGGGTGCGTCTGGCGGTGGACGGGCAGGACGCCCTGGACAGCCTGCGCCGGGAGCCGGTGGACCTCGTGATCAGCGACGTGGAGATGCCGCGGATGGACGGGTTCGAACTGTTGCAGGCGCTCAAGGCGGATGCCGGTCTCTCCGCAATCCCGGTGATCATGCTGACCTCGCACGGCGC
The DNA here is from genome assembly GCF_035556675.1 of Geminicoccus sp. Lineage (GTDB taxonomy): Bacteria > Pseudomonadota > Alphaproteobacteria > Geminicoccales > Geminicoccaceae > Geminicoccus. The sequence goes on along the minus strand of NZ_DATMFZ010000320.1, from coordinate 5,236 downwards.
CCGGGATCAGGTTCAACGCGGCCTGGAGCTGGGCGCCGACGCCTATGTCACCAAGCAGGGCTTCGAGCAGCGCACTCTGCTCGAAACGATCTGCCAGTTCGTCGATCTCCCATGAGGCCGCTATGACCAGGGAGCGGGGCAGGATCCGCGTGCTGATCGTCGAGGATTCCAAGGTGGCGGCGATCCAGCTCGAGCAGGTGCTGGCGGAGGACGGCCGGTTCGAGGTGGTGGCGGTGGCCGGCTCAGGCGAGGAGGCGCTGGCCCTGGTGCCGCGGCTCGAACCCGACATCGTGCTGATGGACGTGCAGCTGCCCGGGATGAACGGGGTAGAGACCACCCGCCGGATCATGCAGACCAAGCCGACCCCGATCGTCATCACCTCGGCCAGCATCAGCGACCCGATGGTGACGGTGTCCCTGGACGCGCTGAAGGCGGGCGCGCTGTCGGTCACCGAGAAGCCGCTCGGCCGCCGTCGCGACGCGTTTCCCCGCCTGGCCCGGCGCCTGTGCCAGCAGCTCGCGATCATGAGCGAGGTCCGGGTGGTGCCGCAGCGCCATCCCCTGGCCCGGCCAATGGTCCAGGCCAATGGGGAAATGATCCGGTGCCGCAGCAGCGCGCGCTACGAGATCCTGGGCATGGTCGCTTCCACTGGCGGCCCCGCAGCACTCGCCAAGGTGCTGGGCGCCCTGTCGAGGGAGTTCCCGCTGCCGGTGGTGGTGGTCCAGCATATCGGTGCGGAGTTCAACGAAGGTTTCGCGGCCTGGCTGGACAGCCAAGTGCCGATGGCGGTCCGCCTGGCTCGCCATGGCGAGGCCCTGGCACCTGGACATGTCTACGTGGCGCCGGGCGGACGCCACCTGATCGCCGGCCAGGGCCTGCTCATGCTCAGCAGCGAGCCACCCGTCGGTGGCCAGCGTCCGTCGGGCACGATGCTGCTCCAGTCGATCGCGGCCAGCTTTGCCGAGCGGGCGATCGGGGTGGTCCTGACCGGGATGGGCGACGACGGTGCCGCCGGCCTCCTGGCCATGCGCCAACGCGGCGCGCACACCATCGCCCAGGACGAGGCATCCGCCGTGGTATACGGGATGCCGGCGGTTGCCGCTCGGACCGGTGCGGCCCGGCTCCAGCTCCCGCTTGACGCGATCGGCCCGCACCTTCTCCATACTGCCAAGGACGGTCGCCCGACATGACGGAGCCTGCTCCCAAGATCCTCATCGTCGAGGATTCGCCGACGCAGGCCCTGCGCCTTCAGCTCACTCTGGAGCAGCAGGGTTGGGCCACCATGACCTCGGCCAGCGCCGAGGACGCGCTCGCCAGGCTGAACGGCGAGGTCCCGGCGCTGGCCGTGGTCGACCTGCACCTGCCCGGGATCAGCGGCGACGAGTTCACCCGCCGCGTGCGCATGAATATGCGCACGCGCAGCCTGCCGACCCTGATGCTGACCGATTCGGACAGCCCGGAATCGCAACGACGGGCGTTCGAGAGCGGTGCCGACGACTATGTGCCGAAGTCGGCTGCCGGCGACGTCCTCCTGCTGCGCATCCGCAACCTCCTGCGCAGCTCGGCCGGTGCGTTGCCGGAGTCGGTTGCCGCCATGCCCGAGTTCCGGCGCAGTCGGACCCTGGTAGTGGTGGACGTGACCGAGGTCGACCGCGGTCGTGCGGCGATCGTGGACCGGCTGGCGGTCCATCTCCAGCAGGAGAACCACGACGTGACCGTCGTGCCCGGCGGCGAGGTGGCGGTGACGCGGCTGGGGACGGGCCCGTACGATTGCGTGATCTTGCTCCTGCCCGATTCGGCCGAAAGCGCCCTCCAATCCTGCCGGCAACTGGACGAGGCCAGGCGCAGCCTGGGTCAGGCCTTCCAGATCGTGGCGCTGGAGCCTGCCCCGGGTGCGCACCCGCCGCTCGCGGTGCTGCAGACCGGGGTGGACGACTTCGTGGATGCCGACAGCGGCTTGCAGATCCTGAGCGCCCGGCTGGGTGCGCATCTGCGCCGGCGCGCCATGCAGGAAGAGGCGATCCGCCGTGCCCACGAGGAGGCCGAGCGGCAGCGCGAGCTGGAGCAGGCACGCGAGCTGGCGCGCACCGCCGAGGCCAAGGCCAAGCTGATCGCGGCACTGGAACAGTCCAATGCCGAGCTGGCCGCGGCCAATCTCCGCCTGCGCGACGTGCAGGCGGAGCTCACGCGTGCCAAGGAAACCGCCGAGCGTGCGGCCAGGGCCAAGACCGAGTTCCTGGCCACCATGAGCCACGAGATCCGCACGCCCATGACCGGCGTGCTGGGCATGGCCGACCTCCTGGCGGCGGAAGACCTCTCGCCCAACCAGCTCCATTACGTGAACACGATCCGCCGGTCCGGCGCGCACCTGCTCAGCATCATCAACGACATCCTGGACTTCTCGCGGATCGAGGCCGGCCGGCTGCAGCTGGAGACGATCGACTTCGCGCCGGCAGCGGCAGTGGATCACGTCTATTCCCTGATGCAGCCGCAGGCGACCGAGCGGGGGCTGGCGCTGCGCCAGGAGGTAGACGCCCTGGCTGGCCTGGTGGTGCATGGCGACCCGACCCGGCTGCGCCAGGTGCTGGTCAATCTCGTGGGCAACGCCTTGAAGTTCACCGCCCGCGGCGAGGTGGTGATCGGCACGGAGCTGCGGCATGCCGACGAGCAGACCGTGGTGCTCCGCATCTGGGTGCGGGACACCGGGATCGGCATCGCCACCGGGTGCCGGGCGGCACTGTTCTCCGCCTTCGTCCAGGGCGATGCCTCGACCAGCCGGCACTATGGCGGCAGCGGCCTGGGCCTCGCCATCTCCAAGCGGCTGGTCGATGCCATGGGCGGCACGATCGGCTTCGAGAGCGATGAGGGCAGCGGCAGCCTGTTCTGGTTCGAGCTGCCCATGCGACGCGGGCAGGTGGCGAACGTCGCCTTGCAGGAAGCGGCGGCGGACGAGGCGGTGCCGCCCATGCGGATCCTGGTCGCCGACGACGTGGCGGTTAATCGCGAACTGATCAGCACGATGCTGGCGCGCCAGGGCCACCAGATCGACCTGGCCGCGAACGGCCAGGAAGCGGTCGAGCAGGCGGCGCGGTCCTCTTATGACGTGATCCTGATGGACGTGCAGATGCCGGTGATGGACGGTGCCGAGGCGGCCGCCCGAATCCGCCGCCTGCCGTCGCCACAGGCCGGCGTGCCGATCCTGGCGCTCACCGCCAATGTCATGGCGAGCGAGCGCGAGCGCTATCTCGCCGCCGGCATGAACCGCTGCCTGATCAAGCCGATCGTCTGGAGCGAACTGTTTGGCGCGTTGGCCGCGATCGCCCGGGGCACGCCGCTGCCGGGCGACGTGTCCTCGGGACCCGATCCCGACGTCGAGGATCCGCAGGGTTTCGATCCGGTGGAACAGCCGCTCCTGGACGAGCGGCGCATCGAGGGCATGGCGGCGAAGATGCCGCCCGCCTTGCTCCGGCGGATGCTCATCCGGGGCATCGAGGCCGCCGAGGAGTGCCGGCAGCGGATGCTGGCCGGCGATCATGAGGCGGTGGTGCTGATCGCCGAGGCGCACAAGCTCAAGGGCAGTGCCGGGACGGTGGGCCTGCCCCGGATCAGCGCGCTGGCCGGCCGGATCGAGGCGGCGGCGCGGGCGGAGCGTGGCCATACCGTACTGACGGAGTTCCTGGACCGGCTGGGCCGGGCGATCGGCGATACACGCGCGGCGCTCAGTGTCGTACTGCGGGCGCTGGACGACAGTCCGGCTCCCTCCGCCTGATCTCGCCAGGACCGGTCCGGGAGCCGGGGTCGGCTGGTCACGCTGCTCGACATCAGCCAGGTGGCGAGGCACTCCTCGCCTGGATGGTCACCGCCGGGAGCTGCGCGGCAGCATGATCGAGGACTATGCGCTGATCGGCTCCACCACGGGTGCGGGGCTCGTTCATCGCGACGGAACGATTGCCTGGCTGGCCCTGCCCCGCTTCGATTCCGAGGCGATGTTCGCCAGCCTGCTCGGCGATGAGCGGCACGGATCCTGGACCATGGCCGCCACCGATCCCGGTGCTCAGGTAAGCCGGCGCTACCGGGAAGGCACCTTCATCCTGGAAACGACCCATGCGAGCGCAGCGGGCGAGGCGGTGGTGGCCGACCTGCTCACCTTGCCCGACCGTGATGGCCGCCACCGTCTGATCCGCCTGGTGCAGGGCCGCCGCGGCCGGCTGCGCCTGCGCACCGAGATCCGCTTCCGGTTTGGCTATGGCGCCTATGTGCCGTGGCTGCGGCAGGTCGAGCATGGCGCGGTGGCGGTGGCCGGGCCCGATGCCGTCCGGCTGACCACGGACGTGCCGTTCGAGAATGTCGACTTCGCCAGCATCGCCGAGTTCGAGGTGGGTCCCGGCGAGGAGGTGGCATTCGTCCTGGAGTGGTTTCCCTCGCATCTGCCGATCCCGGCACCGGTCCGCAACGCGACGGCACTGGCGGGATACGCTGCCCGGGTGACGCGCGACTGGACGGCGAAGTCCACCTATCGGGGCGATTATCGGGAGGCGGTCGAGCGTTCCCTTCTGACGCTGAAGGCCCTGACCTACAGCCCGAGCGGCGGGATCGTGGCGGCACCCACCACCTCCTTGCCGGAATGGCCGGGCGGAGTGCGCAACTGGGATTACCGCTACTGCTGGATCCGCGATGCGGTGCTCACGATCTATGCGCTGATCGCGTCGGGCTACCGCGAGGAGGCGGCGGACTGGCGGCATTGGCTGATGCGTGCCGTGGCGGGTTCGCCCGACGAGCTGCAGATCATGTACGGCCTACATGGCGAGCGCCGCCTGACCGAGACCGAACTCGACTGGTTGCCGGGCTTCGAGGGCAGCCGGCCGGTGCGGATCGGCAATGACGCCTATCTGCAGCGCCAGCTCGACGTCTACGGCTCGGTGATCGCCGCCTTCTACGTGGCGAGGCGTGCCGGCCTGAACGAGACCGACGAGGTCTGGCCGATGGAATGCAGCATCGTCGCCAAGCTCGCCGGGCTTTGGCGAGAAAAGGATTCCGGCCTATGGGAGATGCGCGGCGAAGAGCGCCACTTCGTCCACTCCAAGCTCATGTGCTGGCTGGCCTTCCACGCGATGGTGCTGAGCGTGGAGGAGTTCGGCCTGGAAGGGCCGGTCGACGAGTGGCGCCGGATCCGCGCGGAGATCCACCACGACATCTGCACCCGCGGCTACGACGCCCGGCAGAACAGCTTCGTGCA
>NZ_DATMFZ010000319.1:0-4657 GCF_035556675.1 Geminicoccus sp. | reverse complement strand
CGCGATCACCTTCTCCGGCTCGGTCATCGCGTTTGCCAAGCTGAATGGGAATATGAGCGGATCGCCGATCCTGCTGCCCGGTCGGCACCTGATCAACCTGGCGGTGCTGCTCGCCATCGCGTTCTTCACTTTCGGGTTCTGGCACAGTCAGGCGCCGATGGATTTCTGGATCGTGGTCGGTCTGGCGTTCCTGATCGGTTTCCTGCTGATCATTCCCATCGGCGGGGCGGACATGCCGGTCGTGGTGTCGATGCTGAACAGCTATTCGGGCTGGGCGGCGGCCGGCATCGGCTTCACCCTGAACAACCAGGCACTGATCATCACCGGCGCCCTGGTCGGCAGCTCGGGTGCGATCCTCAGCTACATCATGTGCAAGGCGATGAACCGCTCGTTCATCTCCGTGATCCTGGGCGGGTTCGGCGAGACCGGTGGTGCCGTCGCTGCCGGCGGCGAGCAGAAGCCGGTCAAGGCGGGCTCGGCCGAGGACGCCGCCTTCATGATGCAGAACGCGCAGAAGGTCATCATCGTGCCCGGCTACGGCATGGCGGTGGCCCAGGCCCAGCACTCGGTGCGCGAGCTCTACGACGCGCTCACCAAGGAGGGCGTGGAGGTCAAGTTCGCGATCCATCCGGTGGCGGGCCGCATGCCCGGCCACATGAACGTGCTGCTGGCCGAGGCCAACATCCCCTACGACGTCGTCTTCGAGATGGACGACATCAACAGCGAGTTTGGCCAAGCCGACGTGGCCTACGTGATCGGCGCCAACGACATCACCAACCCGGCCGCCAAGACCGACAAGACCTCGCCGATCTACGGCATGCCGGTGCTGGACGTGGACCGGGCCAAGGCGGTGTTCTTCGTCAAGCGCTCGATGGCAGCCGGCTATGCCGGCATCGAGAACACGCTGTTCAGCCAGGACAACACGATGATGCTGTTCGGCGACGCCAAGAAGATGACCGAGTCGATCGTCAAGGCGATGAGCGGCGGCGGGCACTGAGCGGCCCGCAGCGGGTGATGCGATGCAACGGCGCCGGGGAATAGACCGGCGCCGTTGTCACTTGTGAAGGCCGGGCTCATGTCCTACATTTGCTGGCAATGTAGGACGGAGTTGGTCATGCGGAAGGTGACTGCTCGGGAAGCCAACCAGAACTTCGCCAAGCTGCTAGCTGAGGTCGCAGCCGGCGAAAGGGTGGTGATCACCAAGCGGGGTCAGGAGATCGCCGAGATGGCGCCGGTCTCTGCGGAACCGCGCCCCACCGCCACAGAGCGGCAGGCCAGGATCGACGAGTTCGTCCGTTGGCTGCGTGAAGGCGTCGAGTTTCCCGAATCGTTCGAGTTCAATCGGGACGAGATCTACGACCGTTGATCGGGGTCGACACCAATATCCTGGTTTATGCGGCGCGACGCGCGGATGATCCTCGTCATTTCAGGGCTGCGGCGATCATCGAGATCCTGCTGACGGAGCAGCGCCTGTTCCTCCCGCTGCAGACACTGGCCGAGTTGCACCATGTGCTGCGGCGCAAGGCCGGGATGGCGCCGCAGGAACTGGCCGGACGGATCGGAACCTATCTGGAGCTTGCCACCGTCGAGCCATACCGGCCAGACGACCTCGCACGCGCGATGGAAGCCGTTGCAAGGCATCGGCTGTCGCTCTGGGATGCTCTTATCTGGGCAGTGTGCGATCGGATGGGTGTGCCGGTCCTGCTGAGCGAGGACCTGCAGGATGGCCGGACGCTCGGCAGAGTGATGTTCGTCGATCCGTTCGGTGACCGGATGGTGCGCTTCCTGACGATCTGATCGACCTGTCCCTCAATCGTGCTCCGCCGGCCGCCGGCGCATCGACTTCACACCCGAACGCTGCGACTTCGCCGCAAGCCTGCGCTCCTTCGCACCCTTGGAGGGCCGGGTGGCGCGGCGGGTCTTGGGCCGGATCGCGGCTGCCTGGATCAGCGCCACCAGGCGGGCCAGCGCGTCCTCGCGATTGCGCTCCTGGGTGCGGAAGTTCTGCGCGTGAATGATCAGGATGCCGTCCTGGGTCAGGCGTGAGCCGGCCAGGTGGATCAGGCGCTGGCGGACGTCCGCGGGCAGGGAGGGCGAGTTCAGGACGTCGAAGCGCAGCTGCACCGCGGTCGACAGCTTGTTGACGTTCTGGCCGCCCGGGCCGGACGCGCGCACGAAGCTTTCGTCCAGCTCGCGCGGGTCCAGCTGAATGGTCGGGGTGACGGGGATCATCGGCGGGTTTCCGGCCAGGGGCGGCTCTTCATAGCGGAAGGGCGACGGCGTTGACCACCACGGCACCAGCCGCGAATGATCCAGCGCCCTTCAGCCAGAACAGCGAGATTCCGTCCATGTCCTTGTCGAGCAAGACCATCCTCGTCACCGGAGCCACTGCCGGCATCGGCCAGGCGATCGCGCGGGAGCTGGCCGGGCGTGGTGCCCGCCTGCTGCTCACCGGCCGCAATGCCGGGGCCGGCCGGGCACTGGAGGCGGAACTGGCGGGCAGTGGCGGGAAGGCCCGCTTCGTCCAGGCCGACGTGACCGATCCGGGTGCTGCGAAGCTGCTCACGGAAGCCGCGGTCGCGACGTTCGGCCGGCTGGACGTGCTGGTGAACAATGCCGGCATCGTCATCCGCGGCGACGCGCTGCACTGCACCGACGAAGACTGGGAGCGGATCATGGCGACCAACGTCACCGCCCTGTTCCGGTTGAGCCGCGAGGTGCTGCCGGTGATGCAGCGCCAGGGCGGCGGCGCCATCGTCAACATCGCCTCGGACTGGGGGCTGGTGGGCGCGGTCGGCGCCGTGGCCTATGGCGCCAGCAAGGGGGCAGTGGTGCAGATCACCCGGTCCATGGCGATCGACCATGCCCGCGACGGCATCCGGGTCAATGCGGTCTGCCCGGGTGATACCGACACCACCATGCTGGACGGGGCGATGGAAGGGCCGGACCGGGCGGCCGAGCTGGCGCGGATGGGCCAGGCCCTGCCGCTCGGCCGGGTGGGCCAGCCCGCCGAGATCGCGAAGGTCGTGGCCTTCCTCGCCTCGGACGATGCCAGCTTCATCACCGGTGCCTGCCTGCCGGTGGATGGCGGGAACACCGCCCAGTAGCAGGGACCTTCAGTCGCGTACGACGACCCGGCCGGCTGCCAGCAGCAGCACGATACCCGCCAGTGCCAGCAGGCCCAGGGAAGCGGCGAGCCCGATCCCGTGGGCCAGCAGGCCGATCAGCGGCGGGCCGGCCAGGAAGCCGAAATAGCCGATCGTGGTGACCGCGGCGACGCCGGCACCCGGGCTCACGCCCGGCAGGCGGGCCGCGGCACCGATCAGGATCGGCACGATGTTGGCAGCGCCCAGGCCGATCAGGCCGAAGCCCGCCGCTGCCAGCGGCGCCACCGGCACCAGCGTCGCGACCAGGAAGCCCAGTGCTATCAGGACGCCGCCGCCGCGCAGCACGCTGACCCGGCCGAAGCGTGCGGTGGCCGCGTCGCCGATGAAGCGGCAGCCGGCCATCGCCAGCGAGAAGGCGGCAAAGCCCGCCGCCGCCGTGGCCGGGGTAGCGCCGGTGTTCTGGATCAGGTGCAGAGCACTCCAGTCGGCCGACGCACCTTCGACCACCATCACCATCATGGCGAGCAGGCCCAGCGCCAGGGAGGCGCGGTTGGGCAGCATGAAGTGCGGCTCGGCCTCGTGGCGGTCCGGGTCCGGCAGGGGTTGCACCCAGCGCCAGATCAGGGCCAGCACCAGGGCGAACAGGACGACGGCGAGCAGCATGGCACCGCCCTCGTCCAGCCCCACCCCGATCAGCAGCCCGCCGATGGCGGCACCGGCCAGCCCACCCAGGCTCCAGAAGCCGTGGAACGAGGACATGGTCGGGCGCGCCCGGACCCGCTCGACATCGGTGGCCTGGGCATTCATGGCGACGTCCAGGCCGCCATTGCAGATGCCGAACAGGAGGGCCGCAGCGAACAGGCTGGGCAGGCCCGGCGCCAGCACCGGCAGCGACATCACCAGTACGAAGCTGGCGGCAAAGCCGAGGGTGGTGCGATCGGCCCCGTAGCGGCCGGCCAGCCAGCCGGCCACCGGCATCGCCGCAATGGCGCCGGCGGCGACCGTGAGCAGCATCATGCCGAGCAGGAACTCGTCGATGCGCTGCGCAGCACCGATCAGCGGGATGTGGACGGCCCACAGGCCGATGGCCGTGCCGTTGACCATGAAGATGGCCGACGTTCCCAGCCGGTTGCGCCCGATCCGCTCTTCGGCAGGAAGAGTGGCAACGGAACTCAAGACGACAGCTCCGTGCCGCTTCGGATCTCCGGCAGGGTCATGGCCGGAATTGCCCGCAGGCCCTCCTGCGGCAGGACGTCGATGGCAATCGTCATGGCTTGCGCGCTGGCCTCGTGCATGTCCGCTTGGATGGTCATGCACAGAACGGTTCAGGCCGCCGGAAAGATCCGGACATTGGCCGGGCGAAGATGTACGGCATCGCCCTTGGTGACGCATAGGTCGCGCCAGCGCGCCGGTGGCAGGGAGACCTCGACCGGGTCGCTGCCCTCGAGGTCCAGGTCGATCCGGATCACCGGGCCCAGTGCCGTGACGTGGCGGACCAGGGCCGGCACACTGTCCGGCCGGGGCTCTCGGCTGATCTCGATCTCCTCCGG
>NZ_DATMFZ010000318.1:0-16254 GCF_035556675.1 Geminicoccus sp. | reverse complement strand
ACGATCTGAGCTAATGCCCCGCTCACATTGGAGAGCGGAGGCACCATCATCCGCGACACAACGGCGCGCAGGCCAGTCGGAGTGATATCCTGATGTTCTGGTGAGCCCATGCATTGCCTGCCGCGAAGTCGACTGCTCGTGGGCGGACGATGCCGTGGCGCTGGTAGGAAGACGGCCGTCACGGCGGGCTTTTGCTCACCATGTGCTCACCAGTCGAAAAATCCTGGTGAGGTATGTGCCGCTAACCCTCTGAAAAAAATGGTCGGAGCGGCGAGATTTGAACTCGCGACCCCCAGTCCCCCAGACTGGTGCGCTAACCGGGCTGCGCCACGCTCCGTGCGGGTGGGTCGATAGCACCGTCTTGCGGCGACGACAATGACGGGTTGAGCTGGCGGGACAAATCGCGTGCGATCTGGCCGAGCAGGCGGAGCTCGCCGTGGAGCTCGGTCAGCAGGCGGCGGCGCTCGGTCCCGCCGGGTTCGTGCGACGCTGACGGTTGCGGCTCGCCGAAAGACAGCGGCGGCGGGAGCTGGGGGTGGTCGTCGGGCGGGGGGGCGGCCACGAGCTGTTCCGCTGCGGCCGGAAGCTCGGCGGGAGCGGATGTAGACGAGGGGGCCGTACGCCGGCGGACGCGCAGGAGCTTCTGCACGCCCTTGATGGTGTAGCCCTCGTCGTAGAGCAGGCTGCGGATGCGCCGCAGCAGGTCGATGTCCTCCGGACGGTAGTAACGCCGCCCGCCGCCGCGCTTGAGCGGACGGACCTGGGGGAACTTGCTTTCCCAGAAACGTAGCACGTGTTGGGCGACATCCAGCTCGTCGGCGACCTCGCTGATGGTGCGGAAGGCGCTCGCGGCCTTGATCGGGCGGGAAGCGCGCTCCTCGGCGCTGCCGGACCCGACCAGCGTCTCGCTCATGCCTCGCCGTCCGCCTCGCCCGGCGGATCCTCACCGTTCAGCCGCGCCTTGAGCACCTGGGAGGGCCGGAACACCAGCACCCGGCGCGGCAGGATCGGCACCTCCTCGCCGGTCTTCGGATTGCGCCCGAGCCGTTCGCCCTTCTGGCGGACGGCGAACGTGCCGAACGAGGAGATCTTCACCGTGCCGTCGGACACCAGCGCGTCGGACACCCGGTCCAGCACCTCGTCCACCAGGGCCGCCGATTCGCTGCGCGACAGGCCGACCTCCTGGAACACCGCCTCGGCCAGATGCGCTCGTGTGACCGTCCGATCGGCCATGCTGGCTTTCGTCCCTCTCGGCAACACCATTCGCCAAGTCACGGTAAATCAACGCGATCCTCCAGTGCAAGAGGAACCGCGCCACGCTGTTCGCGCAAAAGGCGATAGTCTTGTGCGGATCCGGCCCAGGACACCAGAGGTCACCAGCGCAGCAGTGCCGCACCCCAGGCAAAGCCGCCGCCCATGGCGTTGAGGACCAGAAGATCGCCCTCGCCGATCCGGCCGTCCTTCACCGCGACATCGAGCGCCAGCGGGATCGAGGCGGCAGAGGTGTTGGCATGGCGGTCGACGGTCACCACCACCTGGTGGGGTGCGATGTCGAGGCGCTTGCCGACCGCATCGATGATCCGCCGGTTCGCCTGGTGCGGGATCAGGTAGTCGATGTCGGCGAGCCTGAGCCCGGCCTTGGCCACCACCTCGATCGCCGCCTCCGACAGGCGCTGGACCGCGTGGCGGAATACTTCCCGCCCGTTCATCCGCAGCACGCCGGTGGTCCTCGTCGAGGACACGCCGCCGTCGACATAGAGATGGTCGTACTGGCGGCCATCCGCGCCCAGGGCCGTGGCCAGCACGCCGCGATCGCTCACATGGCCGGGCTGTTCGGCCGCGGCCAGCACCATGGCACCTGCGCCGTCGCCGAACAGGACGCAGGTACCGCGATCCTCGAAGTCCAGGATGCGCGAGAAGGTTTCGGCACCGATCACCAGCGCCCGGCGGGCCCGCCCAGTGACCAGGAGCGCGTCGGCCACGGACAGCGCGTAGGCGAAGCCCGCGCACACCGCCTGGAGGTCGAAAGCGATGCCGACCGGCAGGCCCAGCTTGCGCTGCACCGCGGTCGCCGTGGCCGGGAAGGTGTTGTCCGGAGTGGAGGTGGCCACCAGCACGAGATCGATCGAGTTGCGGTCGATCCCGGCAGCCTCGATGGCGCGCAGCGAGGCGGCGACCGCCAGGTCCGAGCTGGTCTCGCCCTCCGCGGCGAAATGGCGCCGGGTGATGCCGGTCCGCTCCCGGATCCACTCGTCCGAGGTATCGACCATCCGGGCCATGTCGTCGTTGGTGACCACCCGCTCAGGCAGGTAGGAGCCGATCCCGAGCACGATCGAGCGCAGCATGGGCAACCTTCAGCCGACGGCCGCGGCGGGCGCACCGGCATCCCGTCCTGCAACCGCGGTCAATTCCTCGATGATTCGGTCATTGGTGCCGGCCCGGACCAGCTCGACGGCGGCATTGATCGCGTGCCCGAACCCGACCGCATCGGTGCCGCCGTGGCTCTTGACCACGATGCCATTGAGCCCGAGCAGCATGGCGCCGTTGTAGCGGCGCGGATCGAGCTTGGCGCGCACGCGGCTGAGCGCCGGCCGCGCCAGGAGGTAGCCGAGCTTCGCCCGCCAGTCGGAGCGGAAGGCCTGGCGCAGGAAGGAGCTGTACATCGCAGCGGTACCTTCCGCGATCTTGAGCGCGACGTTGCCGGTGAAGCCGTCGGTGACCACCACGTCGACCACCCCGCGGGTCACGTCGGTGCCTTCCACGAAACCATAGAAGTCGCGGTTGAGCGGGCTGGCCCGGAGCATCGCCGCGGCTCCACGGATCACCTCATTGCCCTTGAGGTCCTCGGTGCCGATGTTGAGCAGACCGATCTTGGGCTCGGGCAGGCCCAGCACGATCCGGGCAAAGACATGGCCCATCACCGCGAACTGCACGAGGTGCTCGACCCCGCAGTCCACGTTGGCGCCCAGATCCAGCACGATGGCGCTCTTGTCGCCCGCGGGCATCGGCCCGGCGATCGCCGGCCGGTCGATGCCGGGCAGGGTCTTCAGCACGAACTTGGCCATGGCCATCAGGGCGCCGGTATTGCCGGCCGAGACCGCCGCCGCGGCCCTGCCCTCCTTCACCGCGTTGATCGCCAGCCGCATCGACGATTGCCGGCCCTGACGCAGGGCATGGGATGGCTTGGCGTCGCCCGCGACGAATTCCGTGGTGTGGATCAGCGGCATCGCCGCGAGCGCCGGGTACTTGGCCAGATGGGGCCGCACCTTCGCTTCGTCCCCGAACAGCAGGAAATCGACGTCCGCGTGGCGCTTGTGCGCGAGTGCCGCACCGTCGATCACAACCGCCGGTGCATCATCCCCACCCATGAGGTCGAGAGCGATGGTGAGGCTCATGACCGGCGGAGCGCGGCCAGCGCCTGAAACGGATTGGGCCGGCCGTCATCGTCAGATGGATCCAGCTCCGCCCCCGGCAGCCGGGGATAGGGGTCAAGCGCCAGGGACAGTTCCTCCACCACCGCCTCACCCAGATCGATCACATCGCCGTCCAGCGGCTCGATGTCCGGCGCCTCCGCGTCCACCGTCTCCGTCATCTCATCCATCTCGGGCGTCCAGCCCGGCAGGTAGAGGCGCTCGAACTCCGTCACCACCTCGACCGGCATCGGCTCGAGCGTCACCACGCAGGTCTGGGTGACCTTGGCATGCAGGCGGCCGCGCAGCCGCACACCCTTTGCCGCGGGCGGACGGTCCAGCCGGCACTCTGCCTCCAGCGAGGCCACGTCCTGCAGTTCTAGGCGACGGGCGATCGCCGCCCGCTCGTCCGGCTCCGCCACGACCGTCACCGTGACGGGCGTTGCCGTGATCCGGTCGACCTTCTGGCGACGTTGGAGTTCCACCGACGAGTTCACGCACATCCCCCGTGGCGTTGCCGGCCGCCACGTCACCGACCTCGACATATGATGGATACGCATGGCGAAACGACAATACCGTCTACGGCCCACAGCCCGCTTTGCTCGGCATCGGTGGCGGCCTGCGATGGGCGCGGAAGGTAGGAGCCGGCTCCGTGAGGGTCAAGGTTCCGCAGCCAGCAGGGTGGGGAACGGCCGGCCGCGCAGTTCCGCCAGGATGGCGAACAGGTCTGCGGCGAGCGCGGCGCCGTCGACGACCCTGCTCTCCTCCCCGGCATTCTTCTGCAGGAACCGGTCCAGCTCGGCCACGGCGCTCGCGGACACCGCCGTGCCGGCCGGCGGGAATACCCGCTCGGCGATCTCGGTGCGGGCCTGCCAGGTCTCCCCCAGCTTGCGCATCTCCCGGCCCACCGACAGGTCGCCCACCCCCAGCTCCCGCAAGGATCGGTCCATGTCGAGGAACATCCGGTCGACGATCTCCTGGCCGAGCCGGCGCCCGTCGTCCCCCAGATCGCCCAGTGCCGCGAGTTGCACCAGCACCTGCCAAGCGATCATCTCGTACCGGCCGGCCGGCGTGTCGGCCACGCCCATGCGGGCATAGAGTTCCGGCCGACGCGCCCGCTCGACCGCCTGGGCGTAGAGCCGCTCGGCCGTCCGCCGGCGTTGCCCGCCGCCGAGCAGGCGGCGCAGGCCGGCAACGATCCCGCCTTGCTGCGACGAATTCATGGCCTTAAGTTTCCCGGACGCTGGTCGCAGGCCGGCGGCATACCTGCTGCATGGTTGGGGGACGGACCTTTCCGATGACATCCTGCCGCATGCTCCGGCTGACAGGCCCGGCAATGGCACTCCTGGCCCTGGCCGCCTGTACGCCGATGATCGACAATCACGGCCATCGGTTCGATGCGGACATGGCCGGTGCCATCGTGCCTGGGGTCACCTCCAAGCAGGAGGTGGCCCGGCTGATGGGCTCGCCGTCCGCGCTTGCCACCTTCGAGGACGACGAGTGGTACTACGTGGCGCAGAAGACGGAACGCAAGTCGTTCTACCAAGCTGAGATCACCGACCAGCAGGTGCTGGCGATCAGCTTTGGCGATGACGGGCTGGTCACCGACGTGACGCGGAGCGATCTGTCCCAGGCGAAGGACATCACTCCGGTCGCCGACATCACTCCGACTTCCGGCAACGAGTTGAGCCTGGCCCAGCAGCTGCTGGGCAATATCGGCCGCTTCAACTCCGAGGGTGGACCTACCGATCGGTCGCCGCCGTTCTGGAGCCAGCGCTCCCGCCGACCCGGCAGCTGACCTCGGCCGCGATTCCGACCGTCAAACGAAAGGCCCGGCCGGA
Source organism: Geminicoccus sp. (assembly GCF_035556675.1). GTDB lineage: Bacteria > Pseudomonadota > Alphaproteobacteria > Geminicoccales > Geminicoccaceae > Geminicoccus. Next base: position 11,003 of record NZ_DATMFZ010000318.1, on the reverse strand, counting down.
AAGCACCCGCCGGGCCTTTTTTTGTCACGCGCAGCCTTTCCGGCTGCGCGTGCGGTAGACGGCTCAGGTCGGAGCGAAGCCGCCGAGCACGGCCAGGATCAGCAATGCCACGATGTTGATGATCTTGATCATCGGGTTCACCGCAGGCCCGGCCGTGTCCTTGTAGGGGTCGCCGACGGTGTCGCCGGTCACCGCCGCCTTGTGTGCTTCCGAGCCCTTGCCGCCATGATGGCCTTCCTCGATCAGCTTCTTGGCATTGTCCCAGGCGCCGCCACCCGTGGTCATCGAGATCGCCACGAAGATGCCGGTCACGATCGTGCCGAGCAGCATGGCACCCAGCGCCACGAAGGCCTTGGCCTGGCTGTCCACTGCCACGATCACGGCGTAGAGCAGGATCGGCGCCAGCACCGGCAGGAGCGAGGGCAGGATCATCTCCTTGATCGCTGCCCTGGTCAGCATGTCGACGGCCCGGCTGTAGTCCGGCTTGGCGGTGCCGGCCATGATGCCGGCGTTCTCGCGGAACTGCCGGCGGACCTCCTCGACGATCGCACCGGCCGAGCGGCCGACCGCCTTCATGCCCATGGCACCGAACAGGTAGGGCAGCAGCCCGCCGACGAACAGGCCGATCACCACGTATGGATCGGCGAGGTTGAACGATAGGTTGGCGTGTTGTGGGAAGTAGTGGCCGAGGTCCTGGACATAGGCCGCGAACAGCACCACCGCCGCCAGGCCCGCCGAGCCGATCGCATAGCCCTTGGTGACCGCCTTGGTGGTGTTGCCGACCGCGTCCAGCGCGTCCGTGGTCACCCGGACCTCCTTGGGCAGGTCCGACATCTCGGCGATACCGCCCGCATTGTCGGTGACCGGCCCGTAGGCATCCAGGGCGACCACCACGCCGGTCAGCGCCAGCATAGTCGTGGCGGCGACCGCGATCCCGTAGATCCCGGCCAGCAGGTAGCCCGCCAGGATGCCGCCGCAGATCACCAGCACCGGCAGGGCGGTGCCTTCCATCGAGACGGCCAGCCCCTGGATCACGTTGGTGCCGTGCCCGGTCTCGCTGGCGCGCGCGATCGAGCGGACCGGCGCGTGCTTGGTCGAGGTATAGAAGTCGGTGATCCACATGAGCAGACCAGTGACGGCCAGGCCCACCAGCGTGCAGCCGAACACGTGCAGCCAGCCGAACGACCGCCCGACCGTGGGCGTGAACTCGGTGCCCGACAGCATGATCAGGGTGAACAGCAGCATCAGCACCGCCGAGATCACCGCCGCCACGATGAAGCCCTTGTACAGGGCGGCCATGATGTCGTTGCTGGGCCCGAGCTTCACGAAGTAGGTGCCGGCGATCGAGGCGAGCAGGCAGGCGCCGCCTATCACCAGCGGGAACAGCATCAGCGTCGCCTGCTGCGCGCCGTCGAAGAAGATGGCACCGAGCAGCATGGTGGCCACCATGGTGACCGCATAGGTCTCGAACAGGTCGGCAGCCATGCCGGCGCAGTCGCCGACATTGTCCCCGACATTGTCGGCGATCACCGCGGGATTGCGCGGATCATCCTCGGGAATGCCGGCCTCGACCTTGCCGACCAGGTCCGCGCCGACATCCGCACCCTTGGTGAAGATGCCACCACCCAGCCGCGCGAAGATCGAGATGAGCGACGCGCCGAACGACAGGCCGACCAGCGCCTCCAGGATCCGGCGCTCGTCGACGCCGATCGCGAGCAGAAAGCCGAAATAGAGGGCCACGCCCAGAAGGCCCAGCGCCACCACCAGCATGCCGGTGACGGCACCCGCCTTGAACGAGACGTCCAGGCCGCGCGCCAGGCCGGAGCGTGCCGCCTCGGCGGTGCGCACGTTGGCCCGGACCGACACGTTCATGCCGATGAAGCCGGCGGCACCCGACAGGCAGGCGCCGATCGCGAAGCCCAAGGCCGGATAGATGCCCAGCAGCACGAGCAGCAGCAGCAGGATCACCACACCCACGATCGCGATGGTGGTGTACTGGCGGTTCAGATAGGCACCGGCCCCTTCCTGGATGGCGGCCGCAATCTGCTGCATCCGTTCATTACCTGCGGGGAGTGCCAGGACCTGGGCACGCGTCATCACGCCGTAGCCAAGTCCGGCCACCCCGCAGGCGATCACCAAGAAGTAAAGGAAGATCTCGAAGCCCGTCATCTTCTGCCCCCCTAGGCGGCAGCGCGGGATCCGGCCCTCTGTTCGGGTCCGGTGGCCGCACGTGCCACGTGGCCGGCCGATCGACGGGCAAGCGTCACCGGCCGGATGGTACAGAAGTTCTAAGGGCCGGGATCGGTCACTGTCCACTTCCAGGCGAGCCGCCGGCATCCCCCGGGCCGCCACTGGTCGAAGCCCCCTCACCCAGTGCCGGCAGCGGCTCGATGCGGTCCCGGACCTGCTGCTCGGTCGGCTCGAAGCCGACCAGCACGGACCAGATCGCCGGCTGGTCCTGGTGTGTGAAGGGCAGGCGCTGACGCAGCGTCTCCCGGCGCATGGTGCGCCGCTCGTTGCGGCCGGGCTGCAGGATGACCGGGAAGGTCTGCTTGTCGACCACCTCGCCGGTATCGGTGGTCACTGCCACGAAATAGTCGACCTGGACCCGATCGCCCGCGTAGCCGGGCCCGGTCCGCAGATCGACCGTAACATCGAAATCGACCAGATAGTCGAATTCGCGCGCTTCGCAGCTCGAGCGCAGATCGCCGAGCGTGGCGGTCCAGGCCGCCTGACCGTCGGCGCTGCGCCCCTCGCTCACCGCGAGGTCAGCGACCAGCGTGGGGCGCGGGCAGTAAGGCTCGCTGCTGGCCGTGGGCCGCGGCGCATCGTCGCCGCCGGAGCAGCCCGTCAGCCCGAGGAGCAGGGCAGCCGCGAATGTCGATCGGATCGTGCTCATCTTCACCCGGTATCCGGCAGGCGGCCGCTTCCTAACGGTCCGGCGGCTCGTGATGGGGCGACCGGTAGCCGCGTGGCCGCTCGCCCGGCACTGCCGGTAGCAGGGAGCCGGCAGGCCCGGCAAGCGACGCCGCTTCGCACGTGGCCGCGGAGCAGCGGTGCAACGCGGCAGATTGCGCCGGCGCACGGCCAGGACATATGATCCCCGCCCATGCTAGCCGAGGACGACCAAGACCTTCTCGAGCCGGGCGACCCGGCAGTTCGGGCCGCCCCCATCCTGGCTGCCCTGGATCTCGGCACCAACAACTGCCGGCTGCTGGTGGCACGCGAAACCGAAGGCGGCTTCGAGGTCATCGACAGCTTCTCGCGCATCGTGCGGCTGGGCGAAGGCCTGGCCCATACCGGCCGCCTGTCCGACGGCGCCATGACCCGCACCATCGCGGCAATCCGGGTGTGCCGCGGGATCATGCTGAAGCGGGGCGTCACCCGGGCGCGCTGCGTGGCCACCGAGGCCTGCCGGCGCGCGGACAATGGCCAGGACTTCGTCGAACGGGTGCGGCGCCAGACCGGGATCCGGCTGGAGGTGCTGAACCAGGAAGAGGAAGCCTCGCTCGCCCTGCTCGGCTGCCTGCCGCTGATCGACCACGCCGCGCGCCACCTCCTGATGATCGACATCGGCGGGGGTTCGACCGAACTCATGTGGCTGGACCGCTTCCGCCGGCCCGAGGACGGCGGTGCGCATTCCCTGTCCCTGCCGCTGGGCGTGGTCACCCTGTCCGAGAGCTTCGGCTCGGAGCCGGACCCGGAACGCTATGACCGGATGGTCGGCTTCGTCGCCAGGCGTCTGGCCGCATTCGAGCCGGTGCGCTGGTACGAGCAGCAGGACCGCCAGGGCCGCGTCCAGGTGCTGGGCACGTCCGGCACCGTCACCACCATGGCAGCGATCCATCTGGGCCTGCGCCGCTACGACCGGCGCCAGGTGGACGGCACCACCCTCGACTATGATGTGCTCGACACGGTGGGCCGCCATCTGCGCACGCTGACCAACGCGGAGCGGGCCGCGCACCCCTGCATCGGCAAGGGCCGGGCCGATCTGGTCGTGGCCGGCTGCGCGATTCTGGAGGCGGTCTGCCGGATCTGGCCGATCGAGCGGCTGCAGGTGGCCGACCGCGGGGTGCGCGAGGGCATCCTGAACGACCTGCTAGGCAAGGGACTGCACCAGATGCTGGCGCTGACGGGCGGATTGGAGCAGGCGAGGGTGAGCGCATGAGCGGCAGCAACTCCCGGACCCGGGTGCGCCTGCGCGACGCGCGGGCCCATAGTGCCTCCTCGCAGCGTTGGCTGACCCGGCAGCTCAACGACCCGTTCGTGCAGCGTGCCAAGGCGCAGGGTTACCGGGCACGCTCGGTGTTCAAGCTGGAGGAGATCGACCGACGGTTCGGCCTGATCCGTCCTGGGATGGTGGTCGTGGATCTGGGTGCCGCACCCGGATCGTGGAGCCAGTACGCGGCGAACAAGCAGGCCCGGGTGGTGGCGGTCGATCTCCAGCCGATCGCGCCCATCGCCGGCGTCACCATCATCGAGGGCGACTTTTTGGCCGAAGCGACCGAGGCGGCCCTCGCGGCGGCGGTCGGATCGGGCGTCGACCTGGTGCTGAGCGACATGGCTGCCTCCTCCACCGGCCGCAGGCTGGTGGACCGGCTGCGCGCGGAGCAGTTGGGCGAGGCGGTGCTGGAATTCGCCGAGACCCATCTGGTTGAAGGCGGCAGCGTGCTGATCAAGCTCGTCCGCGGGGCCGAGGCCACCTTGCAGCAGCGGGCGAAGGCCATGTTCCGCAGCGTGCGCATCCTCCGCCCGGATGCTACCCGCAGCGACAGCTCGGAATGCTTCCTCCTGGGCCTGGACCGGCGTCCGCCTCCAGTCGAGGAAGTGGTCTCGAACGAGTGACCGGAGCCGGGGCGGCTGGTCAGGGTCAGGACCAGGCGGAGGACACCACGCGACCGGAAGCGGCGTGTGCCTCCGTCAGCCCCTCAGGTCGATCAGGCGGCCGCGCAAGGTCTCGTCACGCGGCCGTCGTCGGACCCGACGATCCCTGACCAGGCTGCCGTCCACACGCCCGGCGCTGCGCGGGTAGGTCGGCTCGCCGCGCGTCGGCGCGCGTCGTTCGGCAGGCTCGACCTTGCCATTGGGCAGAATGATCTCGCCCCGGCACTCCTCGACCATCCCCCGGCCATCCTCGACCATTGATGCCGCTCCAACCGGTTTCAGTCACCGCATATTGGTAGCGATCATAGCGGGCGACACCTGGGCGGCAGAAGCAATCCGCGCCCATAGCGCATTATGATACGCGTGCTGCCCTCCGTTACGATCTCCGCCATTTTTCCGAAATGGCTGCGAGCATCTCATGCTATCACCCGATCGTGACCGGCACTGTTGCATGGGTGCTGCGGTGCGGGATCGCATGGCTGCTGCGCAAGCTGCGTGGGTGGACTTGTGCTGCGCGTGGCCGCAAGTGGACGATCTCGTAGCGGAGCGCAGACGGAGGCGCAGGCTCATGGAACGGCGGCTGTTCGGGACGGATGGGGTGCGGGGCACCGCCAACATTTGGCCGATGACCGCCGAGATGGCGCTGCGTCTGGGACAGGCGGCGGGTCGAGTGTTCGTCCGGGGCAGCCACCGCCACCGGGTCGTGATCGCCAAGGACACCCGACTGTCCGGCTACATGATCGAGCCGGCGCTCACTGCCGGCTTCGTCTCCGCGGGCATGGACGTGATGCTGGCGGGGCCTTTGCCCACGCCTGCCGCCGCGTTCCTGACCCGCACGCTGCGCGCCGACCTGGGCGTGGTCATCTCCGCCTCTCACAATCCCTACCAGGACAACGGCATCAAGCTGTTCGGGCCAGATGGTTTCAAGCTGTCCGACGCGATCGAGCTGGAGATCGAGCGGGCGATCCTGGCGGACGCCGCATCGGCGCTGGCCGGACCTGCGGAGCTCGGTAGGGCGCTGCGCATCGACGATGCGCATGGCCGTTACGTGGAGTATCTGAAGAGCAGCTTTCCGCGCGGCATGACCCTGGCCGGCCTCAAGATCGCGGTCGATTGCGCCAACGGCGCCGCCTACCACATCGCACCCGACCTGTTCTGGGAACTGGGTGCGGAGGTCGTGCGGGTCGGCACCTCGCCGAACGGCTTCAACATCAACCATGACTGCGGCTCGACTCATCCGGAGAATGTCGCCCGCGCAGTGCTCGCCCACGGCGCCGATCTCGGCATTGCGCTGGATGGCGACGCCGACCGGGTGGTGATGGTCGACGAGCACGGCCAGATCATCGACGGCGACCAGGTTCTGGCGCTGATCGCCACCCAGTGGCAGGAGGAGCAGCGGCTCACCGGCGGCGGCGTGGTCGCCACGCTGATGTCGAATCTCGGCCTGGAGACCTATCTGGCCGATCGCGGCCTGCCGCTCCTGCGCACCAAGGTCGGCGACCGCTACGTGGTCGAGCGCATGCGCCAGGGCGGCTACAACCTGGGCGGCGAGCAGTCCGGCCACATCATCATGACCGACTTCGGCACGACCGGCGACGGGCTGCTGGCGGCGCTGCAGGTCCTGGCGGTGCTGCTCAAGAAGAACCGGCCGGTCAGCGAGGTTGCCAGGCCGTTCACGCCCTTGCCGCAGAAGCTGTCCAACGTGCGGGTGCAGCGGCGCATCGACCTGACCTCACCGGCCATCGAGCAGCTGATCAAGGACAGCCAGGCGAGACTCGGCCGCAAGGGCCGCCTGCTCGTGCGCGCCTCAGGCACGGAGCCGCTGATCCGGGTGATGGTGGAGGCCGAGGACGAGGCACTGCTGAGCGACATCCTGGGTTCGGTCAGCGGCGCCATCGCCAGCTACGCGGACTCGCCGTCCCACTGACCCGCCTGGAGGCCAGGGCAGGATCATGCATTTTCCGAGCTGAACCCGGTCCTGGCCGGGCGTACCGCGCCGGCAGAGGGGCCGTGTTGTCGATCGCCCCCCGTCACTTAGGCTTTCGTTAACCAGGTTCTGTCAGGATCCACGCAGGTGAACCGGGCCAGTGGCCCGTCGGCGTGGAGGTCGGACTTGGATCTTACCGGCTATCTCGGCCTGGCCCGCGGGCTCGGCCTGCAGCGTGCGTTGGACGTGGTGGCGGGCAATGTCGCCAATGCAGACACGACCGGCTTTCGGCGGCAGGACCTCGTATTTGCCAAGGACCTGCGCCATGCGGGCGAGCCGGGCCAGGTCGCATTCGCCCAGGACTTCGGCACGGTCGTAGACCGCAAGGAAGGGGCACTGCGCAGCACGGGTGCCGCCCTCGACCTGGCGCTGGTAGGCCCCGGCTGGTTTCAGGTGGAGACGGCGGAGGGCGAGCGCTTGACCAGGGCCGGCCGGTTCACGACCGATGCGGCGGGCCGGCTGGTCGCGGGCGATGCCGCGGTCCTGGACAATGGTGGTGCCCCGATCATCCTGCCCGATGATGCCAGGAGCATCACGATCGCCGCCGACGGCACGATCTCGGCGGACGAGGTGGTGGTCGCCCGCCTGGGCCTGGTCCAGCCGGGCGATGACGCCGCCCTGGTGCCGGAAGGCAGCGGCCGCTACCGCACCGACGGCCCGATCGTCCCGGCCGAGGCGGCCCTGGTGGTCCAGGGCTCGCTCGAAGGCTCCAATGTCCAGCCGGTCCGAGAGATGACCCGGCTGATCGAGGTCACCCGCGCCTTCGAGAGCACCCAGCGCCTGCTGGAAACCCATCACGACCTGGCCCGGCGCACGGTCGACCGGATGCTCGCCTCGTCCTGACCCCTGCCCGATCGGGAGCCCGTTCATGCGATCCCTGAACATCGCCGCGACCGGCATGGCCGCGCAGCAGCTCAACGTCGACGTGATCTCCAACAATATCGCCAACATGACAACGACCGGCTTCAAGCGGGCTCGCCCGGAGTTCCAGGACCTGCTCTACCAGAGCCAGCGCCACGGCGGCGCGGCCTCGTCGGAGACCGGCACGACCGTGCCGGCGGGCGTGGATGTGGGCCTGGGCGTGAAGACCGCCGCGGTGTACCGCGTGCTGGAGCAGGGGCCCCTGGTCGGCACGGAGAACGATCTCGACCTGGCGATCCAGGGCGAGGGCTACTTCGTGGTGGAGCTGCCTTCGGGCGAACTCGGCTACACAAGGTCCGGCAATCTGCAGCTGAGCCCGGAGGGCCAGCTGGTGACCGCCGACGGCTATCCCGTCTCGCCCGGCATCACCGTGCCGGGCAATGCGATCGAGGTCGCCATCAATCCGGAGGGCGGGGTCAGCGCGCGCATTCCGGGCCAGGTCGAGCTGCAGGAGCTGGGCCAGCTGGAGCTTGCGAGCTTCGTGAACGAGGTCGGCCTGGAGCCGCTCGGCAACAACCTCCTGGCGGAGACCGCCGCGTCCGGCCCGGCGATGATCGGCACGCCCGGCTCGGACGGGTTCGGCACGGTGCTCCAGCACTATCTGGAGAACTCCAACGTCAACCCGGTGGCCGAGATCACCAGCCTGATCACCGCCCAACGCGCCTACGAGCTGAACTCGCGGGTCATCACTGCCACCGATTCGATGATGGGCACCGTGACCCAGTTGCGGGGCTGAGGATGCGAACCATGCCGCCCCGCTTCTCGGGCTGGTGCAGGACGGCAGCCCTGCTCGCCGCCTTGTTGCTGGCCCATCCGGCCGCGGCCGGGGTGTCCATCACGATCGCACCGGGCATGGCGCTGGACGAGCCGGCACTTCAGGCGCTGGTCCGCCAAGAGCTGGCAGCCGGCCGGGACGGCGACTGGCTGATCCGGATCGTCCAGCCCGCCCTGCCACTCGGCAACCCCAGCGCTGCACCGGTGCTCGTGACGCTCACGGCGGATCAGCCGGCCTCGGGCGGGAGCGGCGGGCGGCGGCTGACCGGCTGGCTCGCGGTGCAGGATGGCACCGGGCATGTCGGGCGGCTGCGCATGGTGGCGGTCCTGGACGAGGTGGTGACGGTGCCGGTGCCGGTCGAGGCACTGCCGGCGGGAGCACTGGTGACGCCGGAGCAGTTCCGCATGGTGCCCTGGCCACTGCAGCGGCTGGATCCGGATGCGCTGCGCTCGATGGCTGAACTCGATGGCATGGAGGTGGTGCGCCGGCTGCCAGCCGGCCGGCCGGTGCTGCGCAACGGACTCCAGCAGCCGCGCATGGTCCGCCGCGGTGAGCCCGTGCGGATCAACTTCGTGCGCGGCGGCCTGCGCCTGAGCGTGACCGGCACCGCACTGGATGATGGTGCGCTGGGCGCGACGGTGCGGGCCAGCAATCTGACGAGCGCCCGTCAGGTCCAGGGGCGGGTCGTGGCGGCAGGCGAGATCGCGATCGGAGAAGATTCATGACGGGGATCGGCGGAGCCTGGCCGGGATCGGCCAAGCCGACGGAGCGGAGGGCGGATGACCCGATGCACGGCGGACGGGCCTGGACGAGGCGGGCGCGGCTGGTGCTCCTGGTCCTGCCGTTGGCCGGCTGCGGCATCTCCGAGCGCCTGGAGGCGATCGGCAAGACACCGCCGCTGACCCCCATCGAGAACCCGGTCGCAGTGGCGGGCTACCAGCCGGTTTCCCTGCCGATGCCCGACCCCGAGCCGGCCCCCACGGCCGGCGCCAACTCGCTGTGGCGCAGCGGCGCGCGCGCCTTCTTCAAGGACCAGCGGGCGCGGGAGGTCGGCGATGTGGTGACCGTCCGGGTGACCATGGCGGACCGGGCGGAGCTCAGCAACGAGAGCACCAGGGCCAGGCGGAACAGCGAGGACCTCGGCATCAACCAGATGTTCGGGATGGCGGGAAAGCTCGGCGACCTGCTGTCCAACGAGTCGGAGGACGGCGACTTCGTCGGGCTGAGCAGCCAGTCGGGCAGCCGTGGCAGCGGCACGGTCAGCCGCGACGAGGAGATCAGGCTGGCCGTGGCGGCGGTGGTGACCCAGGTGCTGCCGAACGGCAACCTGGTGATCCGGGGCCGCCAGGAGATCCGGGTGAACTTCGAGGTGCGCGAGCTGGTGCTGGCCGGGGTGATCCGCCCGCAGGACGTCACCTCCGACAACACCATCGCGCACGAGAAGATCGCCGAGCTGCGCATGGCCTATGGCGGCCGCGGCCAGATCACCGACGTGCAGCAGCCGCGCTATGGCCAGCAGGCGCTGGACATCCTGCTGCCCTTCTGAAGACCGGGCAGGGTCGCCTCTCGCGTCGACGGGCGTCGTGGCAGGCGGCCGGGCTCCCACTGCCGGCAGGCGCACCCCTTCCCCTGCCCTCGTTCCCTATCCTGCCCGAGGCGTTTGCCGGAGTGTGCGGGACGGGACGGTGGAGCGGGAGGGCGTGTGTCGGCAGCGGCGGCGAGGTCAGCCGGTCTCGGCCAAGCCCTCCGCCGGGACGCCGTGCTTCAGGTCGAGAGAATAGCCCTCGGCCCGCACGGTGCGGAGCAGGTCGGTCTCGCCGTTCTGGTTGAGCGAGCGGCGCAGGCGACGCACGGTGGCGTCCACGGTGCGCAGCTCGATCTCGAGGTCGGAGCCCCAGACCCGGTCCAGGAGCTGGCTGCGGTTGAACACGCGGCCGGGGTTCTCCAGCAGGTAGCGCAGGAGGCGGAACTCGGTAGGCGACAGGTGGACCTCGCGGCCGCTGCGGAACACGCGGTGCGCGGTCAGGTCCATGCGCAGGTCGTGGAAGGTCAGGGTCTGCTCGGAGAAGGCCGGGCGGACCCGGCGCAGCACCGCCCGGATCCGGGCCACCAGCTCGGCCGGCGAGAACGGCTTGGTGACATAGTCGTCCGCACCGGTCTCCAGGCCGCGCAGCCGGTCATGCTCCTCGGTGCGCGCGGTCAGCATGATGATCGGCACGGCCGAGGTATCGGCGCGGCGGCGCAGCCGGCGGCACAGCTCCACGCCGGAGACCTCCGGCAGCATCCAGTCGAGCAGGACCAGGTCGGGGGCGCGCTCGTCGATCAGCTGCAGCGCCTCCTCGCCGTCGAAGGCCTGGGCGACGTCGAAGCCGGCCGACTTCAGGTTGTAGGCCAGGAGCTGCTGCAAGGGTGGCTCGTCCTCGACCACCAGGATCA
>NZ_DATMFZ010000317.1:0-12119 GCF_035556675.1 Geminicoccus sp. | reverse complement strand
TGCGGCCGCCACCAGCTGTGCCGCCCAGCTCGTCGCGGCCCCGGCACCGCAGGCGGCCGCCACCGTAACGCCATGATCTGATGCGGGCCGGCAGCCGGTCGGTCCGCTCATGGGCCAGGTCGGCTGGTCATCCTGACTGCGTCGTCGCGGCCATGGCCGTGGCACGCAGCTATCCTGGCTGGTAGTGAGAGGGTGGTGGTTAAGCGTCCGCTGGATGAACTACAGCAAGCGGCACACCACGTGCAGTGTAGGTCAGCAGCTGGCGGAGCCCGCTCCTGCTCGCTGCAAATAGAGCTTCATCGATTTTGCGGATCGTCCTTATGATCATGCAAGAAGCGAGCGATCTGCTCTCGCAGTCGAGCTAGATCATAGGTTTTGCCGGCAGTGGCATACTGGAAGATGGTGCGTTGAATGCCGGTAGGTAGTTCATTCCATCCGCTGACCACTGCTGCGCCAAGATATTCCAAAACTTGACGCTCTCTGTCGCTTGGAGCCCCGCCTTGGTATCCAGGGGTCCACGGCCAAGCTTGCGCGCCGCCTTCACCCTCCCATCGATCAAGGGCAGTGTCCATCTGGACTTGAGATCGCTCAAGGTCTGCTTTGCTTTCTACCATAGTGCATTATCGCACAGATGATGCATCATGGCCATGATGATCACCGATCACCGACTGGCATTTGCGTTCGTTCGGCATGGGACACTTAAGAAATGTTACCAATGAAAGATACAGAACGAAAAAGGCCTTCAAGCAACCTTGAGATCGGCCTGCCTAAAGATGACTATTTTGGTGAGAGCAAGCTTATATGGGAGCAATCTGATCATGTTGATCTGACAGAGAAGGCCCGCCTCCATGCTACGGGTTCAGCTGGCTGTGCCTGGGAAACCCAATATTAAGCGCTATGCCAGCCGCAGGAACCTGTTGCTGTTACGGGTGACGGCCGCTTCTCGGCCTCGACCCATCAGAAAGACCAAGCGGCGTCTGCGGGTAACGGAGCGCATCCTGCCCCAATGGCGTGAGAAGCGGCGGAAGAATCTGCCATTGGTTCACTTCACTCGCGCATCGAAAAAAGGGACCAGTCTGTTCTTGTCCTCGTCCCACAAGGCCAGGCGGAAACAGCCAATGGTATCCTTGAGCGTAATGCGATTGACGTCGTTCAGCTCCGGATGGGCGCGGAGCACCTCATGGAGACGGTAGCTCGGGATTCGGCTGGAGAGATGATGAACGTGATGAACCCCAATGTTGGCAGTGAACCAACGCAGCACGAGCGGCAGATACAGATGTGAGCTGCCGTGAACGGCAGCGGTATGAACATTCCACGCGCCGGCCTTCTCCCAGTGTCCATCCTCAAACTGGTGCTGAACGAAAAACAGCCAGACACCGATCGAGGAGGCGAGCCAGGTGATGGGTACCTGGATCATCAGGAAATCATGGAGACCGACTACCGCAATGGTCGAGCCGGCCAGGGCCACGATGGCGAGGTTAGTAGCCATCGTGCTGCGCCACGCCTCCGTCGTCGACCACATCAGCTTTGCAGGCAAGCGATAGTGCAGGATGAAGAGGTAAGGGGCTGCCACCCCGAGCAGGATGAATGGATTGCGCGACAAGCGGTAGAGCAGCTTCTTCCCAGCAGAGAGTTGCGCAAACTCACGTACCGTTAAGGTATCGATATCGCCGATTCCACGCTTGTCCAGGTTGCCTGACGTAGCGTGATGGATCGCATGCGTGTGCCGCCAGTGCCCGTAAGGCGTGAGGGTGATCACGCCGATCACCCGTCCAACCCAATCGTTGGCAGCTCGAGCTCGGAAGAACGACCCATGACCGCAGTCGTGCTGGATTACGAACAGGCGGACCAGGAAGCCCGCCGCAGGAATCGCTAGCACCAAGCAAAGCCAGTAGGAGTAGCCAAGGCTGAACCACATCAGAAGCCACAAGGCGAAGAACGGAGCCGCCGTGATGGCCAGTTCCCCTACGCTGCGGACGAGCCTCGGCTCGCGAAACGGGCCCAGCACCTTCAGCCAGTAGCGCGCCTCCGCTTGGGAAGAGAATCGCTCCACCCGTGGCGGAACGGAACTGTCCGTCTGCATAGCAGGCGGGGCAAGCGACTTAGGACAAGGCATCAGTAGGGATGTGGTCATGAACGGCGGATGACACCTAAAGATAGTTGTTGTTAGTAAATGATCACTGTGGCCGCTGAATCAAGTACGGTGTGCAATTAAATAATAGCAAATGTATGATTTTGTTTCATGATGTAATTTTATTTTTACTAGGATCGGAATGATAATTGGTGTTGGGTGTTTCCTCGTGCGGGCGTGTTAAACTTCAGATTCTTCGGGCAAGCCGCTCGTCTTCCATATCCGAGTTCTGACCAAGCTCTTCCCGCACCAACAGGAAAAAACAGGCTGTGCCGCACGAGTCGACGTTCATCGCCACCATCGTCATCGGCCTGGTCCTCGCCTTCGTCGGCGGCTTTCTAGCAACCAAGCTGAAGCTGCCGCCGCTCGTCGGCTATCTGCTGGCTGGGGTCGCGGTCGGACCGTTCACCCCGGGCTTCATCGCCGACGAGGGGCTTGCCACCCAGTTGGCCGAGATCGGCATCATCCTGCTCATGTTCGGGGTCGGGCTGCATTTCTCGATCCAGGATCTGCTTGCCGTCCGCAAGATCGCCATTCCTGGCGCGATCGGCCAGATAGCGGTGGCGACAGCACTCGGGGTCGGCATTGCCCATTTCTGGAGCTGGACGTTCGGCGCTGGACTGGTGTTCGGGCTGGCCCTCTCGGTCGCGAGCACCGTCGTGCTGCTGCGGGCTTTGGAGGAGCGCAATATCCTCGATTCCCACAACGGCCGGATCGCGGTGGGCTGGCTCATCGTCGAGGACCTCGCAATGGTGCTGGCGCTGGTGCTGCTGCCGGCGCTTGCGGGGGTGCTGGGCGGGGACCCACGTGGTCTGGCCGGCCATGTCGGCGACGGCAGTCTGCTCCTGATCTTGGCGCTCACCCTGGGCAAGGTCGGTCTGTTCCTGGTCCTGGTGCTGGTCGTCGGCACGCGGATGATCCCCTGGCTCCTGGCACAGGTGACGCGTACTGGCTCACGCGAGCTCTTCACGTTGTCAGTGCTGGCGACGGCACTCGGCATCGCCTTCGGCTCGGCCGAACTGTTCGGCGTCTCCTTCGCGCTTGGCGCCTTCTTTGCCGGCGTGGTCTTGAGCGAAAGCGACTTCAGTCATCAAGCGGCGGCCGATTCGCTGCCGCTCAAGGATGCCTTCGCAGTTCTGTTCTTCGTCTCGGTCGGCATGCTGTTCGACCCGGCGATCCTGGTGCATGAACCGCTGGCTGTCCTTGCGGTCGTACTGGTTATCATCCTCGGCAAATCGCTGGTGGCGTTCGGGATCGTGCTGGCCTTCGGCTATCCGGCCTCGACGGCACTCATTGTCTCGGCGAGCCTGGCGCAGATCGGCGAGTTCTCGTTCATCCTGGCCGGGCTTGGAATAGCGCTCGGCCTTCTGCCGCCGGAAGGGCATGACCTGATCCTGGCCGGCGCTCTTCTGTCGATCACCCTCAATCCGCTGGCCTTCGCCGCTATCGATCGAATGTCCAGCTGGCTGCGTCATCGGCCCCGGGTGCTCGCCCACATCGAGCGCCGCGGCGATGCCAGCCTGACCAGGCTGCCGACCACGACGGACGAGGCCGGGCCGCATGGCCACGCCATCATCGTCGGCTACGGCCGGGTCGGGAGCGTGGTGGGTAAGGGGCTGAAGAGCCAGGGTCTGCCGATCATCGTCATCGATCAAGACCGCCGGCGAATCGAAGCACTACGTGCACAGAACGTTGCGGCGATCTACGGCGATGCCAGCACTCCGGGCGTACTGGAAGCGGCCGGCGCCGCCCAGGCTCGGTTGATTGTGATCGCTACACCCGAAGGCTACCAGACCCGCCGGATCATCGAGCTCGCGCGTGGGCTGAACCCGACCATCGACACGGCGGTGCGGACCCACAGCGAAGGGGAGGTCGCTAACCTGGAGCGACAGGGCGCCGGGATCGCCATCATGGGCGAGCGTGAGCTTGCCTTCGCACTGATGGACTATGCACTACGCAGCCTGGGCATGGCCGAGGACAAGGCGCGTCGCGTGGTGCAGAGGGTCCGGGTCTCGGGCGAAGGTGGCGCTTATGAGCGACGGCCGAACGAGCCGGTGCGCGGCGCACCCGAACTACGCCCGCATCGGGACGAAACGGAGCAGGATCGAGAGGAAGCCGGCTAAGCATCGCAGCGGCGCACCGAAGGAGCAGCACATGGCGGTCATCCCCGCTCTGATCGAGGTCGCCGAGGGCTATTGTGCGACGGCTCAAGAGCCAGGGGCTGGAGACCAATGCTGCCGACGTGATGACGATGACTGGGCTGGTGCTGGACCGGGCCAGGCAAAGGGCAAGACGGACAGCGCGAACGCGTAGCCCACCACTCTTTGGTGGTCGAGGCACCTGATTTTGGATCGTGCCCTACTTGCGCCCCTCGTGGTAGATCATCGCGATGTGGATGGCCTGGTCATTGTCCTCGAGTACCACAGCTGCATCGTCAAAGGGCGGGGGGCCGAGGAATCCCTGGACGTTGTTGCTGAACCCATACGGCTCGGTGGGGACGCCCATGAAGTTCTTGTCGAGTTTGGTGTTCCCGTTCTCGTCGTGGAAGGCGATGACGGCGTACCGTCCCGGATCGAGATTGCTGAAGACCACAGCACTCCGCATCGCGGCGTTGGCGCGCAGCGCTACGGCAGCGAAGCGCTGCGGATCGACAAGGAAGCCCTCGCCGGCCGATACCTCGACGGCGCGAGCGAAGCTCGTCGGGCTGTCGTAGAGTCCGATCAGAACCGTGCCATCCGACGAGCGGATGCCTTCGATCGTCACGCGAAGTTCGCCGGCCGCGACTGGGAGAGGGGCGAGCGCCAACGAGATGACCGTCACGAGCCGCGCCGGGTGCGTCGCGGTCCAGCCCGGAACTTTCGTCCCACCAAGCATGGCCATCGATGCCTCCCATTCCGAAGCACTTGCCCGCAAAATCTGATCGCCTCAGCATTCCAGGTCCAGGGGAGGAGCTGGCCGAGTTCGCTGCCCTTGTCCCAGCACAAAACAATAGGTTCGCGCCCGTCAGTCAGCCACATCTGGGGCTCCACCCCGGTCCGTTTCGCCGTCGCCAGGACCCAGTGACACGAGAAGTGGTCTGGTGAACGGCAGGCCGCCCGGACGCGGGTCCTTGTCTGTGAGCCAGCAGGCGGTGCCGTCCTGGCCGGGCTGGTCGATCAGGCTGATCTCCGGCAGCCCCCCGACCGGGTGACCTTCTCGCCCTGGGCCGTCACGAGCGACTGGCGATCGTCGGCGAAGCTGACAGAGCAACCGGATTGCGGAACGCGAGGATCTCGTCGACAGTTAGGTTTTCCCAGTGAACCTGTTTGCGGAGGTACTCACCGCGTCTTTGACTCGTTGCTGAGTAGCTATCAAAGTATGCATCTGAATTGAATGACTTCAAATATACCTAGAACTGTTTCAAGTCTCACTAAATCAAGTACCAGTATTATTGATGTTACTTATCATATCGAAGCAATCATCTATGGAAGCGTGGTCAACATGATCTGCGAGAATCCTAAAGCCCATCCGTGTGAGCCGCGCGAGGCGCTGCTTGGACTATATCGGGAAGAACCTCGGAGGCAGGCAACGGCCGCGGATTGGCATCAGCACCACGTCAAGGTTTGATCTCATGAGCGAGCAAACCCCGAAAAGCCAACCTTCCGGCGCGTCGGCCGAAGCCATCTCCTACCATTACGACGTCGGAACCGACTTCTATCGCCTGTGGCTCGACCGCAACCTGACCTACAGCGCCGCCCGCTGGGGCGATCCGCACCAAGCCACGGCCAATCCGGTCAGCCTGGAACTCGCGCAGGAAGCCAAGCTCGACTTCCACCTGAAGGCCGTCGGCGTTGGGCCAGGCGACAGCCTGCTCGACATCGGCTGCGGCTGGGGCTCCATGCTGCGCCGGGCGGTCGAGCAATATGGTGTCGCCGCAGCAACCGGTCTGACCCTGAGCAGCGACCAGTACAACTACGTGCGCGCGCTCGACCTGCCTGGGGTCGAGGTCCGGCTGGAGAATTACGAGGATTACCGACCGGCCAGCAAGTTCTCGGGCATCGTCTCGGTGGGGGCGTTCGAGCACTTCACGCGGCCCGGCCTGTCAGCGGCTGAGAAGGTCGCAATCTATCGGCGGTTCTTTGAGCGGTGCCATGGTTGGCTGAACCGTGGCGCACACCTGTCTTTGCAGAGCATCACCTGGGGCAACGTTCCGCGCGACAGGAGCAGTCTCATCTTGGCACAAGATGTCTTCCCGGAGACCGACCCGCCCTACCTTACCGACGTGCTGGAGGCCTCGGTCAGCACCTTTGAGCCGATCTACCTGGAGAACCGCCGCAACGACTACATTCAGACCCTGCAGGTCTGGCTGGAGCGGCTGCGCGCCCGGCAGCGGGAGATCGAGGCGATGACCAGCGCCCAGACCTTCGTATTCTATGAGCGCTACCTGCGTGGGTCGATCTACCGCTTCAAGAAGAAGGAGCTCCAGCTGTGCCGCTTCGTCTTCCGGCGATATTGAGGACCTCGATCATGAATTTCATCTTGTGATCCCCGCTTTCATAAAGTGACCTACGGTAGCGGACGTCGGACCAGTTCGGGCTGCGCTGTCGTGGGCGCGGCGGCGGATCGTCCTGTTGGCCTGCCGGCACCCGGCGAAACCCTGCCGGTTGTCAGCGCATGCCATCGCGCGGGATCGGCCGGATGAACGCGGAGGAACGTCTGCGCTGGCTCGGGGCGCAGATCGTCGCCGGCGAGCTGCGGATCACTCGGCAGCTGGAGGTGATCCGGCACTGGCGGCAGCTCGGCCAGGACACCGCCCGGCTGGAGCAACTGCTCCACGACATGGAGCGGCTCCTGCACCGCTGGCGTCAGCACCGCCAAGGCCACCTGGCGCGCCTGGCCCGGGCGGAGGCGGCTGGCGCGAGCACCTCCGACACCTCGGCTGTTGCAGCTCGACATTGACGACATCCTCGAACTCAATCCCAAGTCGTTCAAATGCGGCATGATCATTTTTCACACATATCTTCAACCAGTCCCTGGTATTGTTCACGACAATCCTTGATCATCTGGAGAAGGTTGGTTCAACGCCATCGTCACTACGACTGAGCAATGATTTTCAAGCCTTGAAGAGGCTGAACATGATCTCGTCCAGTTGCCTCACGAACGGCCTGTCCCGGTACCGTCCAACCGCTCCATGCATAGAACGCAATTGGCGGTGGCTTGTGGTCATGGTCTGCGCGTTGATCGCGACCGGATGCTCGCCGCCAACGCGCCTCGCGGCGGTGCCGCAGCGCGATGAACTCAGCATGAACGTCGGCTCGATGCAGGCGATCCGCTACTACCCGCCTGACCAGCTCGGCTCGTTGCAGGCGGATGCCGTGGACGCAGTCGGCCGCGAACGCGCTGCGCTTGCGGCCGCCGGGCATGAGGGGCCGCTGCCGCCAGCAAGCTACCTCGCAGTCTCAGGGGGCGGCGAGGATGGCGCATTCGGTGCCGGGCTGCTGATCGGCTGGACCGAGACTGGGACGCGGCCGGAGTTCAAGGTGGTGACCGGGGTGAGCACCGGTGCTTTGACCGCCCCCTTCGCCTTCCTCGGCCCAGCCTATGACCGTCAGCTCGAAGAGATCTACACCACCCTCACCGCCGCTAATGTCCTGGAGACGCGTGGCTACCTCGCCGCGATCTTCGACGACGCCATGGCCGATACCGCCCCGCTGCGCCGCACCATCGCCAAGTACATGACGGAGGATCTGCTCGCGGCCATCGCGCGGGAGCATGCGAAGGGCCGCATCCTCCTTATCGGGACGACCAACCTGGACCTGCGGCGCGGCGTCATCTGGAACATCGGCAAGATTGCCGCGAGCGGCGACCCTGGAGCGTTGGAGCTGGTCCGCACCATCCTGGTCGCCTCCGCGGCCATCCCCGGGGCGTTCCCGCCGGTCATGTTCGACGTCACCGTCGACGGGCAGCCTTATCAGGAGATGCATGTCGATGGCGGCGCCAGTGCCCAGGTCTTCGTCTATCCGCCGTCCCTGAAGATTGCCGAGGCTGCCAAGGAGCTGGGCATCGAGCGGCAACGTGACGTCTACGTCATCCGCAACGCCCGCCTCGATGCCGAGTGGGCCGACGTCAAGCGCGACACGATGAGCATCGCTGGCCGCGCCATCTCCTCGCTGATCCAGACCCAGGGCGTCGGCGATCTCTACCGGATCTACGCGGTCAGCCAGCGGGACAGGGTCGGCTTCCATCTCGCCTATGTCCCGTCCAGCTTCGACGTGAAGCTCGTGGAACCCTTCGATCCGACCTACATGCGGGCGCTGTTCGAGCTTGGGCACACGCTGGGGGCTCAGGGATATCCATGGCTGGAGCAGCCGCCTAGCTACTGACAGCGGCTGCAGGGGGCGGTGTGCATCTGTTTTGTAAGGGAATAGTCGTTACGGTGCGCAGTATGATGAAGTTCGCGTTGTAAGCGCCATCCAGTGGCAGTGTGTCTGCCGAAGAGACGAGCCATGATGAACTCTGCTCAAGGCACGGTGCCGCCCGCTGCGGCCAACTGGCGGTTCAAGCTCGGCATCGCCTTGTTCATCCTGGCGTTCGCGCTGTGGTTGCTGCTACCGCTGGCAGCTGCGATCGGTGCCTCGGGAGCCAGGATCGCCACCCTGACCGGCGCACTGTTCGTCACGAACAAGGTGCTTCTGCTCATGGTAGTGGCCGTCATGGGCAAGGCCGGTTTCCAGGAGCTGAAGCGGCATCTGTCCGGCTATGCGGCCTCCCTCGTGCCCGACACGGTCAGCCCGCTCCGGTATCGAATCGGTCTGGTCATGCTCTGCCTGCCGCTGATCGCATCGTTCCTCGAGCCCTATGTCGACAGCATCTGGCCAAGCCTCCGCCCCAATCTGTGGCAATTGCAGCTGCTGGGCGATGTCATGCTGCTGGCCAGCTTCTTTGTCCTGGGTGGGAACTTCTGGGGCAAGCTTCGGGCCCTGTTCGTCCGAACCGCCCGGGTGGTCGATCCAGCCGTCGTGTGAGGCCAAGCCTTCGCCATACCCGCACCATCGGCAGGACGGCATGAGGAAATTTCCTAGGCAGGCCACGCAACACGCCGAGCCAGTCGTGACCGGCCCGCCAGAGGTTCGGCCAGCTGACGCAGACAGCGCGCCAGATCAGGTTCATGCTCGCCGTCCCGCGCGGAATCCTTTGCGGCGCGTCGCTCTTTTCGTCCTCCTGGCGATCGTGATCCTGTTCACCTTGTCGATCGTGATGGAGCGCAGCACGCCTTCGACCTCGCAGGCGGTCGTGCAAGCCTATGTCGTGCCGATGGCATCTGAAGTGGGGGGCCGCATCGTCGAGATCGCTGTGGTCGACAATGCCCGGGTGCAGACCGGGCAAACGCTCTTCCGCATCGATCCGGGGCCCTACCAGATCGCGGTTGCCGAGGCAGAAGCCCGGCTCGAGCAGATCGGGCAGACGCTCGGCGCCAGCACGGCCGGCGTCGAGGCGGCGCAAGCCCAGGTCGTCGAGGCCCGGGCCAACCGCGACAATGTGCGCGAGCAGGCGCAGCGAGTCATGCAACTGGTCGAACGCGGTGTTTACGCGCGTGCTCGCTATGACCAGTCGAAAGCTGCGCTGGACGCCGCCGAAGCCGGTCTTACCGGTGCCGAAGCCAATCTGGAGCGTGCCCGACAAGAGCTTGGTCCCGCTGGTGCGGACAATCCGCAGCTCAAGGAGGCACTTGCCGCACTGGAGCAGGCGCGGCTGAACCTAGTTCGCACCACGGTCATGGCGCCTTCGGATGGCGTGATCGCCAATCTCCAACTCGCGGTTGGGCAGGTGGTCAGTGTCGCGCAGCCGGCTCTAACCTTCATCGATGCCGGAACCGTCTGGGTTTCTGCCGACTTCAAGGAGAACAGCCTTGAGCATGTCCAGGCCAACGATACGGCAGCGCTGGTCTTCGACACGCTGCCTGGTCGGGTATTTTCGGCTCGGGTCGAGAGCGTCGGCTGGGGTGTCGCCCAGGATACCGATACTGGCTCATCCGGTCTTCCGACGATCCGCAATGACAGCGGCTGGGTGCGCGAGGCCCAGCGCTTTCCCGTGCGCCTGATCCTCGATGGTGGAGCCCGCCCGGCGGGGCCCCGCTACGGATCCCAGGTGAACGTCGTGATCTACACGGGCGACAACCCGGTCCTGAACGCGCTCGGGACTTTCTGGATCCGGCTCATCTCCGTACTGACCTATGTCAACTGAGATCGCCGCAAGCTCGGTCGAGCCGCTGGAATCGACACGGGTGCGACGCCAGGGCTTGCGGATCGCACTGGCGGTTGCGGTCGGCTTTGCCGCGACGACGGCGGCCGGCAGCATCACGCCGTTTCTCGCGCCCCTGTTCGCCGCACAGTTCCTCATCTCCAGCCGCCGTCCTCTGGCTCTCGGCCAGGGGCTCGGCATGATCGTGGTGATCGTCATCGCAGGGCAGATCCTGTCTTTTCTCACGGCCCTGTTCGGTGACCGACCGCTCGTATTCCTGCCAGTCCTGTGGTTGGTCTACTTGGCCTGCTTCCTGCTCCAGGCCAGTGGGAAAGGCGGACCGGCTGCGGGTCTCGTGCTGATCGTCGCCATTCTCGTGCCAATGCTCGACATCCTGCAGCGCGATCTAGGCGAATCGATGGTGCTCATTCTCGCCAAAGCCATTGTCGGTGGAGTGCTGCTCTCCTGGGCAGCGCATGCACTTCTTGCTGATCGGGGAGAGGGCACGGCGGCACCATCGACCGCGCCCACCTATCGAACGGCAAATCGCCAAGCACTGGCGAGTGCGTCGATTCTCATGGCGGTCGTAGCACTGTGCCTCGTCGATGACCGCCTAGCGACCGCGATCGTCATCCCTATCACTGTCGCATCCCTGCTCGGGCAACTGGACCTAGCGAGCAGCCAGCGGGCGGCTTTCGGCCTGACGGTCGTCAACCTACTTGGGGGAATCGTGGCCTCGATCGCCTTCACGTTCCTCGAGGTCCACCCGACGCTCTGGCTCCTGTTTCTTACCGTTCTGCTTATCGGTCTTCTGTTCGGTGGGAGAGCTGCTGCGGACCCTAGAGCGGGCAAGATCTATGGTGGCGCGCTGACGATCTTTCTCATCCTGTTTGGCCTTGGCGTCTCGCCCCTGCCTGGGAGCACGCCGGACTCGTTCTCGACACGGATCGGGTATGTTCTCTTCGCGATCCTCTATGCGATCGGCATGGCCGCCTTGCTATGGCCGCGTCCGCAGGCTGCTAACGTCAAGGGCTGAACGATCTAGCCGAACTTCACCATAATACTTGCAAGGATCAGGACAAGTTTCTGCACGTGCGAGGAGTTCGTGCTCACCGAGATCCGCTGCCAGACTAGGTTCTGTCGCCAAAGCTGGTGAACGGCTGACGTGACCGCATCTGGGGCTGGGTGACGATACGCACCCTGCTGACGGACGTGATGTGGAACCGGCTCTCGTCCTTGCTGCCGCCGCAAAAGCCCAAGACCGGCCGACCCTCGATCGACCACCGCAGGTTCATCGAGGCCGTTCTCTGGCTGGCCCGTACGGGCGCTCCTTGGCGGGACCTGCCGGCTGAGCTGATGAACTGGCGCACCGCCTGGCGCCGGCTGCAGCGATGGACGCAAGCCGGCATCTGGAGCCGTGTTGCTGATGCCTTGCGCGCCATGGCGCCAGACGCAGGTTGGGACGTGCATCTGCTCGACAGCACGATCATCCGAGCCCATGCGCATGCGGCAGGCGCACGTCGATCGGTAGGCGAGCAGGCACTCGGCCGCTCCCGCGGCGGCGTCTCCACCAAACTGCATCTGCGTGCCGATGCCCATGCCCGGCCAGTGGCGCTGCACTTGACTGGCTGTCAAACAGCCTGCAAACCTGACCCTTTATCGGCGTCCAATGTTGACCCCCTGGGGACACGCGCTGCCCCATCCTGCTCGATGCGGAGCCGTAGGCGTAGCGTCGAGCAGGATGGGGAGAAGGTCGTGTTCGTGGCTC
>NZ_DATMFZ010000316.1:0-52691 GCF_035556675.1 Geminicoccus sp. | reverse complement strand
GACGAGGCGGCGGAGATCGTGCTGGAGAACGACGCGACCGGCGCGCAGACCGAGGCGCACCAGAAGCGGATGATGGGCGAGGTCGCCAAGCTGATCGGCAGCCCGGCGGAGGGCGTGGGCTATCTCGATCCGGCTGCCTATGAGCGTACCGTGAAGGTGCTGCTCTCGGGCGGCTCCGACCCGGTGATCAGCAAGGCGCCGAGCGGGGCCTGGACCCACGACGTCTTCGAGGCGTCGCAGAAGTAGCCTCCGCCTTCAGGACGGAGGTCGCCGGGCCGCTGTGTGGCGACGCGCAGCGGCCCCGTCTGCATGTTGCCCCCATAGATGGCCGCTGGATGACGGCAGGATTGCCGTTACGTACGGATACCATTCGTCACAAATGTCTACGTGCATCAAAGTTGCGGTGATGCCATAGATGGGAGTGTCGATGTTGCATCATTGCCGGCACCGGCTGGCACTGTCGCCCATGGTTTCCGGATCAACAATGTTACAAGCTTCAGTGCTTCCATGCAGATATCATTTGCGCCACGTGTCGAGATGAACAACAAGCCCTCCCTTCCGCGGCGACAGCCCCCCAAGCAGGCGATATCGCTGCGTGTCGACGTCGATGTGCTCGAATGGTTCAAGGCCGGCGGGCCCGGCTACCAGACCAGGATGCTGCAGGTCCTGCGCGAGCACATGCGCGCGGAGCGGGCCAAGGCAGCCCAGCACTCCGCCGCCTGAGAGGCATCCGCCCTCGCCTTTGTGGCAAAAAGCGACCAAATCCCTCTGGTGACGTGCCGGCTGCCACAGGCGCTGCCGGCCTGTGGCTGGAAGGAGGTCCGTCTTGGCCAAGGAGATCTTCTGCGCGTTCGGCGTGGATGTGGACGCGGTGGCCGGCTGGCTCGGCTCGTATGGGGGCGAGGACAGCCCGTGCGACATCAGCCGCGGCCTGTTCGCCGGCGAGGTGGGCGTGCCGCGCCTGGTGGAACTGTTCCGCCGGTTCGGGATCGACACGACCTGGTTCGTGCCCGGCCATTCGATCGAGACCTTTCCCCGCCAGATCGAGGCGGTCGCCAAGGCCGGCCACGAGATCGGCATGCACGGCTACAGCCACGAGAACCCAATCGCTTTGACACCTGCCCAGGAGGAGGAGGTGTTCGAGAAGTGCATCGAGGTGATCGAGAAGGTCGCGGGGCGCAAGCCGGTCGGCTACGTGGCGCCCTGGTGGGAGTTCGGGCCCAAGACCAACGAGCTCCTGCTCAAGAAGGGCATCAAGTACGACCACAGCCTGATGCACGACGACTTCACGCCGTATTATGTCCGGGTCGGCGACAGCTGGACCAAGATCGATTACGGGCGCAAGGCGGCAGACTGGATGAAGCCGCTGGTGCGCGGTCAGGTGACCGACCTGATCGAGATCCCGGCGTCGTGGTATCTCGACGACCTGCCGCCGATGATGTTCATCAAGGCCTCGCCCAACAGCCACGGCTTCGTCAATCCGCGCCATCTGGAAGAGATCTGGCGGGACCAGTTCGACTGGGTCTATCGCGAGATGGACTATGCGGTCTTCACCATCACCATTCACCCCGACGTTTCCGGCAAGCCGCAGGTGCTGCTGATGCTGGAGCGGATCTTCCAGCACATCTCGAAGCACCCGGGCGTGACCTGGACCACCTTCGAGAAGATCGCGGACGATTTCGCCAGGCGCTCGCCGCGCCACGAACTGAAGCCCGCCGACCCGGCGGCCGGGATCTAGCGCCATGTGCGGCCTGTGCGGCGTTCTGCAGGCGGAGCACTGGAGCGATGCCGCCGGGACCGCTGACGGCGCCGTGCCGCGCCAGGCGCGGCTGCGCCGGGCAGCGCTGGTCTCGGCGGTGCTGGCGCCCCGCCGCGCCCGGGCGGCGGACTGGGAGGGCGCCAAGCTGCGCCTGACCACCGCCACCGGGCGGGTGGAACTCGCGGACACGCTGGCCGATCTCTGGCACCGGGCCGACCGACTGGTCGGCCCCCTCGACCCGCTCGACCCGGAACTGCTGGACCGGCTGGACGACGCCGCTTGAGCGGCACTGTCCAGAAGGTGCCGGTGGACCTGCTGACCGGCTTCCTCGGCAGCGGCAAGACCACGCTGCTGCGCCGGCTCCTGACCGATCCGGCACTCGCGGATACGGCCGTCCTGATCAACGAGTTCGGCGCGGTCGGGCTCGATCATCTGCTGGTCGAGACGGTCGATCCCGACACCTATCTCCTGTCCTCGGGCTGCATCTGCTGCTCGATCCGTGACGACCTCGCCGCCGCATTGCGCGAGCTTTGGGACAAGCGCGAGCGCGGGCTCCTGCCCCCGTTTCGCCGGGTGGTGATCGAGACCACCGGCCTGGCCGACCCGACCCCGGTCCTGGCCATCCTGACCAGCGAGCCGATGCTGCGCTGGCATCTGCGGATCGGCCGGGTGGTCGCGACCATCGATGCGCTGGCCGGTGCCGCCACGCTGGCCGCCCATGACGAGAGCCGGCGGCAGGTGGCGGTGGCCGATCGGCTGGTGGTCACCAAGGCCGACCTGGTCGAATCGGCAGCGCTCGCCGCCCTGGAAGCGGAGCTGCGCGGGATCAACCCGAGCGCCGACATCCTGCATGCGCGCCATGGCGAGCTGGCCGATGCCCCTGCCCTGCTGACATCCCCGAACGACACGCGCGAGGTCCGCCGCTGGCTGGCCTACGAACCGGCCCCGGCACGCCACGGCGCCATCGGCAGCTTCCTGCTCGAGGCGGACCAGCCGATCGAGTGGGCGGCGTTCGGGGTGTGGCTCAGCCTGCTGCTTCATCGCCACGGCAGCCGGATCCTGCGGGTGAAGGGCCTCGTGCACATCCAGGGCCGCGATCTGCCGGTGGTGATCCAAGGCGTGCAGCATGTCGTACATCCGCCGGAGCATCTGCCGGCCTGGCCAGAGGGCGGCCAGGGCACCCGCCTGGTCTTCATCGGCGTCGAGCTCGACCCGCCAGCGATCCGGCGCTCGTTCTCGACCTTTCAGCTTCTGGGTGATCGGGTCCTGGGCGGCTGAGCCAGCCACATCATCGTTGAAGAACGAACGTTCGTTCGCTATTTTCTGATCATGCCACGACTGACCGACGAGCAGCAGAACGAGCGGCGCAGCCAGATCCTGCAGGCGGCTGGCCGCTGTTTCACCCGCGACGGCTTCCACCGCACCTCCATGCAGCGGATCTGCAAGGAGGCGGGCATGAGCCCGGGCGCGCTCTATCTCTATTTCGAGAGCAAGGAGGCGCTGATCGCGGCGATGATCGAGGTCGACCGCGCGGAGCTCGCCGCGGCGTTCTCGGCCGCGGCCGCCGCCGACGACGTGCTGGCGGCGATGACCGCGGTCGGCCGCCGCTATTTCGTCGAGGAGCCGCGCGAGCGCGCCATGCTCACCCTGCAGATCTGGGCAGAGAGCGCCAGAGATCCGGCAATCTGCGCCCTGTGCGACGGAATCGAGCGCGAGGTACGCGCCAACCTCCTGTTCCTGTGCAGGACCATGCAGGAGCAGGGCAAGGCGGCACCGGATGTCGACATCGAGGCCCTGGTCGACATCCTGATCCTGATCAGCGACGGGATCTTCAAGAACCGGGCCCTGGACGAGAACTTCGACGGCGAGCAGGCGATGGCTGGGCTGCTCGCCGTGCTGCGGGCCGGCCTGGCCGGCCAGCTTGCCCTGCCTGCGTCATCCCCGAGGCTGGAGCAGCCAGCATGACCCGCAGCGCCACGTACCTCGCCAGTGCTGCGCTCGCGGCCCTGC
Organism: Geminicoccus sp.; assembly: GCF_035556675.1. GTDB lineage: Bacteria > Pseudomonadota > Alphaproteobacteria > Geminicoccales > Geminicoccaceae > Geminicoccus. The sequence goes on along the minus strand of NZ_DATMFZ010000316.1, from coordinate 48,922 downwards.
TGCTGGCGGGCCCTTCGGTGCTGTCCGCCCAGGAGCCGGCGGCCCCTGCGCCCATGGCAGCACCGATGGTGAGCGTGGTGCGCGCCGCCGAGCAGGAGCTGGTGGCGCAGCTCGTGGTCACCGGCTCGCTCGCCGCGCGCGACGAGGTGCTGGTCGGCCCGGAGATCGAGGGTTCGCGGATCGTCGAGCTGCTGGTCGAGGAAGGCGATCTGGTCGAGCGCGGCCAGGTGCTGGCACGGCTCTCCCGCGAGCTCTGGGATGCGCAGCTCGCCTCGATCGATGCCGCCCTGGAGCGGGCCAAGGTGAGCGTGCTGGTGGCTCAGAGCCAGATTGACGAGGCGGAGGCGGCGCGCACCCAGGCGCTGGCCGACTTCCATCGCGCCCAGGCGCTGATCCGGCGGGGCAATACCTCGGCCGCGACCCTGGACGAGCGCCAGGCTGCCGCCCGGGCCGCCGAGGCCAGGGTGGAGACGGCCGAGCAGAGCGTGCGCCTGGCCGAGGCGCAGGTCGCCGAGGCGGAGGCCAAGCGCCGGGAGATCATGGTCCAGATCGGCATGACCGAGATCAAGGCGCCGGCCGCCGGGCGGATCAGCGAGCGCAATGCGCGGCTGGGCGCGCTCGCAGCGATGAACGGCGAGCCCTTGTTCCGGATCGTCCAGGACGACGAGGTCGAGCTGCACGCCCAGGTCGCCGAGGTGATGCTGGCGAGCCTGGCGCCCGGCCAGGCGGTCCAGGTTACCCCGGCCGGCCGGGGGGAGCCGATCGTGGGCGAGATCCGCCTGGTCACGCCGAGGATCGACCCGCAGACCAGGCTGGGCAAGGTCAAGATCCGGCTGGAGGATGCAAGGGGCCTGACGCTCGGCACCTTCGCCCGTGCGCGCATCGAGATCGACCGCCAGCACGGCGTGACCGTGCCGGTCACGGCGATCCAGTTCGTCGACGGCCACCAGGAGATCCAGGTGGTGCGGGATGACACGGTCGAGACCCGCCGGATCGCCGTCGGCCTGCGCACCAGCGAGGCGGTGATCGTCACCGCGGGCCTGGAGCCCGGCGAGCAGGTGGTGGCGGTGTCCGGCACCTTCCTGCGCGACGGCGACCGGGTGCGGCCGGTGGACGGCGACAGTCTGGCGCCGGTGGCCGATTCCCCGCAGGCAAACGCGAAGAGCTAGCGGACGGCCCCCATGCGCCTGAACGTTTCCGCCTGGTCGATCCGCCACCCGATACCGGCCCTCGTGCTGTTCGCGGTCCTGACCCTGCTGGGCCTCTACACCTTCCAGAACCTGTCGATCACCCGCTTTCCCAACATCGACGTGCCGGTGATCTCGGTCACCGTCACCCAGGCGGGCGCTTCGCCGAGCGAACTGGAGCAGCAGGTCGCCAAGCGGGTCGAGGACGCGGTCGCCAACCTGACGGGCGTGAAGCACGTCGTCTCGACGATCACCGACGGCAGCTCGGTGACGGCCATCGAGTTCCGGCTGGAAATCGATACCGACCGGGCGCTGAACGACACCAAGGACGCGGTCGCCAAGATCCGCCAGGACCTGCCGCTCGGCATCGACGAGCCGATCACCCAGCGGATCGACGTGGTCGGCCAGTCGATCCTGACCTATGCCGCCGCCGCCCCGGCCATGACGCTGGAGCAGCTCTCCTGGTACACGGACGACGTCACCCGCAAGCGGCTGCAGGGCCTGCCGGGCGTGGGCAAGGTCGAGCGGCTGGGTGGCGTCGACCGCCAGTTCGTGGTGGCGCTCGATCCCGACCGGCTGAACGCGCTGGGTATCACACCCGCCGAGGTCAACCGCCAGCTCAAGGCCACGGTGGTCGACATGGGCAGTGGGCGGGCCGAGCTGGCCGGCCAGGAGCAGTCGATCCGCACCCTGGCCCAGGCCCGCTCGATGACGGAGCTGGCTGCCAGCACCATCGCCCTGCCGGGCGGGCGCACCGCGCGGCTGGACGAACTCGGCACCATCACGGACAGTTTCGAGGAGCCGCGCAGCTTCGCCCGGCTGAACGCCGACACGCCGGTGGTGGCGCTCTCCGTCTACCGCTCCAAGGGTGCTTCGGACCTGGACGTGCGCAACGTCGTCACGGCGGCGATCCAGGAGATGGAAGCTCAGGACCCGCGCGTCTCCTATGAGCTGATCGACGATTCGGTCCGCTACACGGTCGGCAATTACGAGAGCGCCATGTCGACCCTGATCGAGGGTGCGGCCCTCGCGGTGGTCGTGGTGTTCGTGTTCCTGCGCGACTGGCGGGCCACCCTGATCGCCGCGATCACCCTGCCGCTCTCGGTGATCCCGACCTTCTTCGCGATGGAGGCGATGGGCTTCTCGCTCAACCTCGTCTCGCTGCTCGCCATCACTCTGGTCACCGGCATCCTGGTCGACGATGCGATCGTCGAGATCGAGAACATCGCGCGGCACATCGCCATGGGCAAGCCGCCCTACCAGGCGGCGATGGAGGCGGCGGACGAGATCGGCCTCGCCGTGATCGCGATCACCTTCACGATCGTCGCGGTGTTCGCGCCGGTCAGCTTCATGGGCGGGGTCGCCGGCCAGTATTTCAAGCAGTTCGGCCTGACCGTCGCGGTGGCAGTCCTGTTCTCGCTCCTGGTGGCACGGCTGATCACGCCGATGCTGGCGGCCTACTTCATGAAGGGCCGTGGCCACGTGGAGCCGAAGGACGGCCGCCTGATGCGCGGCTACACCCGCCTCCTGGGCACCATGATCCGGCATCGCTGGCTGACGATGTTGACCGGCATCGCGCTGTTCGCGCTCTCCATCTGGAGCGCCGGGCTCCTGCCCACCGGCTTCATCCCGGACGAGGACAGCGGGCGCACCGTGGTGAGCCTGGAGCTGCCGCCCGGCGCCACGCTGGAGCAGACCCGCCTGCGCACCGACGAAGCGGTCCGGACGGTGCAGGCGATCCCGGAAGTGCGCCGGGCATTGGTGATCGGCGGCAGCTCGCCCACCGGGGCGCTGGAGGTCCGCAAGGCGGCGCTGTTCGTCGAGCTCACGCCCAAGGGCGAGCGGGAGCGGAGCCAGAAGGACATCGAGCTGGAGATCGGGCGGCGCCTTGGCGACATTCCGGACCTGCGCGCCTGGTACGTGAACGAGCGGGGCGAACGACAGCTCTCGATCAGCGTGCTGAGCGACGATCCGGCCGCACTGCGCCAGGGGGTCGGCGGGCTCGAGGCCGCCATGCGCCGGGTCCCGGAGTTCACCAACGTCGCGGCCAATGCCGGGGTGGAGCGGCCCGAGATCCGGGTGGTGCCCAGACTGGACGAGGCGGCGCGCTTCGGCGTGTCGACCGACGCCATCGCCCAGGCGGTGCGCGTCGCCACGATCGGCGACACCGAGGCCAACATGGCCAAGCTCGCGACTGACGACCGGCAGGTGCCGATCCGGGTGCAGCTGGACACGGCAGCGCGTGGCGACCTGGAGATCCTGCAGGTGACCACGGTCACCGGTACTGCCGGCGTCCCGGTCCCGCTGCTGGCGGTGGCGGACGTGGTGCCGGGCCAGGGCCCGTCCTCCATCGACCGCTACGACCGGGAACGACGGGTGGTGGTCGGAGCCGACCTCGTGCGCGGCGTGGCGCTGGGGCAGGCGACCGAGCTGGTGGCGGCATTGCCCTACCTGCAGGAGCTGCCGCCGGGCGTGCGCCAGCAGGCGACCGGCGATGCCGAGATCATGGCCGAGGTGTTCGGTGGGTTCGCCGCGGCGATGGGGGCCGGCCTCTTGATGATGCTGGGCGTGCTGATCCTCCTGTTCGGCAGCATCTTCCACCCGATCACCATCCTCCTTTCCCTGCCGCTCTCGATCGGCGGCGTGATCCTGGCCCTGGTGGCGACCGGCAACCCGATCAGCATGCCGGTGGTGATCGGCATCCTGATGCTGATGGGCATCGTCACCAAGAACGCGATCATGCTGGTCGACTTCGCGGTGGAGGAGCAGGCGCGCGGCACGCCCAAGAACCAGGCGATCATCGAGGCCGGGCGCAAGCGGGCGCGGCCTATCATCATGACCACGATCGCGATGGTGGCCGGCATGTTGCCGTCCGCCTACGGGGTCGGCGACGGCGGCGAGTTCCGCTCGCCCATGGCGATCGGCGTGATCGGCGGCCTGATCGTCTCCACCCTGCTCTCGCTTGTGTTCGTGCCGAGCTTCTACTCGGTGATGGGCACGATCGAGGCGTTCATCGGCCGGGTTCTCCGCCGGGTGCTGGTGCTCAACGAGCCGACGGAAACGACGCAGCGCCGCTCACATCTGCCGGCGGAGTAGGACCGCCGCATAGCCCTTCCGGCAGCTTACCTGTAGAGCCTGCCGACCGGACCTTGCGTGGAGGACGCCATTGCTGCGTCGGACCTATGACCGACTGATGCGCGAAGCGAACCGCCCCGGTGCGGAGCGGGCACTCGCGGCGGTGAGCTTTGCCGAAAGCTCGTTCTTTCCGATTCCCCCGGACGTGATGATCGTGCCGATGGTGCTGGCCAACCCGGACCGGGCCTGGCGGATCGCGACGATCGCCACGGTGGCGAGCGTGATCGGCGGCCTGTTCGGCTATGCGATCGGCTACTTCCTGTTCGAGACGCTCGGCAACCTCCTGTTCGACCTGTACGGGCTGCAGGACAAGGCCCAGGCCTTCCAGCACTCGTACCAGGAGTGGGGCCTGTGGATCATCCTGATCAAGGGCCTGACGCCGATCCCCTACAAGCTGGTCACCATCGCCTCGGGCGCCGCCCATTTCGCGCTGCCCGTGTTCATCGCCGCCTCGGTAGTCACCCGGGGTGCCCGCTTCTTCTTGCTGGCGGTTCTGCTGCGCCGGTTCGGGCCGCCGATCCGTGACTTCATCGAACGGCGGCTGACCCTGGTCACCTCGGCCTTCGCTGCAGCGATCGTACTCGGTTTTGTCGCCTTGCGCTGGATCTGATGCGTCGGCTGGTTCAGTCTGCCACGCATGTTCATCCAGGTCCCGGCACGCTCCACCCCCGTGCCGGTCCAGCCAATGGTCGGGGCACTGCCTGCAATGACGGATCACGCCCTCTCGACTAGGCCCTGGCTGCACCGGGCGCGGACCGCCTGCCTCTGGCTGGCGCTGCTGGCCGCCTGGAGCCTGGCCTTCGCCTACCTGCTCGAGTACGGCTTCGGCTACCATCCTTGCGCCCTGTGCACGCTGGAGCGCTACGGCTTCATGGCGCTGTTCCTGGTGGGCCTGGCCGGCTTCCTGTTCGACCATGGTCGGACCGGGCTGGTCGGCTGCCTGGCGATCCTGGCGGGCCTGTGCGGGCTGACCTTCTACCACGTAGGCGTGGAGCTGGGCTGGTTCCAGCTCTCGGCCGCCTGCACCGGCGCCGGCAGGGCCGCCGACATCGATCAGCTGCGCGCCATGCTCCAGGACGCCCCGCCGTCCTGTGACCGCCCGGCCTGGATCCTGCCGAACCTCGTCTCCTTGGCCCAGTTCACCTTCGGCTGGGTGCTGCTCCTGACCGTCCTGACTGCGGCGATGATCGCCGGCCCCGCGTTCAGGCGCTGAACAGCACCGGAAGCCGCGCATCGCGGACGATGGTGATGGTGGCACCGCCCATGATCAGCTCGCGGAAGCGGGAATGGCCATAGGCACCCATCACCAGCGCCGTGCATCCCTTGGTCTCGGCAACCGTGAGGATGAGTTCGCCCACCGAGCCTTCCGGCTCGGCCAGCTTCTCCAGCAGCACCTTCACGCCGTGTCCTGCGAGCCGTGCCGCCGCGGCCTCGGCCGAGGCATGGTATTCCTCGCCAGCGGCCAGCAGCACCACGCTCTCCGCCTGCTGGAGGAACGGCAGGGCGAAGGCCAGGGCACGTGCCGCCTCCTTGCCGCCGTCCCAGGCGACCAGCCAGCGGCGGGCGAAGTCGGCGGCCGGCGGCCGGCTGCGCGGCAGAACCAGCACCGGCCCGCCGGCACCCACCACGATCTGCTCGGCGTGCTCCATCGCGACCGCTTCGAGCCCTTCCCCATGGCTCTGCCCGACGATCGTGAGATCGGCGGTGCGGGCATGGGCGGACACGCTGTCCCCGGGAGCGCCCTCGTCCACGATGAAGTGACGTGAAACGCCTTCGGGAACCGGCAGGGCCTCGAACGCCGCCCGGATGCGGGCGGTGCGCGCGGCGTTGGCCTGTTCCTGGGCCTCCATGATCTCCGGGCCGGCATAAGCGGCACCTTCGCCCAGCGAGGTCGGCATGAACGGGAACGGATTGGCCAAAAGGCCGATCAGCCGCGCCTGCCAATGCCCCGCCAGGGCCAGCGCGAATGCGGCGCGCCCGGCCATTCCGTCCGAATCGTCGAGGCCCACCAGGATGGTGCGATACGCCATGTTCCGTTCTCCCGATCCGGTGGGTCCTCCTGCGGCCAAAAGCGTGCGCCAGGAAGCCCACCGGGCGCAAGATCGGGATCACCGGCTGCGACGTCCGGAACCGGCGTCAGCGCGGCTGGCGGCGCTGCATGTCGACCACGTGGTCGTCCTCCTGCGTCGGCGCGATTTCCTCGGCCGGCTGGACATGGCCGTCACGGCTTTGAAAGCGGCGCGCCGCAGCGATGCTGAACGGGATGGTCAGCACGTAGATCAGGCAGGCGCCGGCGATGGTAGCCCAGGGCATCGCGAAGAACAGGGCGGCGACGGCAGCGCCCGCCACCAGCGCCGGCAATTGCCAGCCAGGCGGCACCCGGAACTTCTTGATCGAGAAGGTCGGCACCCGGCTCACCATCATCAGCGCGGTGAAGACAGTGACCACGCCCACGAACGACCAGTGGCGGAACAGCGCCGCGTCCACCACGAAGCTCGCCATCATCGGACTCAGCGCCAGTGCCGCCCCGCCCGGTGCGGGGATGCCCTGGAAGAAGAACAGCGTCCAGCGCGGCCGCTCGGGATCGTCGAGCTGGGTGTTGAAGCGGGCGAGCCGCAGCGCACAGCAGACGGCCAGCAGCAGGGCGATGGCGAGGCCGAAGCCCTGCACGTTGTGCAGCGACCACCAATAGAGGATCATCGCCGGGGCGATGCCGAAGCTCAGCGAATCGGCCAGGCTGTCCAGCTCGGCGCCGAGCTTGGAGGTGACGTTGAGCATCCGCGCGGCCCGGCCGTCCAGCCCGTCCAGCACCACCGCCGCGGCGATCAGCGTGACCGCCAGCTCCCAGCGCTGGTCGGCCGCGTAGCGGATCGCGGTGAACCCGGCGCACAGGGACAGGATGGTGATCAGGTTCGGCACGAAGGTGTAAATCGGGCGGGCGCCCAGGGGGCGGCGCGCGCGCCGGATCCGGCGGTTCTTGAACATCAGCTCATCCTTCCGCTCCGGGCGGGATAAGACGCGGCGCCGTCGGCCAGCACCGTCTCGCCGGCGATGCAGCGCTGGCCCACCAGCACCCGCGGGATCAGGTCCGGCGGCAGGTAGACGTCGCAGCGGCTACCGAACCGGATCAGGCCGACCCGCTCGCCCGGCGCCACGTCGGCGCCGACCGGGACGAACGGCACGATCCGGCGGGCCACCAGTCCGGCGATCTGCACCAGGAACACCTCCTCCACATAGCCCTGCGGCCGGATCGCCCAGGACATCCGCTCGTTCTCGTCCGACGCCTTGTCAAAGCTCGCATTGAGGAACTTGCCGGCATGATACACCCGGCGGGTGACCGTGCCTGCGATCGGCGTGCGGTTCACATGGACGTCGAACACGTTCATGAAGATGCCGATGCAGCAGCGCGGTTCCAGATCGGCACCCAGCTCGGGCGGCGGCTTGCGCATCCCGACCTGGACGACGACGCCGTCGGCCGGGCTGGTGACCAGCCACTCGTCGACCGGCGTCACCCGCTCCGGGTCACGGAAGAAATAGGCGCACCACAGCGTCAGGACCATGCCGAGCCAGAACAGCGGCATCCAGAGAAAGCCGAGCATCACCGAGATCACGAAGAACCCGGCGATGAAGGGCCAGCCTTTCGGGTGGATCGAGGGGTATTTCAATGCTGTTCATCCGATTGGTCGGCCAATGCTCAGGCCCCTTGCCGCCTTGCCCGCTGCCGGGCTCTCCGTGCCGGGTTCAACCCGGCACCCGCTCCCGGAAGGCGACCATGTCGACCTGGAGCTGGCGGCCCAGCTTGCGCTCATAGTAGCCGGGGATGAGCAGGTGCAAGTCGAAGCCGAGATCCTCCAGCCGTTCCAGAGCGGAACGGAAGCCGTGCTCTCCCACATAGAGCGGGACCAGCGCGGTCTCCAGCTGGATGCCGACAATCCGGCCGAGCAGCCCCTTTGCCCCCTCCAGCACGTCGAACTCGCTGCCCTGCACGTCGATCTTGAGCAGCATGCGGGCAAAGCGGCCATCCTGGAGCTGGGACAGCCCATCCAGGCGCCTGAGCGGCACCTCGACCCGGTCGACGATGGCCGAGCTCGGCGACAGCTTCTGCAGGGTCGGGTTCTGCGGCAGGAGCGAGCTCATGTCGCTTTCCGCCGAGCGCTCGAGCGTGGCCATGCCGTCCTCCGCACCCAGCGCCATCGGCGGCGCCACGATCCAGGACCGGTCGGGCCGGGCCTGGCGGAGCAGCCGGGCGTGCACATCCGCCTGCGGCTCGAAGCTGATGATCGGCCCCTGCCAGCCATGCCGGCGCAGGCGGCGGCCGTACTGGCCGGAATTGGCCCCTACGTCCAGGACCGCATCGACCTCGTGGCGATGGAGGGCCGCCACGAGCTGGTCGTGGACGTCGCGCGACTTGCCGCGCCGGACCAGGTCATAGCCCAGGCCGCGGATCAGACGACGTAGGACCACGGGTTTCCTTCTTCCTCGGGCAGTCCGAACAGCTCGATCGGCAGCTCGCGGCCGCGCAGCTGATGCTGGCCCAGCGGGATCAGCTCCTCGCCCTTGGCCGCGGCGGCGAAGACGTCGGAGATCACCACATGGCGCCCCAGCGTGCGCGACAGCCGCTCCATGCGCGCCGCCTCGTTGACCGCCGGGCCGATCACGGTGAAGTCCAGCCGGTTCTCCGTGCCGATATTGCCGTAGATGACCTGCCCCAGATGCAGCCCCAGCCCATAGCCCAGCGGCTCGGAACCCCCGGCGCGCCGCATCGCGCCGATCTCCTCCAGGTTCCGGTAGGCTTCCCGCGCCGCCGCCAGTGCCCGCGGCACCGCGTCCGGCCGGTCCAGGCGGAACACGCTCATCACCGCGTCGCCCATGAACTTCAGGATCTCGCCACCATGGCGCTGGATCGGCTGGCCCATGGCGTCGAAGAAGGTGTCCAGCACCCCCAGCACCTCGTCGCGCGGCGCATGGTCGGCCAGCTCGGAGAAATGGGCGAGGTCGGCGACCCAGACGGCCGCGTCGATCACCTCGTGCGCCCCGCGGCGGATGTTGCCGGCCAGGATCTGCAGGCCGGCTTCCTTGCCGACATAGGTCTCCAAGATCGTCTTAGTGATCCGCCGGCCGATCCTGGCCTCCGCAGCCATGGCCAGGAGCGGGAGCAGGTCGTCGAAGATGATCAGGTCGTCGGTGGCGAAGCCGCCCGGGCGGCGGGTCGCGAAGGTCACCGCATGGCGACGACCGTCGCTGCCGACCAGCGGCATGGCGACATAGTCGGTAAATCCGTCTGCGCGCAGATCGGCATAGATACCGAACTCCTGGCCGACGGGCGGCAGGTCCAGCCGCTGTCGCACCCCGCCTGCTCCCTCGTAGAGGGCCTTGATCGGGCTGTTGTGGAACTGGGCGCTCTCGATGTCGGCGCGGGTGATCATCCGCATCTCGATCGGCCGGCCGCCGTCGCGCCAGACCATGGCAGCGCCGATGAACTGCGGGTGGAGGCCACGGGCGTGCAGGGTGGCACGCGCGATCGGCAGGCCGTCCTCCGCGAGCCGGTGGCAGAGATCGGCGAACAGGTCGTCCAGATAGGGATAGTCGAAGCTCGACCGGACGAACCAGTCCAGGGCGGGACTGCGCCGCAGCGGCCAGAGCAGGGTCGAGGCGTTGCTCAAGCCGGTCCGCTTCCCTGCTCGAGCTGGCGCAGGCGGGCGGATGCCTCGGTCAGGTGCATGGTCGTCTGGTGCAGGCGGTGGGCCAGCTCGGACATGATGCCCAGCCCCACCTGCGGGAACTGCGTCACCAGGTTGAAGAAGGCGTCCTTGCCGACCCGCAGCGTCGCCAGCCCGCTGCCGGCGACCACCGTCGCGGTGCGGGGGACATCGCACAGGATGGCGATCTCGCCGACCACGTCGTTGCGGGCCAGATGGGCCACGGTCACCGGGCCGGTCGGGGAGTCCACCACGATGTCGGCGGTGCCACGCAGGATGATGTAGGCCGCGTCGCCCGGCTCGCCCTGCCGGAACAGGACCTCGTCCTGCTCGAACTCCAGATGCTCGCTGGTGAACGCCAGCAGCTTCAGCTTGGCCGGCTCGATCTTGCTGAACAGGGGGATGGCGCGCAGCACTTCCACGTCGTCTTGCAGGCTCAACGTCTCCTCCTACCGCTGGCTCGCCTCGTCATGCGTCGGCCTCCTGGGGAGCGGCTTCGGCGGCCTGCCCGCCCCCGTCGACGATCCTGCCCTTGTCCATCATGATGGCCTGCTGGAACTTGTCGGCAAGGTCCGCGCGGGCCAGCGACCAGATCACGGTGCGACCGGCCATGGCCTCCAGCACCCGATCGGCCATGGCCGGCTGCTCGGCTGCGTCGATCGCGGTGAGCGCCTCGTGGAGGATCAGGACGGCCGGGCGGCGGATCAGGGCACGTGCCATCGCCAGCTTCTGCCGCTGCGCCATGCTCAGGCGCGCCCCGCCCGGGCCGCAGCGGAAGGACAGGCCCACCTCGATGATCCGCTCGCGCAGGCCGGCTTCCTCCAGGAGCTGGCGGATCAGGGTCGCCACGCGCACCGGGGCCTGGGCAACGCCGTAGGCGATCTTGCCGAACAGGACGTTGTCCTGCACCGACGCGGCGTCGTTGAATACGTCGGGCTCGAAGAAGGCGACGCTCGCGGCATATTCCGGCGGCAGGTTCTCCCGGAACACCTTGCGCGCCTCCAGCAGCTTCTCCTCCAGCTCCCGGGTGATCAGGCCCAGCCGGTGGCGGCTGTTGATCAGCCGGAACGGCAGTGCCAGCAGGCGCTGGCGGTCCTCCTGGTCCAGCCGGTCTAGCGCCTCGGGGTCGGCGCGGGCGACCAGCGACTGGTAGTCCGGCAGGTCCTCCGCCCGGATGAAGCTGAACTGCTGATAGTATTCGTGGTCAGGCGGCAGGTCGGCGAACAGCTCGACCATGGTGCGCGCCAGGGCCAGCCCGACCCGGCGCAGCTCGTCGGTGATGCCGACCTGATCCAGCACCCGGCGGACATAGGGGTGCTCGGCCAGGCGGTCGATCTGGAACTGGTCGTCGCGTGGCGCCCCGAACAGGAGGTTCTCGGCCAGGGTCGCGTTGGAGTTGTAGCGCTCGGGATCGAACCGCTCGACCAGGCGCGCCAGCGATTCGTCGGTTTCCAGCCGCTCGTGCATGGCGGCACGCACCTCGAGCAGCCGCTCGCGCAGGTCGTCGAACCGGTCCTGGCGGATCGTGCCGCGCAGGCCCAGCATGTAGACGTCGGCGTCGAGCTGGATGAGCTCGAGGATGCCCACGATCACGGGCAGCCGCTCCCGCTCCTCCGTCACCCCGGCCAGGGTCCAGTCTACCCAGTCGGCCCGGAAGTCGAAGGGACTGTTGCCGGCCCGCTCCGTGTCGCGCAGCTGCCGCCGGTAGAGCTTCTCCTCCTCCGGCGGCGGCTGGTAGGCCCGCACCGGGCGATGGCGCAGCCCCATCAGCAGGTTGTCCTCGATCGTGTCGGAGCCGATGAAAGGCGGGAAGCCGACGAAGGCCATCTTGCGCCCCAGCACCGAGTCGGGAAGCTGGGTCAGGTCATGGCCGCCGATCGTGACCCGGCCGGAATCGGGCGGAATCAGCCCGGCCAGCACCATGGTCAGTTCCTCCCGGCCACCGCCGCCGGGACCGAGAATGGCCAGGGTCGAGGGGATGGGCACGGCCAGCGTGACATTGTCCAGGAGCGCGTCGCCATCGTCGTCGCGCACCACCACCCCGCGCGCCTCGATGCTGCCCTCGAAGCTCAGCTCGGCGGTGGGCTCGTCGAGCTGTCGGCGCTCGTCGATCTGGCCACGCGGCTGGAACTGCGAGACGACCTGGTCGTACTTGATCCGGACATCCTGCATCAGCTGGTAATAGTCGAGCAGCTCCCGCCAGGGGCTGGACAGGTCCTTGTGCGCCGACAGCACAGCGACGATAGCGCCCAGCGAGATATTGCCGGTCAGGACCAGATATCCGCCAATGGAGAAGAAGAAGAACGGCGCGATCTGCGCAAAGAAATTATTGATGAATTTGATCATAAACTTGAGAATGTATATCCGATAGCGGATATAATAGACGACGCTCAGCTCGGTGCTCATCCGGGCGCGTTCATACTGGGTCGCGTCGTTGGCGCGCAGGTCGCGCACTCCGCTGACCGTCTCGGAGATCCGGTCGGCGAGGCGGCGGACCTGGCGGATCCGCTGCTTGCCGAGCTGGTTCACCCGGCGCTGCAGCTTGGGGATGAGGTAAGCCTGGATCGGGTAGAGTGCTATTGCCGCAAGCCCCAGCACCGGATCCTGGACGAAGATGAAGACCAGGATGACCAGCAGGGTGCCGCCCTGGTAGGCGGGGATCTGCAGTGCCGTGCCGATATAGCCGCCGAGCGCCTCGGTCTCCGCGTTGATCATCTGCACGACCTCGCCCGAGCTGACCCGCTTCATGTGGGGGAGCGGGAAGCGCAGGATCTGCGAGTAGAGGTCGTAGCGCAGCCGGCGCAGCATCCGCTCCGCGACCAGGCCGGCATAGACGTTGATGATGTATTTGAAGATGCCGTTGATCAGCACCAGCACCAGGAACAGGCCGCACAGCGCGAACAGGTAGCCGAACTTGTCGACCTCGAAGCCATAGAAATCGTGTACTTGATCAGCGCGGCCCAGCGCGTCGTTGACGATGGTCTTGGGCAGGTCGAGCGACCAGTACAGGAACGGGAACGAAGCCAGGGTCAGCCCCAGCACGATCATCTGCTCTTTCCAGCTATGCCGCCGGATATAGCCGAAGATCGTTGGTTCCATCGCGCTCTGTTCCGTTTCGCCCCGCTCGGAACGTAGCGGTCTCGCCGGGAGGACGCCAGCGGCAGGAACGGCCTGCATGCAGTCCGGCGGCCTCAGGCGACGGAACGGAACGCACGACGGACGACCGCCGCAGCCTCGAGGGTCACGGCGGTCGAACCGAAAGCATTGCGATGGGTGTCGGGGGCACCTTTCCCGACCGGACAGGCCGGGCTTGGCTCACCCCGCTAGCGCTTAGTAGTTTCCGCCATCATCGTGATTGTTGTCGTGATTATCGTGGTTGTTATTGTCGTGGTTGTTGTCGTGATTATTGTTGTTGTCGCGCATCCTGGGGATCTCGAACAGACATTCCAGGTGGACCTTGGCTACCACGTGCTTCGGCCGGCTCTTGTATTCACCCTTTCGACCCCACTTCCGATCGAAATCGACAACAACCTTACTCTGGTTGGTAGTCAGGTCATAGCCATTCTTAAAATTGCACTTGAAGCCGGTCTTCTTTATCTCGTTGTAATAATAGAAATCCACTTTGTCCTTAAAATTACAGCTCACATAAAGATATTTCCTATAGTTGTGCCGGTTAACAAATATCCTGGTATTAATGTCGACGTCGCGCTCATCAGCGAAGAGAACGATTTTTTCACCCTTAATCTTGATTGGCACCTTGCAAAAGTCGTCCTTCCGGCCCTTTCCGTCGTAGATGACAGCCGGCTTCCGGACGTCATACTCGGCCCTCGCATTCTCGTCCGCAGAGACGGCCGTCGCGCCGAGGCCAACCGCTGCCGACACCAGCAACCCCACCATGATCTTGCTCGACATCTTACTCTCCAGTTGGATCGATATTTTCGGGTGATCACGAGAGATCCACCGTTCTGCTGCGAGCAACAGCCTCTGCATGCTCTGCCGCAGCGAAGGTCAGTTACGAAGAGTAGCGGTCAGTTGGACATCACGTCTGCATTGTCTGCAGCCCGATTCGAGGTCCAGCCAGAAGAAGCTCGGCAGTTACAAATGAATGCGGTGCACAAGAGGCCACAGCCAGTTCGGCTGTTTTCCGTCGCATACGTTCAAAGTCGACAACGGCTTCATGATGCCAACCCGGCCATGACTCCACGTCTGCACCGTACATCACAGTTCAAAGCATGCAAACGCAACTTCCAGCCTTAGCTTCTACACCCGAAGGACAACCTTTGATTAGCACATAGTACATCTAGACACAAGACCCGTTCTATGGCATGCAAAGTAGAACAAATATTGATATAATACTTATAAACATCTGCAAATTTATGAATATTATTTATCAGATATTTTCCATGATCTGCATGGACGCCATACCCTCCATCACGTGCACAGCCTCATTTGCGGTCCTACCATTCCGCCATTGCAGGGCGGACCCATAGTCGCTGCCATGCCTGCCACCCCGTTGCCGCCATTCATGGCACCGGAGGACTGTGCCGTTCCTCTTGCCCGCCCACGAGATCGTGAGTCCGAGCGACGGATTGTTCACGGGTTCCGGAAGGCTCGCGAGCATTTCCAGAAAATACCGCCGCCAATACCGCGAGTGCCGCACCTCCACCGGCATGCCTTGGCAATCAAGACCGGCACCGGCTATCAATCCTCAGGAGCTATGGTGGGGAAATTCGGTCATGCGTGACGGCAGCGGCGGTAAGCGCCTTGCCCTGGTTTGCTTGCTCGGCTCCCTCCTGCTCACTGCTTGCGATGACGGCCAGTCGACAGAGGAGACCGCCGCAGCTCCGCCACCACCGGGTGTGGTGGTGGCCCCGGTGGGCAAGGCACCGCTGACCGAGCAGGCGAGCTTCACCGGCCGCATCCAGGCGACTTCGAAGGTCGAGATCATCCCGCGGATCGAGGGCTTCCTGGAGCGCCGCGCCTTCACCGAGGGCGCTGTGGTGGCCGAGGGCGACGTCCTGTTCGAGATCGAGCGGGACAGCTACGAGGCGGCAGTCAAGTCCGCCCAGGGCAGCCTGCAGCGCGCGGAGGCGGCGGCCAAGCTAGCCGACCTCGAGGTGCAGCGTCAGACCACGCTGGTGCGCAGCCAGAGTGCTGCCCAGGCCCGGCTGGATGAGGCCACCGCGAAGAAGGGCGACGCGGACGGTTCGGTCCTGCAGGCGCAGGCGGCGCTGACACAGGCCCAGCTCAATCTCGGCTACACCACCATCACCGCCCCGATCGCCGGCCGGATCAGTCAGGCTGCGCTGGACCCCGGCGCGCTGGTGACGCCGGCCAGCGGCGCGCTCGCGACCATCGTCGCAGTCGATCCGGTCTATGCGGTCTTCCCGGTCTCCAACCGCCAGCTGCTGCAGATCCGCAAGGAGATGGAGGCGCACAAGATCGATGCGTCCGGCCTCGTGGCCGGGCTGATCCTGGCGGATGGGAGCGATTATCCGCATCCCGGCAAGATCGACTTCGTCAACGTGACGGCGGAACAGGGGACCGACACCGTGACGGTGCGCGCGGTGTTCCCCAATCCCGAGCATTTCCTGGTGGACGGCCAGATCGCCAAGGTGACCGTGCGATCCGGTACACCGGAACAGGTGCTGGTGGTGGCCCAGGGGGCGGTGCTGGCCGACCAGCAGGGTCCCTATGTGCTGACCGTGGCTGCGGACGATACGGCCGAGATGCGCCGGGTCCAGCTCGGCGCCTCGGTCGGCGCCTCGGTCGCAGTCACCTCCGGCCTCGCCGAGGGCGACCAGGTGATCGTCGACGGCGTGCAGAAGGTCCGCCCCGGCCAGAAGGTGGCGCCCACCCAGGCCGCCGCCACCGCGCAGCCCTGATCCCGGAAGGGCCGGACGATGATCTCGGACGTCTTCATCAAGCGGCCCCGGCTGGCCATGATCGTCTCGATCGTGATCACCCTGGCGGGTGCCCTCTCGATCATGGCCATCCCGCAGGCCCAGTTCCCGGACATCGTGCCGCCGATGGTGTCGGTGACCGCGACCTATCCCGGTGCCTCGGCCGACGTGGTCGAGCAGACCGTGGCGCAGCCGATCGAGCAGCAGGTCACCGGCGTCGACAACATGCTCTACATGAAGTCGACCTCGGGTGCCGATGGCAGCTACACGCTGAACGTCACCTTCGCGCTCGGCACCGACCCCGACATCAACACGGTCAACGTGCAGAACCGGGCGAACCTGGCGCTCTCGCAGCTGCCGGAGGAAGTCAGCCGCACCGGCCTCAGCATCAAGAAGAAGTCGTCCGCCCTCCTGCAGGTCGTGAACTTCTCCTCGCCGGACGGGCGCTACGACGCCCTGTTCCTGTCGAACTACGTCACCATCAACGTGCTGGACGCGGTCAAGCGCGTGCCGGGCGTGGGCGACGCGATGCTGTTCGGCCCGCTCAACTACGCGATGCGCGTCTGGCTCGACCCGCAGCGCCTGGCCAATTACGGCCTGACCCCCTCCGACGTCGCCCAGGCGATCTCCTCGCAGAACGTCCAGGCGGCGGTCGGGCGGATCGGTGCCCAGCCGGTGGCCACCGACCAGCAGCTCCAGCTCAACATCGTGACGCTCGGCCGGCTCAGCACGGTCGAGGAATTCGAGCGGCTGATCCTGCGGGCATTGCCCGACGGCTCGGTGGTGCGGGTGCAGGACGTCGCCAGGGTCGAGCTCGGCGCGCAGTCCGCCGACCGGCACTCGACCTACCAGGGTCAGCCGGCCGCCTCGATCGCCGTCTACCAGGCGCCCGGCAGCAATGCGGTCGCCACCGGCGATGCCGTACGCGCGACCCTGGAACAGCTCGCCAGCCGCTTCCCCGAAGGCATGAGCCATTCGGTCGACTACGACACGACCCTGTTCGTGCGCGCCTCGATCGACGACGTGGTCAAGACCCTCATGGAGGCCTTCGTCCTGGTCGCCGTGGTGGTGTTCCTGTTCCTCGGCAACTGGCGCACCACCCTCATCCCGATCATCGCGGTGCCGGTGGCGCTGGTCGGCACCTTCGCCGTCCTCCTGGCGATCGGCTACTCGGCCAACACCATCTCGCTCCTGGCCCTGGTGCTGGCCATCGGCATCGTGGTCGACGACGCGATCGTGGTGGTCGAGAATGTCGAGCGGGTGATGCACGAGGAGCCGCATCTGTCGGTGGCCGAGGCCACCAGCAAGGCGATGCGCGAGATCACCGGCCCGGTGATCGGCATCACCCTGGTGCTCCTGTCCGTGTTCGTGCCGACCGCCTTCATCCCGGGCCTGGTGGGCGAGCTCTACCGGCAGTTCGCGGTGACGGTCTCGGTCGCCATGCTGCTCTCGGCGATCAACGCGCTGACCCTCTCCCCGGCCCTGTGCGCTGTCCTGCTGCGCCAGGGGCATCGCCCGCCCCAGCGCGGCCCGCTCGCCTGGGTGCTGCGCGGCATCGACCGGGTACGCGACGCCTATGGCGCGCTGGTCGCCCGGCTGGTGCGCCTGGCGGTGCTGGCGGTGCCGCTGCTGGCGGTCATCGGCTTCGGCATCTGGAGCAGCTTCGTCGCCACCCCGAAGGGCTTCCTGCCTGCTGAGGACCAGGGCGCCTTCTTCGTGATCGTCACCCTGCCCGAAGGGGCCGCGGTCGGCCGGACCGAGGCGGTGGCCCGCAGGGCCGAGCAGATCATCCAGGAGAAGCCCGGCGTGCAGGCGGTCACCGGGATCATCGGCTTCGACTTCCTGAACAGCCTGGCCAAGCCGAACAGCGCCTTCCTGATCGGCACGATGAAGCCGTTCGAGGAACGCACCGCGCCCGAGGAGAGCGTGTTCAGTGTCCTCACGGCGCTGCGCGGCGAGCTGGCGGCGATCCCCGAGGCGCAGGTGGTGCCCTTGAACGTGCCGCCGATCACCGGCCTGGGCTCGACCGGCGGCTTCGAGTTCCAACTCCAGGACCTGCAGGGCGGCAGCATGGCGACGCTTGCCCAGGTGATCCGCTCGGCGGTCGTGGAGGCCAACCAGCAGCCGGAGCTGGCCGGCGTCTTCACCACCTTCAACGCCGACACGCCGCAGATCTATCTCGACCTGGACCGCGACAAGACCCAGACCCTGGGCGTGGCAGTCTCGGACGTGTTCTCCGCCCTGCAGGCGACGCTCGGCGGCTATTACGTCAACGACTTCAACGTGTTCGGCCGGACCTGGCAGGTGCAGATCCAGGCCGAGGCCGACTACCGGCGCCGGGTCGACGACATCTTCCGGATCAATGTCCGCAACTCCCAGGGCGAGATGGTGCCGATGAACGCCATCGCCTCGGTCCGGCTGGAGCTCGGCCCCTCGGTGATCAGCCGCTACAACGGCTTTCGCAGCGTCACCCTGAACGGTGGCCCGGCACCGGGCGCCAGCTCCGGCGACGCGATCGCGGCGATGGAACGGGTGGGCGCGCGCCTGCCGGCCGGCTACGGCTATGAGTGGACCGGCACGGCGCTCCAGGAGAAGGAGGCCGCCGGCAAGACCTCGATCGTGCTCGTGATGGCCGTGCTGTTCGCCTACCTGTTCCTGGTCGGGCTCTACGAGAGCTGGAACATCCCGATCCCGGTGCTGCTCTCGGTCTCGGTGGGCATATTGGGTGCCATCGGTGGCCTGTATTTGGCCGGGCTGCCGTTCGACGTGTACGCGCAGATCGGGCTGGTGGTGCTGATCGGGCTGGCCGCCAAGAACGCCATCCTGATCAACGAGTTCAGCCTGGAGATGCGCGCCAAGGGGATGGGCCTGCGCGAGAGCGCGGTGGAAGGTGCCAAGCTGCGCTTCCGTCCGGTGATGATGACCAGCTTCGCCTTCATCCTGGGGCTGGTGCCGCTGATCCTGGCGACCGGGCCGGGCTCGGCCAGCCGGATCGCGGTTGGCTCGCCGGTCTTCTACGGCATGCTGGCGGCGGCTTCCGTTGGGATCCTGCTGATTCCGATGCTCTACGTGGTGTTCCAGCATCTGCGCGAGCGGACCGGTTGGCGGCCGGCCCCGCCGCACCCGGGTGACCAGACCCACGCGATTCCGCCACCCGCGGAGTGAACCGAGCTGGCAGGGACGCTCGTACCGACATAGTTTGTTACGCAACGGCCGCTGCACCTGTCGCCACGGGGGCCTAAGCTTGCGTCGTCGGTCGGCAACCGGGCTTTACTCATGAATCTACCCACGCAGCCGCGGTCGCATGAAGGTGCGGCCTCTTCGGAGGATCCGGCAGATGGCCTGCAGGCGCCGCGTCGCCGCGGCCGGCAGGGCCGCTGGCTGCTAATGGGCGTAGCAGTTCTGGCGCTTGGCCTCGCCTGGTTGCGGTTCGGCGATCCGGTGCCCTGGCTGGACGGGGCGCCCGCCTGGGTCCGGGAGACGGCCCTCTTGGTCCGCGGCGAAACCGCGGCCGAGCCGGAGGCGGCACGGGCACCGGCCCCGGTGCCGGTCCAGGTGGCACAGGTGGCGATCCGCAGCGTGCCCGTCGAGTTCCGCTCGGTCGGCACGGTGGAGGCGGTCGAGACCGTGGCCATCCGCTCGCGGGTGGACGGCGTGGTGGAGAAGATCCTGGTCGCCGACGGCGCGCTGGTGAAGGCCGGCGACCTCCTGGTCGAGCTGGACGCCCGGCCGATCGATGCGCAGATCGACGAGCAGGAAGCCAATATCCGGCGCGACCGTGCCCAGATGGAGAACGCCAAAGTCATCCTGGGTCGGGCCCAGGACCTGGCGCAGCGTGGTGCGACCGCTCGGCAGTCGCTGGACGATGCCAGCACCCAGGTGGCCTCCCTGACCGCGGGCCTGGCTGCCAGCGAGGCACAGCTGCGCGCCTTGCAGCTGGAGCGCTCCTTCCACCGGGTCACTGCGCCATTCGACGGCCGGATCGGCCGGCTGGCGGTGAGCCCGGGTGCCATCGTACGCGGCTCGGACACAGGCGGGACCATCGCCACCCTGAACCAGGTCGACCCGATCTACGTGGCGATCGGCATCCCGCAGAACCTGCTGGGCGAACTGTCCCAGGCACTGCTCGCCGGCACCGCGCGGATCGAGGTGCCCCTTCCGGGCAGCACGGAGACCCGTA
Organism: Geminicoccus sp.; assembly: GCF_035556675.1. Classification (GTDB taxonomy): domain Bacteria; phylum Pseudomonadota; class Alphaproteobacteria; order Geminicoccales; family Geminicoccaceae; genus Geminicoccus. Next base: position 28,818 of record NZ_DATMFZ010000316.1, on the reverse strand, counting down.
CCGGCCCGGTCACCATGGTCGAGAACCAGGTCGAGCGCGGCACCGGGCTGGTCACCGTCCGCGCGCGCATCAAGAACGACGACCAGCGCCTGTGGCCGGGCACCGTGCTGGATGCGCGCCTGATCCTCCGCGACGATCCGGACGCCCTGGTGGTGCCGAGCGATGCGGTCCAGATCAGCCAGACCGGCTCGTTCCTGTTCGTGATCGACCAGGACCAGAAGGCCAGGGTCCATCCGGTGCAGGTCGATCGTACCGCTGGCGCCTATGCCGTGCTGGCCTCCGGCCCGCCCGCCGGCACCACCGTGGTCACCGAGGGTCAGATCCGCCTGACCGACGGGGCGGCCGTGCATGTCGAGGACAGCCAGCAGGGCCTGGAGGCGCGGCTGTGAAGCTGGCGGAGCTGTGCATCCGCCGCCCGGTCATGGCCACGCTCGTGACGGTGGCGATCCTCCTGGGCGGCATCGCCGGCTGGCGCACCCTGCCATCCGCGGCCCTGCCGCGGGTCGACTTCCCGACCATCCAGGTCTCAGCCAGCCTGCCCGGCGCCAGCCCGGAGACCATGGCCTCCTCGGTGGCGGCGCCGCTGGAGCGGCAGTTCGCGACGATCGCCGGCATCGACACGATGACCTCGAAGTCGACGCAGGGAAGCACCAACATCACCATCCAGTTCGAGCTGGATCGCGACATCGACGGAGCGGCGCTCGACGTGCAGTCGGCGCTGTCCACCGCCCAGCGGCGGCTGCCGCCGGAAATGACGACCCCACCCTCGTTCCGCAAGGTCAATCCGGCCGACCAGCCAATCCTGTTCCTGAGCCTGTCCTCAGCGACCCTGCCGCTCTCCAAGGTCAACGATTATGCCGAGAGCCTGCTCGCCAACCAGATCTCGCAGATCGAGGGCGTGGCCCAGGTGCTGGTCTGGGGCGGGCAGAAATATGCGGTGCGGGTCGAGGTCGACGCGGTCCAGGCGGCAGCCCGCGGCCTCACCACCTCGGACGTACGCAACGCCATCGCATCGGCCGCGTCGACCACTCCGGTCGGCACTCTGGCCGGATCCGCGCGCACGCTGACCATCGACCCGCAGGACCCGCCGTCCAACGCCGACGAGTACCGGCCGCTGGTGGTCGCCTGGCGCAATGGCCAGCCGGTGCGGCTGGGCCAGATCGCCAACCTGCGCGACGGGGTCGAGAACGAGCGGGGTGCTGGCTGGTTCAACGGTGAGCGCGCCATCGTGCTGGCGATCCAGCGCCAGCCGGATGCCAATACGGTGGCGGTCGTCGACCGGATCCGTGAGGTGATCCCGGTCCTTCAGGCGCAGATCCCGCCATCCATCTCGATCCAGGTCACCAACGACCGCTCGGTCTCGATCCGCGAGGCGATCGACGACGTCACCAGCCACCTGATGATCGCCGCCACCCTGGTGGTAGGGGTGATCTTCGTATTCCTGAAGGACCCGCGCGCCACCATCATCCCGGCACTCAGCCTGCCGGTCTCGGTGATCGGCACGTTCGGCGTGATGGCGCTGCTCGGCTACTCGATCAACAACATGACCCTGCTCGCCCTCACCTTGTGCGTGGGCTTCGTGGTCGACGACGCGATCGTGGTGCTGGAGAACATCGTCCGCCATGTCGAGGAAGGGATGGGCGTCTTCCAGGCAGCACTGAAGGGCTCGGGCGAGATCGGCTTCACCATCGTCTCGATGACCATTTCCCTGGTAGCGGTGTTCATCCCGGTGCTGTTCATGGGCGGTGTGGTCGGACGGGTGTTCCGCGAGTTCGCGGTGACCATTTCGGTGGCGATCCTGATCTCCGGCTTCGTCTCGCTCACCCTCATCCCGATGCTCTGCTCGCGCTTCCTCAAGCCGCACGACCCGCGCGCCGGGCGGGGCAACCTGTTCGCCCGGGCGGCCGACTGGCTGGTCGACGGCATGACCGGCATCTACCGGCGGACCCTGGACGTGGTGCTGCGCCACCAATTCCTCACCCTCCTGGCGACCTTCGGCACCCTCGCCTACGCCATCCATCTCTATGTCGCGGTGCCCAAGGGCTTCTTTCCGACCGAGGACACCGGCTTTCTGTCGGTGGTGACCGAGGCCAGGCCCGACATCGGCTTCGACGCGATGGTCGAGCAGCAGCGCCGGGTCGCCGAGATCGTGGCCGCCGACCCGGCGGTGGCCTACTTCAACTCGCGGGTGGGCGGCGACCAGCTCAATTCCGGCCGGATATTCATTGCCCTGAAGAGCCGCGACGAGGGGCGCACCGAGTCGATCCAGGACGTCGCAGCGCGGCTGCGCCGGGCGGCCAGCACGGTGCCGGGGATGAAGACCTTCTTCAACCCGGTCCAGAACATCAACATCGGCGGGCGCTCGTCCAACAGCCAGTACCAGTACACGCTCCAGACCGCCGAGCTCTCGACGCTGATCGAGACCGTGCCGCAGCTGATCGAGGCGATGTCCAGGCTGCCCGAGATCCAGGACGTGTCGAGCGACCTCGAGGTGACCAACCCGCAGCTGCGGATCGAGGTCGACGAGGACCGGGCGGCGGCGATCGGAGTGCGCTCCGACCAGATCCGCTCGGCACTCTACGACGCGTTCGGCACGCGCGAGGTCGGCACGATCTACACCAGCACCGACAGCTACTCGATCATCCTGGAATCCGGCCGGGAACAGCAGGACGACCCCTCCATCCTGGGCCGGGTGTTCGTGAGGGTCAGCGACGGCGACAGTGTTCCGCTGTCGGCGGTGACCAGGACCACGCGGGAGGCGGGGCCGCTTGCGGTCAATCGCCAGTCGCAGCAGCCGGCCGCCACAGTCTCCTTCAACCTCGCCCCTGGCTATGCCCTGAGCGACGCGGTGAGCGCCATCGAGCGGGCCCGCGTCGAGGGCAATATCGCTCCGCAGGTGGTCGGCGGCTTCTCCGGCACCGCCCAGGCCTTCCAGGACGGGCTCGCCAACCAGCCGATCCTGCTGCTGGCCGCGATCCTCACGATCTACATCGTGCTGGGCATCCTCTACGAGAGCTTCGTCCATCCGATCACCATCCTGGCCGGCCTGCCGTCTGCCGGGATCGGCGCCATCTGGGCGCTGCTCTGGCTGGACATGGATCTTTCCGTGATCGCGGTGATCGGCATCGTGATGCTGATCGGCATCGTGAAGAAGAACGCGATCATGATCGTCGACGTGGCGCTGGACGAGCGGCGCGCCGGTGCGGAGCCGGTTGCCGCAGTGCGCGCGGCCTGCCTGCGGCGCTTCCGGCCGATCATGATGACCACGTTCGCTGCGATCTTCGGCGCCCTGCCGATCGCGCTCGGCCTGGGTGCCGGTGCCGAGCTCCGCCAGCCGCTGGGGATCGCGGTGGTGGGCGGCCTCGCCGTCTCGCAGCTGGTCACCCTCTACATCACGCCGGTGGTCTGGCTCTATCTGGAGCGGCTCGCCACGCGCCGTGGTCAGGGCCGCTCGTCCCTGGCGGCACCGGCCTGAACCATCGGCAGCGCCGGCCTCAGCCGCCCACTGGCCGCGCAGCGGAGCCGATGGATGGCTCAAGCATGTTCTCGTCATCCGGATCGGTTCGGTCTAAATGGAACATGGCTGGAGGCACGGGTATGGCGGAACGCCAGCAGGTCGATGATCTCGGCACCTTCCGCACCGAGGAAATCCCCCAATATGTCAGGCAGGGGGGACGCCGCGGCCGGGGCCAGCAGTGCTGCCACCGGCAAATCCGCGCCATGTGTCGGCAGGGCCACGGCAAGGCCCTCCGTCCTTTGATAGGATCGCCACCAGCGGGGCTTCAGGACATCCAGCATTCCCATTCCTCGACCAACCTGTCCGTCTCGACGCGCAGCATGAGGCCGGCTGGTTAATGTTCGATGAAGGCCGGCCGGATGACCGCCTTGGCTGGAAGAGCTGACGCATGGACCTGTCGATCGTGCCTGGCGCCCTGGTGCGGCATCCCCGCGAGCCCGACTGGGGCGTGGGCATGGTGCAGAGCGTGATCGGCCACCGTGTCACGGTGAACTTCGAACATCGCGGCAAGGTCACGATCGATCTGCGCCATGTGACACTCGCGCCGGTCCGTCCCGATCCCGGCAGCCGATGAGCCGACGCGCGCCGGCCGGGCCCGCCCCGGCCGCCCGGACCACCCGCAGCCGCCGGGTGGTCCGGCCACCCACGCCTCCGCCGCCCGCGCCGGTCCGCCGCAGGCCCGGACGCCCCGACCACGTGCCCCCTGCCCGCCCACGCTGGCGCCGCCGCCTATCCCTGTTCCTGCTGCTCCTGCCGCTGCTCGCCGTGGCAGTGCTGGTGGCGGATGCGGCCCTGCTCGCCGCAGGCGTCACGCGGCCCGCCCGGACGGCGGCGGTGACCCTCCTGGACCGGCAGGGCGTCCCGCTGACCACGCTCGGCGACGGGTTCGCTCGGCCACTGACGCTGGACCAGGTGGCGCGACCCATGGTCGACGCGATCGTCGCGATCGAGGACCGGCGCTTCTTCGAGCACGACGGCATCGATCCGATGGGCGTGATGCGGGCGGCATTGCGCAACCTCGCCGCCGGGCGGATCAGCGAGGGCGGCAGCACCATCACCCAGCAGCTCGCCAAGCTGGCCTTCCTCACGCCGGAGCGCAGCCTTCTGCGCAAGCTGCGCGAGGCGGCCCTGGCACTGTGGCTGGAAGCGACGCTCAGCAAGCAGGAGATCCTGGCGGCCTATCTGGACCGGATCTATCTCGGTTCCGGCGTGACCGGCATCCGGGCGGCTGCACGACGCTATTTCGGGGCGGAGGCCGCAGCGCTCGACCTGCCGCAGGCAGCGCTGCTGGCCGGCTTGGTCAAGGCGCCCTCGCGGCTGGACCCTGGCCGCAATCCCGATGCCGCGCAGGCCCGCGCCGGTGTGGTGCTCCAGGCCATGGTCGCCACCGGTGCCATCAGCCAGGGGGATGCGGATGCCGCGCGCGCCAGACCTGCCCGGATCCTCGCCTCTGGCTATGCCGATCCGACGCTGCGCACGCTGGCCGAGCGCGCCCGACGGCAGATGCCGGGGGCGCTGGTCGCCAGCACGACGCTGGATGCCGGTCTCAGCCGGCGGGCCAGGCAGGCACTCCTGGCAGGGCTGGCGGAAGGGCGGCGGGGTGCCACGGCCGGGGCGATGCTGGTGCTCTCGGCTCAGGGCGAGGTACTGGCTGCAGCCTCGGTGCCAGGATCGGTGGGCGGACTGGACCGGGCGGGCCAGGTGCGTCGCCAGCCGGGCTCGGCATTCAAGCCGATCCTGTTCGCCACCGCACTGGAAGCCGGCTACCGGCCGGACCAGCCGATCCCGACCGAGGCGCCGGTGATCGACGGCTGGCGGCCGCGCAACATCGTGGCACCGCCGGGGCCGGAAGTGACGCTCGCCGAAGCGCTGGCCCTGTCGGTGAACACGGCAGCGGTCCAGCTCGGCATGATGATCGGCCTGGACGAGGTGATCGCCACGGCGCGGCGGCTGGGCATCGCCTCGGACCTGCCGGCCGTGCCCTCGCTGCTCCTGGGCAGCGCCGAGCTGGGCATGCCGGAACTCGCCGCGGCTTATGCGGCCATGACCGGCGACGGCCGCCTGCGCATGCCGGTCTGGCTCCGCGGCATCCGCGACGAGGCGGGGCGCCAGGAGACGCCCGCCGCACCGGCACCGGTCCGGGCGCTGCAGCCGCAAACGGCGGCGACCATGCGCGCTTTGCTTGCCCAGGCGATGCAGCACGGCACCGGCAAGGCGGCGGCGGTGCCCGGCGGGTTCGGCAAAACCGGCACCAGCTCCGACTTCCGCGATGCCTGGTTCGTCGGCGGTACCGGGAACGGCACGATCGTGGCGATCTGGGTCGGCAACGACGACCGCTCCCCGATGGACGGGGAAACCGGCGGCGGCCTCCCGGCCCGGATCTTCCGTGCGTTCGTGATCGGGGCGTCCTGATCAAGCCGGCTCGTGCAGGATCCAGCGGATCGTTTCACGGACGATGCGCACCATGCGCTCGCGGTCCAGCGCGGGATTGCGGATTGCGCGCACCGGGATGCCCTGGAACAGCGTGAACAGGCTCTCGACCCGGTCCTCGATGGCCGGCACGTCGGCCGGATCGGCATGGCCCATCGCCCTGGCCAGCACCTCGCGCATCCGCCTGCGCAGTACCGCGTCGGAGGCCTGCACCACCTCCGCGACCTTGGGATTGCGCGCCGCCTCGGCCAGCACCTCGAGCATCAGCGCGGTGCTGGCCACGTCCATGCAGCCGTCCACGCCACGGGCCGCCTCGTGCAGCAGCGCGTCAGCCAAAGGAACGGAGCTGCGCTCGACCTGATCGAGCAGCGCCAGCACCTCCTCCTGCTGCCCCTCGACGATCGCGATGATGATCGCTTCCTTGCTCTCGAAATAATGGTAGATATGGCCGACGCTCATGCCGGCGCTCTTGGCGATCTCGGCCATGCTGGCGTTGTGGAAGCCGTGGCGGCAGAAGCACTGCGTCGCCCCCTGCAGGACCTGCTGCCGGCGTGACTCGTTGCGGGTCCGCTCAGGCCAGCTCCGCTCGGCAATCCCATCTCGTTCCAACTCGGGCACCGACCCTTTCTCTCCAGCGCTGCTGCAACTTGACGCTGCTTTGCAGCATTCATAGAATGAACGCTCATTCTAGACAAGCGACGGTCGTATCGTCGATGCCTCCTCCCTGAGGCTCCGGTGCGGCTGCGTGGTCGACCTCGTCGGAGTTTGCGCATGCGGAATATTCTCGGCCGGATCCCGGCCGGCCTCTTGCTCGCCGGCGTCCTGGTGCTGGCCGGTTGCGAGCAGGAAGAGGCAGGTGGCGCGCAGACCGACGCGGGGCCGCCGCCGCCCACGCCCGTGACGGTGGTGACGCTGACGACGCAGCCCGTGGACATCACCACCGTGCTGCCCGGGCGCGCTTCTCCCTACCAGATCGCCGAGGTCCGCCCGCAGGTCACCGGGATCCTGCAGGAGCGGCTGTTCCGCGAGGGTGCCGACGTCGAGAAGGGCGAGCCGCTCTACCGGATCGACCCGGCCGTTTACCAGGCGGCCTACGAGACCGCGAAGGCGGAACTGGCCCAGGCGGAAGCAGCGAGGGTGTCCGCGCAGAACCGGGCGCGGCGCAACGAGGAGCTGGTGCGCACCAATGCGGTCAGCCGGGCCGCCTATGACGATGCGACCGCGGCCCTGGGCGAGGCCAACGCCGCGGTCGAGGCACGTAGGGCGGATCTGGCGGCAGCCGAGATCAACCTCAACTACACGACCGTCCGGGCGCCCATCAGCGGCCGGACCGGCCGGTCCGCGTTCACCGCGGGCGCGCTGGTCACGGCTAACCAGCCCGAACTACTGACCACCATCCACCAGCTCGACCCGATCTACGTCGACGTGACCCAGGCCAGCGCCGAGCTGCTGAAGCTGCGGCGCGCGGTCGAGGACGGGCGCTACCAGCGGGTCGAGCCGGGCAAGGCGGAGGTCGAGCTCACCCTCGAGGACGGCACGACCTACGGCCATCCCGGCACGCTCGAGTTCGCCGACGTGACGGTCAGCGAGAGCACCGGTGCGGTGACCCTGCGCGCCCTGTTTCCCAACCCGGACAACGTCATCCTGCCCGGCATGTTCGTGCGCGCGGCGATCAAGGCGGGCGTCGATCCTGAGGGGATCCTCGTGCCACAGCGGGCGGTCACCCGGGACCCCAAGGGCCGGGCGACCACGCTCGTGGTCCTGCCGGACAACAAGGTCGAGCAGCGCGTCATCGTGGTGGACCGCTCCGTCGGCGACAGCTGGCTGGTTTCCGAGGGCGTGAAGGCCGGGGAGCGGGTCATCGTCGAGGGCGTGCAGAAGGTGCGGCCGGGGGCCGAGGTGGCTCCGGCCGAACAGCAGGCGAACTCAGTGGCCGATGCGTCCGGCGACGACCAGGCGATCCGGAGGTAAGGCAAGGTGGCCCGCTTTTTCATCGACAGGCCGATCTTCGCCTGGGTGCTCGCCATCGTCGTGATGATGGCAGGCATACTCGCCATCTGGACGCTGCCGGTCGCCCAGTACCCGGCGATCGCACCGCCGTCCGTGTCGATCACCGCGAACTATCCCGGCGCCTCGGCCAAGGTGGTCGAGGATTCGGTCACCCAGGTGATCGAGCAGCGCATGAAGGGCATCGACGGCCTGCGCTACATGTCGGCGAACAGCAGCGCGTCCGGGCAGGTCGAGATCACCCTGACCTTCGAGCCGGGCACCAATCCCGACATCGCGCAGGTCCAGGTCCAGAACAAGCTGGCGCTGGCCACCCCGCTGCTCCCGGAGGAGGTGCAGCGCCAGGGCGTGCAGGTGGCCAAGGCGTCGAGCAGCTTCCTGATGGTGGTCGGCCTGGTGGCGGCCGAAGGCACCGATTACGACCAGACCGACATCGCGGACTACATCGCCTCCAACATCCAGGATCCGATCTCCCGGGTCAGCGGTGTCGGCGAGGTGCAGCTGTTCGGCGCGCAGTATTCAATGCGGGTCTGGCTCGATCCGCGCAAACTGGTGAATTTTGGCCTTACCCCCCAGGACGTCATCCGGGCGATCCGCGCGCAGAACGCCCAGGTGGCTGCGGGCCAGCTGGGCGGCCTGCCGGCTACGGAGGGCCAGGAGCTCAACGCCACCATCACTGCGCAGTCCCTCCTCCAGACCCCGGAGCAGTTCCAGCAGATCTTCCTGCGCACGCTGGAGGACGGCTCGACCATCCGGCTGGGCGACGTCGCCCGGGTCGAGATCGGGGCGGAAAACTACTCGACGGCGGCCAAGTACAATGGCCGTCCGTCGACCGGGCTCGCCATCCAGCTGGCCGCGGGCGCCAACGCGCTGGAGACGGCCGAGGCGGTACGCGCCAGGGTGGCCGAGCTGGAAGCCTTCCTGCCGCCGGGCCTGGAGGTCATCATCCCCTACGACACGACGCCGTTCGTGAAGGTCTCGATCGAGAGCGTGGTGCACACGCTGTTCGAGGCGGTCGTGCTCGTCTTCCTCGTGATGTACCTGTTCCTGCAGAACATCCGCGCGACGCTGATCCCGACCATCGCGGTGCCGGTGGTGCTGCTCGGCACGTTCGCGATCCTGCAGGCCGCGGGCTTCTCCATCAACGTGCTCACCATGTTCGCCATGGTGCTGGCGATCGGCCTGCTGGTCGACGACGCCATCGTCGTGGTCGAGAACGTCGAGCGCGTGATGCACGACGAGAAGCTGCCGCCCAAGGAGGCGACGCGGCGCTCGATGGACCAGATCACCGGAGCCCTGATCGGCATCGGCCTGGTGTTGTCGGCGGTGTTCATCCCGATGGCCTTCTTCGGCGGCTCGACCGGCGTCATCTATCGGCAGTTCTCCATCACCATCGTCTCGGCGATGGGCCTGTCGGTGCTGACCGCGCTGATCCTGACCCCGGCCCTGTGCGCCACCATCCTGAAGCCGTCCCATCCGCCGAAGCGCGGCCCGTTCGCCTGGTTCAACCGCGGCTTCGAGAAGACCACGCACGGCTATGTCGGCCTGGTCGGCTACATCGCCAGGCGGGCGGCGCGCTTCCTGGTCGTCTACCTGATCCTCGCGGTCGGCGTCGGCTACCTGTTCGTGCGCCTGCCGACCGCGTTCCTGCCGGACGAGGACCAGGGCATCATGTTCGTGCAGGCGCAGCTCCCGGTGGGCGCCACGCAGGAGCGCACCTGGGAGGTGCTGGACCAGGTCGAGCGTCACTTCCTGGAGGACGAGGCCGATTCGGTCGCCTCCATCTTCACGGTGGCGGGCTTCAGCTTCTCCGGTTCGGGGCAGAACGCGGGCATCGGCTTCGTGCTGCTCAAGGACTGGAGCGAGCGCAAGGACCCGGCGCAGCACGTGGCGGCGATCGCGGGGCGGGCAATGGGCGCCTTCTCCCAGATCAAGGACGCCATGGTGTTCGCGTTCGCGCCCCCGGCCGTGCTGGAGCTGGGCAACGCCACCGGCTTCGACGTGCAGCTCCAGGATCGCGCGGGCCTCGGCCACGACGCGCTGATGGAGGCGCGCAACCAGTTCCTGGGCCTGGCGGCGCAGAACCCGAACCTGGTCGCGGTGCGGCCGAACGGCATGGAGGACCAGCCCGAGTACCGGATCGAGATCGACCACCACAAGGTGGGCGCACTCAGCCTGTCGATCGAGGATGTGAACGACGCGCTGACCACCGCCTGGGGCGGCACCTACGTCAACGACTTCCTGGACCGTGGCCGGATCAAGCGGGTCTACGTTCAGGCCGACGCGCCGGCACGCATGATGCCCAGCGACCTGGACCTCTGGTACGTGCGCAACAGCAATGGCGAGATGGTGCCGTTCTCGGCGTTCGCCACCGCCTACTGGGCGTACGGCTCGCCCAGGCTGGAGCGCTACAACGGCCAGCCCTCGGTCGAGATCCTGGGCCAGCCGGCTCCGGGCTTCAGCTCGGGCGCTGCCATGGAAGAGGTCGAGAAGATCATGGCACAGCTCCCTCCGGGCTTCGGCTATGAGTGGACCGGCATCTCCGATCAGGAGCGCGCGGCCGGCTCGCAGGCGCCAATGCTCTACGCGATCTCGATCATGGTGGTCTTCCTGTGCCTGGCCGCCCTCTACGAGAGCTGGTCGATCCCGTTCTCGGTGATGCTGGTGGTGCCGCTGGGCGTGCTGGGCGCGCTCTCGGCAGCGATGCTGATGGGCCTGTCCAACGACGTGTTCTTCCAGGTGGGCCTGCTCACCACGATCGGGCTGTCGGCGAAGAACGCCATCCTGATCGTGGAGTTCGCCAAGGACCTGAACGAGGCGGGCAAGAGCCTGATGGACGCGACGCTGGAAGCGGCCAGGATGCGGCTGCGCCCGATCCTGATGACCTCGCTGGCGTTCGGCCTGGGCGTCACCCCGCTGGCGATCTCGTCCGGGGCGGGCTCGGGCGGCCAGAACGCGATCGGCATCGGCGTGCTGGGTGGCGTGATCGCGGCGACCTTCCTGGGCATCCTGTTCGTGCCGATGTTCTTCGTGGCGGTGCGCAGGATGTTCGGCAAGAAGGAGCAGCTGGAGGCGCACAAGCCGGAAGGCGTGCCGGCGGAATAGCCGGGCCGCAGGTCTCGGTCGTCGTCATGGGCGGCGCCTCCGGCGGGAGGCGCCGCCCTTTTTCGTTGCTTGAGGCCAGCGCACGGCGCCCTGCCCTCTCTCCTTGTGCGGCTGACGGTCCGGACCGCGGGTTTTGCCTGGACCCTCCGCCCATGCCGAGCCAGTTGTGCCGCCACGGCATCCAGAGGGAGAGGAGCAGATGGCGCAGCCTGCCGGCCGCCATGTCGCGGTGATCGGCTTCGGGACGGTCGGGGTCGGCTGGACCGCCCTGTTCCTGGCAAACGGCCACGACGTGACCGTCCACGACCCGGCGGTGGCGGACCTGGCCGAGCTGGAGTCGAAGCTCGCCCCCTGCCTGGAGAGCCTGCGCCGGCTGGGTCGCGACGGTACGGGTAGGCTGGCCCTGGCGGGCTCGGCCGAGGCCGCGGCGGCGGAAGCCGGCTTCATCCAGGAGAACGCACCGGAGCGGATCGAGCTGAAGGTCGACCTGCTGCGCCGGCTGGACCTGGCGGCACCGGAAGGCGCCATCGTCGCCAGCAGCACCTCCTCCCTGCTCTGGAGCGAGCTCACCGCCGGCTGCGCGAAGGCAGGGCGGGTGATCGTCGCCCATCCGTTCAACCCGCCGCACCTGGTCCCGCTGGTCGAGCTGTACGGCAGCGATGCCGGCTGCCTGGATGCCGCCCAGGCCTTCTATGCCGGGCTCGGCATGCGGCCGGTCCGACTGCAGAAGGAGATGCGCGGGCACATCGCCAACCGGCTGTCCTCCGCGCTCTACCGCGAGGCCGTGCATCTGGTGGAAGAAGGCGTGGCCTCAGTCGAGGAGATCGACCAAGCCCTGCGCGACGGGCCGGGTCTGCGCTGGGCGGTGGTGGGCGCTCATCTTGCCTATCACCTGGGCGGCGGCCAGGGTGGCATCCGGCACTATCTGGACCATCTGGGCCCGAGCCAGGAGCGGCGCTGGCAGGATCTGGGCCAGCCTCGGCTGACACCCGAGCTCAAGGCGAAGCTGGTCGACGGCGTGCTGGCCGAGGCGGGCGGCCGGTCGATCGCGGAACTGGAGGCGGAGCGGGACGCGGCCCTGGTGGCACTGCGCCTGGCCCGCGCGGAGGCCGGCCGATGACCGCCCGTCCGCCGGTCGCCATCGCAGTGGCGCCGAACGGTGCCCGGCTGCGCAAGGCCGACCATCCGGCCCTGCCGATCACCCCTGAGGAACTGGCGCACACCGCCACCGCCTGCCTTGCGGCCGGTGCCGCGATGATCCACCTGCACGCCCGCGACGAGCAGGAGGGCCACTCGCTGGACCCGGGCCTGGTCCGCGCCTGCATCGCTGCGGTCGAGGCTGCCGTGGGCGACCGCCTGGTGATCCAGGTCACCACCGAGGCGGTCGGGCTCTACCAGCCGGAGGCGCAGATGGCGCTGGTCCGGACGGTGCGGCCGGAGGCGGCGTCGGTGGCGCTGCGCGAGCTGGTGCCCAACCCTGCCGCCGAGCCGGAAGCGGCGAAGTTCTACGCCTGGTGCCAGGAGGCCGGCATCTGGCTGCAGCACATCCTCTACGACCGCGCCGACGTGCTGCGGCTGAAGGGGCTGGTGGCCCGCGGTGTGGTGCCGGACGAGCGGCCCTCGGTGCTCTACGTGCTGGGCCGCTACAGCGAGGGCCAGCGCTCCGCACCGCCGGACCTGCTGCCCTTCCTCCAGGCGGCGGACCCGGACTGGCCCTGGATGGTCTGCGCCTTCGGTGCCCAGGAGCTGGATTGCCTGGTGGCCGCGGCACTGCTGGGCGGGGACCTGCGGATCGGCTTCGAGAACAACCGGCTGGCACCCGACGGCACACCGGCCCGGTCCAACGAGGCGCAGGTGGCGGGTGCGGTTGCGGCGCTGGCCGGCCTGGGCCGGCGCACGATCACGGCGGCCGAGCTGCGTCGAAAGTTCTCAAGTCGTTGATTTGACATGGGTCCTCGGGTTCGTTTCGCAAAACATCCATTTGCGTCGGCCCCGAGGACCCATCGATCGAGGCGACCGTCCATCATCGCATGACGGCGGCTTGCCGGGAAGCCTTCGGCATGGCCCGCCAGCGGGCGATCGCCAGCCAGAGCTGGTCCAGCACCAGCATGACCAGGATGGTCAGCCCGGTCAGCGGGAACACGGCACCCAGGGCCAGCACCAGCACGGTGACGCCCACCGCGATCCGGCGGTCCGCAGGCCAGGGGGGCACGCCCAGGCCGCCGGCCGGGCGGCGCTTCCACCACATCACCGCCGCCGACACCGCCATCAGCACGATCGCGACGCAGACCAGCGCCATGACGATCTTGTTGGCCAGACCGAACTCCTGGCCCATGTGGACATTGATGCCCCACTCGATCGCCTTGCCGCCCAGGCCGTAGTCGTTGAAGCCGACATCGATGATGGCCTCGCCGCTGTACTGGTCGAGATGGATCACCCGCTCCTGGTCGAGATCGTCCGGATAGACCGAGCCGGTATAGACGCCATCCACCTGCCCCGGCAGGGCTACGGCAAAGCCTGGGGCGAGGCCCATGGCCTCGAAGGTGCTGACCGCCCGGTTCAGCCCGATCGGGGAAGGCAGCAGCTTTGGGTCCACGGAGGGAGCCGGAGCCGCCGCGCCATGATGGTGGTCGCTCATGCTGGGCGAGGTCGGGACGGGTGCATGCTGCATCGTCCAGCCGACCTCGTCGACCACCGCGTGCATGGGCAGGCTGGAGACCGGCGTGTCGCCCCAGGCCCCTGCCGGAAAGCCCTGGCCGAAGCTGGTCAGCATCGCCAGCGACCGGTCGCCCCAATAGGTCGACCAGGGCATGCCGGTGAGCGCCAGGAAGCCGATGAACAGGCCGGCCACCATCCCGGTCACGGCATGGAGGTCGCGCCAGAACAGGCGGTGCCTGCTGGTGCCGCGCAGGCTGACGATGCCGCCGTTCTGCCGCCTGCGCGGCCACCAGAGATAGAAGCCGGTCACCACCAGGATGATCACGGCACCACCTACGACCTCGATCGCATAGCTGGGCCAGGTGCCGAACAGGGCTAGGCTGTGCAGCTGGCGCACCGTCCACATCACCGAGGACTTGTCGTCCATGGTGCCCAGGACGCGGCCGTCATAGGGATCGAGATAGACCGAGAACTTCGCCCCGTCCGTACCCTTGAAGCCGACCTCGGCCGAGGAGGTCGGCCCGACGGGCGGCACGAACTGGTAGACCGTGCCGGCATGAGCCGCCTCTGCGTTGGCGACCAGAGTCTCCGGTGCCAGCATCGGGGCGTTGCGCGCCTCGACGCTCAGCACGTCGCGGTGGAACCAGCCGTCCAGCGCATCGTGGAACAGATACAGGCCGCCGGTGACGGCCAGGAGGATCATGAACGGCAGGGCCAGCAGCCCGGCATAGAAGTGCCAGCGCCACACGGCGCGGTGGATGGCATCGCGGGCCGGCAGCCTGACGGCCGCCGGCAGCGGAGCAGCAGTGTCGTGCATCGTCGTCTCGCAAGCGAACTCGAGGACCAGGACGGCGCCGGGCAGGGCAATGGGTCCGGGGGCCGTCAGCTCAGGCTTGCGAGGGGGGCGGTCCGCGTGGCGGTGGCGGCGCTGCGGTCGAGCGGGCGGCGCGCACGGCGAGGAACGGCAGCGGTGCGGGCTCGACCTGCCGCCCGGTGACCTCGACCAGCCGGGGCGGCCGGGGTGGCAGCAGGGCATGGGCCAGATGCGGGCAGCACTTGGCGCAGTCGAGGGCAGCCTGCCCCGGATCCTCGTGCTCCTCGTCTGGGAGAGCAGGAGGATCGATCCAGGTGAGATGGCCGTCCGCGCAGATCGGCACGAGCAGAGGCCCGGCTGCCGCCGGAGCGGCGAGCCAGGCCGAGCCGACCGCCGCCAGCAGCAATTGCAGGGCGAACAGGCTGGCAGCGGCCAGTGCCGTCAGGCGCTGACCGGCCGATCGTCCTGTGGCTGTCGGGACCGCACGCATCCTTGGATGGTGCCGAAGTCTCGAGCTGCTGCCTAGTTGAACCTTGGATATATACCGGGTTTACCGGCCGAAGCGGAGAAAAACACATTCCCCGGCGGCTCCGGCATCCGACATGCCGAAGGGTCCAGCGGGCGCCATCCGTCCCGCACCGTCACTCTAGCCGCTTGTGGCGGCGGGCGGTCATCGCCTCGTCCGGATGCGGCGGGCGCAGCGCCGGGGGTGCCCCGCGCGTCGCCGGTGCCGGAACGCGCCGGCAGAGATATACCTCGTCCTCGGGGTGCTGGAGGATCTCGAAGCCGGCACTGCGCAGCATCGCTTCCGCGCAGGCGCGATTGGGGATCCACCAGTTGCTCGGGTCACCGGCGTAGCGCTGCTCGATGAAGTACATCGCGGGGAAGCCGGCATAGTGGAAGATGCTGTCGTTCCAGAAGCCGTAATCCTCCTCCAGCTCCCACACGACGTCGCTGCCGCGCTGCATCGTCTGGAACAGGACCAGGTCACCCGCCACGTGCTCGTGGATCAGGTCGAGGGCGAGCAGCGGGTGGCGCAGGTGGTAGAGCACCCCCATGAACAGCACGAGATCGAACTTTTGGGCGAGCCGGGCGACGTCGTAGACGGAGAGCCGGTGGAACTCGACTTCCAGCCCGGTCACCTCGGCCGCGAGCCGGGCCTGGCTCAGATAGCGTTCGTCCTCGTCGATCCCCACCACCAGCTCCGCGCCGCGGCGCTTCATCTCCAGCGCGTAGAACCCGGCATTGCAGCCGATGTCGAGCACGGTGCGGCCGGACAGGTCCTCAGGCACGGCGTGGGCGAAGCGCCGCCACTTCCAGGTCGGGTAGTCGTTCAGCGGATGGTCGGGCGCGGTCGGGATGCCGTTCAGGTCGATATTGTGAAACCAGGGTGCCAGCTCCTCGATCCGGCGCCGGATCGTCGCCTGCCGGGCCGCGAGGTCGCTGCCGTTCATTCCACGCCGCTCGCCCATGCCGCTCGTCTCCACGCCAAAGCCGTCCGCAGCGGCAGCCATGGCTGCCGCCATCGAAGGTTAACGCAGGGATGGTGGGCCGCGTTCCGGCATACGGCTGGCACCAGGGAGCCGCCTCGTCCGGCACCGGAGCGGCGGACGAGGCAGTGGGCAGCCTAGGGTGCCCGGGTCAGTCGGGCAGGGAGAACGAGGGAACGGCGTCGGTCAGTTGGCCAACGCCGCCTCCACCGCGGCGATGGCCGCTGCCGCCTGAGAGGCGTCCGGGCCGCCACCCTGGGCGAAGTCGCGCCGGCCGCCGCCGCCCTGACCGCCCAGTGCGGTCACGGCCCGGCGGACCAGCGCCACCGAATCCAGCCGGTCGGTCAGGTCATCGGTGACACTCACCACCACCGCGGCCTTGCCGTCGGTGACCGAGACCAGGGCGACCACGCCCGAGCCCATCTGCTTCTTCAGCTCGTCGGCGGTGCCGCGCAGCTCCTTGGCCGGCACGCCTTCCAGGGCGCGGGCAGCAAAGGCGATGCCATTGATCTGGCGGGCGGCATTCTCGCTGCCGAGGCCGCCGGTCGCGATCTTGCGGCGCAAATCGGCCAACTCGCGCTCCAGCTTGCGGCGCTCCTCGACCAGGGCGTCGATCCGGGCCGGCAGGTCGCGGGCCGGCACCTTCAGGGCGGCGGCGGCCCGGCCGAGCACGGCCTCCTCCTCCTCGACATGGAGCAGGGCGGCCTCGCCGGTGATCGCCTCGATCCGGCGGATGCCGGCCGCGACCGGGCCTTCGGCGAGGATCTTGAACAGGGCGACGTCGCCGGTGCGGGCGACATGGGTCCCGCCGCACAGCTCGACGGAGTAGGTCTTGCCGTCCTCGCCCTCGCCCATCGAGACGACCCGGACCTCGTCGCCGTATTTCTCGCCGAACAGGGCCATGGCACCGGTCTGAACCGCGTCCTCCTTGGCCATGATCCGGATGGCGGTGGGCGCGTTCTGACGCAGATAGTGGTTCACCTCGCGCTCGACCATGCCGATCTCCTCCGGCGTCATCGCCTTCGGGTGGCTGAAGTCGAAGCGCAGCCGATCGGGCTCGACCTTGGAGCCCTTCTGCGCGACATGGGCGCCCAGATGGCGCTGCAGCGCCTTGTGCATCAGGTGGGTGGCGGAATGCGCCCGGCGGATGCGGGCGCGGCGGTCCGCGTCGATCGCGAGCCTGATGTCGTCGCCCTGCCGGATCGTGCCGCGCTCGACCTTGCCGACATGGACGAACAGGTCGCCCAGATATTTCTGGGTGTCGGTGACCGTCACCACGGCGTCGCCCGCGGAGATCGTACCGGTGTCGCCGACCTGGCCGCCGGATTCGCCGTAGAACGGGGTCTGGTTGGCGACCAGCAGCACCTCGGTGCCGGCGGAAGCCTCATTCACCAGTGCGTCGCCGACCACCAGGCCCACCACCTTCGCCTCGGCGGTGGGGGTCTCGTAGCCCAGGAATTCGGTAGCACCAGCCTGGTCGCGCAGCTCGAACCAGATGGGGGCGATCGCCGAGGAGCCGGAGCCCTTCCAGTGCTTGCGCGCCTCGGCGCGCTGGCGCTCCATCGCCGCCTCAAAGCCCTCCAGGTCGACCGCACGGTTCTGCGCGCGCAGGGCGTCCTGGGTCAGATCCAGCGGGAAGCCGTAGGTGTCGTAGAGCTTGAACGCGACCTCGCCCGAGAGCGGCTGGCCCTCGCCGAGCGTGGTCACCTCCTCGTCCAGCAGGCGCAGGCCGCGCTCCAGCGTGCGGCGGAAATTGGTTTCCTCGAGCTTCAGCACCTCGGTGATCAGCGCCTCGGCGCGGACCAGCTCCGGATAGGCCTTGCCCATCTCCTCGACCAGGGTCGGGACCATCCGGTACATGAGCGGCTCGCGCGCACCCAGGAGCTGGGCGTGGCGCATGCCGCGGCGCATGATCCGGCGCAGCACGTAGCCGCGCCCCTCGTTGGACGGCATCACCCCGTCGGCCACCAGGAAGGCGGAGGCGCGCAGATGGTCGGCGATCACCTTGTGCGAGGGGCGCTGCGGGCCCTCAGCCGGCGTGCCGGTCAGCTCCTCGCTCCTGGCGATCAGCTTCGCGAACAGGTCGATCTCGAAATTGTCGTGCTTGCCCTGGAGGACCGCGGCGATGCGCTCCAGGCCCATGCCGGTGTCGATGGAGGGTCTGGGCAGGTTCACGCGGGTCGCCTTGTCGACCTGCTCGAACTGCATGAACACGAGGTTCCAGATCTCGATGAACCGGTCGCCATCGGCGTCGGCCGAGCCGGGCGGGCCGCCCGCGACCTTGTCGCCATGGTCGAAGAAGATCTCCGAGCACGGGCCGCAGGGACCGGTGTCGCCCATCGCCCAGAAATTGTCCGAGGTCGGGATGCGGATGATCCGGCTCTCGGGGAGACCGGCGATCTTCTTCCAGAGATCGAACGCCTCGTCGTCCTCGGCATAGACGGTGGCGGTCAGGCGCTCCGCGGGCAGGCCGTATTCCCGGGTGATCAGGTTCCAGGCCAGCTCGATCGCGCGCTCCTTGAAGTAGTCGCCGAACGAGAAATTGCCCAGCATCTCGAAGAAGGTGTGATGCCGGGCGGTATAGCCGACATTGTCCAGGTCGTTGTGCTTGCCACCGGCGCGGACGCATTTCTGCGCGGTGGTCGCACGCTGGTAGCTGCGCTGCTCCAGCCCGGTGAAGACGTTCTTGAACTGGACCATGCCTGCGTTGGTGAACAGCAGGGTCGGGTCGTTATGGGGCACCAGCGGACCCGAGGCGACGATCTCGTGATCGTGCCGGCCGAAATAATCGAGGAACTTCGAGCGGATCTCGCTGACGCTGGCCATGGGTCGTCCGAAAGGAGAAGGATACGGCGATCGAGGACCGGTCAGTCCTCGATCGTGCGGTCTTCGTCAAGCAAGGCGGCGGCACCGGAGATGCCGGCACTCTGCCGGATGATGCCTTCCAGCTCGGCCGCGACCTCCGGATTCTGCACCATGTAGTTCTTGGCGTTCTCCCGGCCCTGGCCGATGCGCGTGTCCTTGTAGGAGAACCAGGAGCCGGACTTCTCGACGACACCGGCACGGATGCCGAGGTCGATCAGCTCGCCGGTCTTGGACACGCCCTGGCCGTACATGACGTCGAACTCGACCACCTTGAACGGCGGGGCGACCTTGTTCTTAACGACCTTGACGCGGGTCTGGTTGCCGACGACCTCGTCCTTGTCCTTGATCTGGCCGATGCGACGGACGTCGAGCCGGACCGAGGCGTAGAACTTCAGCGCGTTGCCGCCGCTGGTGGTCTCGGGGCTGCCGAACATCACGCCGATCTTGCTGCGGATCTGGTTGGTGAAGATCACCATGCAGCGCGAGCGGCTGATGCTGGAGGTCAGCTTGCGCAGGGCCTGGCTCATCAGCCTGGCCTGGAGGCCCGGCATCTGGTCGCCCATCTCGCCCTCGAGCTCGGCCTTGGGCACCAGGGCCGCCACTGAATCGACCACCACCACGTCGATCGCACCGGAGCGGACCAGCGTGTCGGTGATCTCCAGCGCCTGCTCGCCGGTGTCCGGCTGCGAGATCAGCAGGTCGTCGATGTCGACGCCGAGCTTCTTGGCATAGGTCGGGTCGAGCGCATGCTCGGCGTCGACGAACGCGCAGGTCCCGCCGCCCTTCTGCGCTTCCGCGATGACGTGGAGGCAGAGCGTGGTCTTGCCCGACGCCTCGGGCCCGTAGATCTCGACCACCCGGCCGCGGGGCAGCCCGCCGATGCCGAGGGCGATGTCGAGGCCCAGCGAGCCCGTGGAAATGGTCTCGATGTCGGCGCCGGCCTGGGACTGGCCCAGGCGCATGACCGAGCCCTTGCCGAACGCGCGCTCGATCTGGCTGAGCGCCGCGTCCAGCGCACGCTGCCGGTCGCCGCCCTCGCGCCGCTGAACCGAAGCTTCCGCCATGGATGCAACTCCTATCGGTGACGCCCGGCCCTGCCGCGGGTCACCTTCGCTGCCCGTCGTGCTCGGGCGGATACACGAATTTGTCGTTGCGCGCGACGATTTGCCCTGCCTCGCCGTTCCTGCCCGGCACGGATCAGCCGGCCCGGCTCAGAAGTCGAAGCAGCGCCCGTCCTTCTCCCAGTCGCCGAACCTGGTCGGCTCCGGCCCCTTCGGGCCGTTCTGCTCGCCTGCCGGCTGCACCGGACCGACCAGTCCGGGATCGGCCGGGGGACGCTCCTGCCCAGCCTCGGGCTGCAGGACCGGCCGCTCATCTGGCTGGACCGGCATCTTCTCGGAAGCGGGCCGGCTCATTCCGCCTTGACCGAAGCGCGCGCGCTCGCCTCGAACTGCTCGAGATATTTCTCGATCATGTGATCGGAGATCGACTTGCCGGCCGCGGCCACGTCGGTGCGGACCTTCTGCACCACGTCGTCGTCACCCGGACGCTCGAAGTCGGCCATCACCACGTCCTTGGCATAGGAAGCGGCCTCGTCGCCGTGCAGGCCGAGATAATCGTTGGCGATCTTCAGACCGAGCAGCTTGTTCCGCCGATTGCGGACCTTGAAATAGATCTCCTGATCGTGCCGGAACCGTGCCTCCTCGTTACGCTCCCGATCATCGAAGGTCGTCATCGTGGCTCCTGCTGTCTTCGTCGTCCGACGACACCAGATATAGGGAGCCACCCTGCCCAACGCCAGCGCGGCGGGCGGCAAAACGGCGCCTTCCGCCAGGAGAAGCAACGGCCTTGTGCACCCTCGTGATCTGCCGCCGGCCGGACCATGCCTGGCCGCTTCTGGTGGCCGCCAACCGCGACGAGATGATCGGCCGGCCCTCGGCAGCACCCGGCCGGCACTGGCCGGACCAGCCGGAGATCCTGGGCGGGCTCGACCAGCTGGCCGGCGGAAGCTGGCTGGCGCTGTCCGACACGGGCGTGCTGGCGGCGATGCTGAACCGCAAGGGCACGCTGGGTCCCCTGCCCGGCAAGCGCAGCCGCGGCGAGCTGGTGCTGGACGCGGTCCAGCACCTCTCGGCGAAGGACAGCGCCTCGGCCCTGGCCGAGCTGGACGAGCGGGCCTTCCGCCCGTTCAACCTGATCGTCGCCGACACCAGGGAAGCGTTCTGGATCCGCCATGCCGGCAACGGGCCGATCCGGGTGGCGCCGGTGCCGGACGGCGTATCCATGATCGATTCCGGCGAGCTGAACGACCCGGCCTCGCCCAGGATCGCCCGGTTCCGCGGGCCGTTCAGCGCCGACCTGCCCGACCCGGCGAGCGGTGACTGGTCGGGCTGGCGGCTGCTCCTGGCCACGCCCGCGCCGGCCGGCCGCGACCCGGGCGAAGGCCTGCTGATCCGCCGGCCGGACGGCTACGGCACGGTGTCCTCCAGCCTGGTCGCGATCCCGGCCGATCCGGCCGTGCCTCCGCTGTGGCTGCACGCCGACGGGCCGCCCGACCGGGTGGACTTCCAGCCGGTCGCGACGGGCACGCCCCGACAGGCCCGCGGCTGAACTGTACCGACGCACCGTCCCGGCTTCATGCCGGGCCGGCGTGCCGTGTCGCCGGCGGAACCTTGCGCCTTGGTGACGGGTTGCTGCGCCTGCCGGAAAGGAAACCGCCGGGCATCGGCCCGGCGGGCCGGAACGATGCAATGGCCGGGCCGGCAAGGATTCTGCAATCAATTATTCATCGGGCGATCTTATGATAGGTTAATTCGGGCGAAGTGACAGCCACGGTAAGCAGGCTCATCCGGTCAGACCCGCAAAGTCATCTGCCCGCCTTTTACGCAACTGGACAGATCACCCCAAGACGATGCTTCAGAAGATTGCTACCGGATGCCATGCCGATTGCATGGCGATGCACGACAACTGGATCATCGCCGGTGACTTCTGACATTTCACATCAACTTGGCCTGTGCGAGAATTGATCCCGCACGCGGGCCGGCACAGGAGGCAAAGCCGGATGAGCATACGCCTCCGGCCAGAACTTCCGCCTCCGTTCCATCATCACAGCCTTGACTACAGTGAAGGTGCAGACTTCCCATGCAGACGCCAATCGGGATTCCGTGGTATCGTCGAGAGGTTTACCCGGAGTTGCGGAAGCTGTTCGTGGATGGCGACCGCCTGCCGGGCGACTATGATCAATGGCTGGATTTGGCCACGCAGGGCTTCGCGCAGATCCAGGCGCAGGGGGGACTGCCGCTCAAGGTATATCTCGATCCCCGCCACTTTCGCTTCTGGTGCCAGGAGCATCGGCTCAAGCCGGACTTCCGGGCCCGCCAGCAGTT
Source organism: Geminicoccus sp. (assembly GCF_035556675.1). Taxonomy (GTDB): domain Bacteria; phylum Pseudomonadota; class Alphaproteobacteria; order Geminicoccales; family Geminicoccaceae; genus Geminicoccus. The sequence goes on along the minus strand of NZ_DATMFZ010000316.1, from coordinate 6,546 downwards.
CGTCATGGCGATCGCTCAGGGCCATGCGATGAGCGCGCCGACCATGGCCATGCTATAGGCCGGGCCGGCGGACGGGTCGGCCGGGCTGGTGGGACCGAGCGGCTAGAACCGGCGATCCCGCGCGCGCATCGCGTCGATGCTCCAGGGGCCGGGGCCGGCGAACACCAGGTAGAGGAAGACGAAGCAGTACAGGATGGCGGCGTCGCCGCCGTTCAGCACCGGGAAGAAGCTCCGCGGCGCGTGCGCGATCCAGTAGGCGAAGGCCATCTCACCCGAGAGGATGAAGGCCACCGGCCGGGTGAACAGGCCCAGGATCAGGAAGGCGCCGCCGACCAGTTCCAGCAATCCCGCGATCCAGGACATCGACATGACGGCAGGGGGGCTCTCGTGCGGCGGGAAGCCCAGCAGCTTCTGGGTGCCGTGCTCGAAGAAGAGCAGGGCTGCCACGATGCGCAGGATGCTGAGGGCGCGGGGCGCCCACACGGTCAGGAGTTCGTCCTTGTCCATGGCTGCTTCTCCCCTGTGCTGCCGGAACGGATCGGGCGGTCCCCCGGCGTCCCGGCTTCCTGCCTGCCACCTGGCGGGCAGCCCATGGAGGCAGGTCAGGCGGCGCGCGTCCAGTGGATCTCGGGCTTCTCCCGGAACGCGAATCGTTCGAGATGGCGCCCGACCACGTCCTCGAGCCTGGCCAGTCCCTTCTCGTCCCTGGCGGTGACCCGCAGGTGCAGGATGCCGGCTTCCGCCAGGGCAGCCAGCTCGCACTGTCCGGCCGGAAACGCGACACGACCATGCCGCGGGTCGAACTCGGCCGGCAGCTTGTGCTGGAAATGCTTGCAGAGCTGCTGGAGGTAGCGGCTCGGCACAGCGGTCGGCACGCGCGCCTCCGACGAGAGCATGGCGTCGCCCGTGTTCATCCGATGCGCTCCACGCTGGTGGCCGCGGCATCGAGCGCCGCGGCGATGGCATCCGCCTGTTCGGTGGTGAGCGGGCCGCGGGCAAGGCGCAGGCGGACGGCCAGCTTCACGTTCTCCATGGCTCGCACGACCTGCGGCGGCGGCCCTTCATCGCCGGCGCGGCCAGCCTCCTCCATCCGCTCCAGCAGGGCATCCAGCCCTGGGCGGTTCGCCGCGAGGAAGGCGCGGCCCTGGTCGGTGATCGCGTGCAGCTTGCGACCACCCTCGGCGGTGACCGTGACCTGGCCGAGCTCCTCCAGCAGGGTCAGGGTCGGATAGATCACGCCCGGGCTCGGGCTGTAGGCGCCTCCGACCCGCTGCTCGATGTCCTTGATGATCTCGTAGCCGTGCCGGGGCTTCTCCGCGATCAGGTGGAGAATCGCCAGGCGCAGGTCGCCATGGGCGAAGAACCGCCCGAGGGCACCAAGCCGCCCGCGACCGCGGCCGCCCTCGCGCGGCCCATGGAGTCCGTCGCGGCCAAACCGCCGCCTGTGACCTTCGGGCCCGCACCGGCCATGGCCAGGTCCATGTCGCATCGTCGCTCCAGGCACATCCGATATAGCTAAATTTTCGATATATCTAATCCTGACGATATGCAAGCCGGTGCCGTGCACCCGGGGGCCACGACCTGCCACCTCTACCCTGGCGGCCGCGCCGGGACCCGGCACCAGTTCACTGGCGGGCGTAGAGATGGCATGTGCCGGCAAGTCATCGTGCAAATAGTAGAATACAGATGCTTGTCGATTTCCGCGCCCGCAGGCTCCGTTATGGTCAGAGACTTCATACACATTACATCCAAAGAGCCAGGACTTGCGGCCTGCAGGTCCGGCAATGCTCCAGACATGACAGGCCGGGAGGCAGCGACGTGCGCTCTAGACGGTTTGGGCATCGGTGCCGAGGCTGCGTCGTGGCGGCTGCCGTGGCGGCGGCAGGCAGCCTGGCAGCGCCCCATGCCGCCTGGGCGGCCGGCGCGCCGCCGATCGAGCCGCGCACCGCGCGGGACGAGTGCTTCACCGGCGGGCAGGGCGGCGTGCCCGGCTGCGTGACCCTCGCCTCGAAGAAGGAGGCCGTCCTGTCCGGCGAGCAGCGCGACATCCGGATGTACTGCCCGCACACGGCGCCATACTTCTGGAACTGGTCGGCGATCGTCAGCCCGGGCATGCACCTCACCCTCCTGCGGACGATCGACACCAAGAGCGGGCTGCCGCGGGGCGCCTGGGTGCGCCTGCACGAGCAGACCGGCCTGGCACCCGGCCAGACCCGTGTCTTCTTCGGCTGCTCGACGCAGATCCCGACCATGCGGGGGCGCCTGGTCCATTACGGCAACCATCCCGTCGAGGGCCGCTGAGCCCGGCCGAGTGAGGAAGATCGATGATCCTGCCCAATCTTCGTCCGCGCCACGCCGCCCAGCGGACCGCCGGCCTGGCGATGCTCGGCCTGGCCCTGGCCGCGGGTGCCGCCCAGGCCGACCCCTGCACGGTCGACGGCAACGCCGTGCCGAGCTGCCAGACCGTCGACGTCCAGCTCACCCTGAAGAAGGACCAGACCAAGGGCTGGGCGCTCTACTGCCCGGCCCAGGCCTACTACTACTGGGGTGGCCACAGCGACCACTGGACCAGCAGCTGGCACATCTTCACCGAGAACATTCTGGCCGAGGATACGCCGAACAAGGCGGACTTCACCCTGACCAACACCAAGGTGGGCAACAATACCGTGACGGTGACGATCGGCTGCTCGCCGGTGGCACCCTGGGGCGGCGGCTGCACCGGCCCGACCAGGGAAGTCAGCGATCCGAACTGCCCGGAGAACAACCGGCAGACCGTGTGCGAGCCGGCGGACAATTGCTGGGTGGAGTGGAATGAGACCTGCGTGAACGGCAGCACCGTCACCAACTATTTCTGCACCCAGGTCCTGTTCGAGACCATGTGCTACACCTGCCAGGGCTGAACCGGCCCGGCCGGCGGCTGGCTCAGACCAGCTCGCCGCCGGTGGCGAGGTGCCAGCGCCTGGTGGCCTCGTCGTCGGCTTCCTTGGCCTCGACCCAGAGGCCGCCGCCCTCGCCTTCCTCGAACTTCCAGAAGGTGGCGCGGGTCTTGAGCCAGTCGATCAGGAAGGCGCAGGATTCCAGGGCGGCGTGGCGGTGGGCGGAGGCAGTGGCGACCAGCACGATCGGCTCGCCCGGCAGCATCTTCCCGTAGCGGTGGACGATCAGGCTGGCGTCCAGCGGCCAACGGGCCAGCGCTTCGGCCTCGACCCGCGCCAGCTCCAGCTCGGTCATGCCGGGATAGTGCTCGAGGGTCATCGAGGTCAGGCGGCGCCCGCCGGCGAACTCGCGCACCAGACCCGTGAAGCTCGCGACCCCGCCGATCCCGGTATTGCCGGTGGTGAGCCGGGCCAGCTCCCGCCCGACATCGAACGGCTCCGCCTGGACGCGCACCGCCACCGCGTCAGCCCCCGGTGACCGGCGGGAAGAAGGCGACCTCGTCGCCGTTCGCCACCGGATGGTCGCGGTCGACATGGCGCTGGTTGACCGCACAGCGCACGATCCCCTTGGCCGCCACCGCCTCGGCGAACGCAGGGTGGCGCTGGCCGATATGCTCCATCAGCTCTGCCACGGTATGGACGTCCGCGGGCAGCTCGATCGTCTCGGCGGAGGTGCCGGTGCGCTGCCGGAGCCAGGCGAAATACAGGATCTTCAAGGCTGACGGGCTCCCAGCGGCGTGGTGGGATGGGGCGGCGGGGGCGGCGGGTGGTCGGCCGCCATGTGGCGCAGCCCGGCGTTCAGGTAATCCCAGCCGGTGAGCAGGGTGAGGGCCGCGGCCAGCCAGATGCCCCAGAAGCCGACCATCTCGGTGAGCAGGAAGTCCGGGCCGGCCGGGCCCAGGATCAGAAAGCAGATCGCCACCATCTGCACCGCCGTCTTCCACTTGGCGAGCGGCGTCACCGGCATGCCGACCCGCACCTCGGCCATGTATTCGCGCAGGCCGGAGACGGCGATCTCGCGCAGGAGGATGACCACGGCCGGGATCAGGGGTGCCCGGTGGAAGCCCACCAGCATCACCACGGTGGCCCCCACCAGCAGCTTGTCGGCAACCGGGTCCAGCCAGCGGCCGAAGGCGGACTGGAGGCGCCAGTTGCGCGCGATCCAGCCGTCCAGCAGGTCGGTGGTGGCGGCGAGCAGGAAGATCGCGCAGGCGACCCAGCGCGCCCAGTTCCCCTCGACATAGAACATCGCCATGACCACCGGGATCAGTACGATCCGGAACAGGGTCAGGATGTTCGGCAGGGTCATCTGCAACGGGACGGGCTCCTTCAGCCGCCGCGGAAATGGTCGTAGATGGTCCGCGCCATGGCGGCGCTGACGCCGTCCACCTGCTCCAGGTCCAAGACGCCCGCCTCCGCCACGCCCCGTGCCGAACCGAAGCGGGCGAGCAGGGCCTTCTTGCGGCGCGGGCCGATGCCGGGAACCGAATCCAGCGCCGACCGCTCGGTCCGCCGGCCGCGCCGGCCGCGATGAGTGGTGATCGCGAACCGATGCGCCTCGTCCCTGAGCCGCTGAATGAAATAAAGCAAGGGATCGCGTTGCTCCAGCGCGATCGGCTCGTCCCGGCCCTCCAGGTGGAGCTTCTCCCGCCCGGCATCGCGGTCGGGTCCCTTGGAGACGCCGACCAGGCACTGCTCCTCGATGCCGAGCTCGTCCAGCACGGCGCGGGCGGCATGGAGCTGGCCGGCCCCGCCATCGATCAGCACCACGTCCGGCCAGGCGAGGGTGGCCCGCTCCGGGTCCTCCTTCTGCAGCCGGGCGAAGCGCCGGCCGAACACCTCGCGCATCATGGCGAAGTCGTCGCCCGGCCGGGTCTCCGGGTTCTTGATGTTGAAGGTGCGGTAGCCGGACTTGTCGAAGCCCTGCGCGGTGGCCCGCACGCAGACGCCCACCGCGTCCGATCCCTGGATGTGGCTGTTGTCGTAGATCTCCACGCTCCTGGGAGGCTCGTCCGTGCCGAGCAGGTTGCCCAGCGCTTCCAGGAGGCGGGACTGCGCCCCTTCCTCGGCGAGCCGGCGGGCCAGCGCCTGGCGCGCATTGGTGCGGGCCAGCTCCACCAGCTTCAGCTTCTCGCCGCGCTTGGGCGTGGCCAGCTCGACCTTGCGCCTGGCATGGAAGGCGAAGGCCTCGGCCAGCAGCTCGCGGCTCGGCACCTCCTCGGACAGGAGCAGGAGCGGCGGGGCCACCCGGTCGGCATAGAACTGCGCCAGGAAGGCCTCCAGGATCTCGGCCGGCTCCGCGTCCTTGGTGTGCGCCGGGTAGTAGGGCCGGTTGCCGTTGTTGCGCCCGCCCCGGTAGAAGAACACCTGGACGCAGGCGGCACCGCCTTCCACCGCCAGCGCCACCACGTCGGCATCGTCGACCGATTCGGTGTTGATGCCCTGGTGCGCGGTGACATGGGCCAACGCCTTGATCCGGTCGCGGATCGCGGCTGCCCGCTCGAACGCCATCTCCTCGGCGGCCTGCATCATCTCGGCCTCCAGGCGTGCCTGGACCTCGCGCGAGCGGCCGGCCAGGAACAGCTTCACCTCGCCCACCAAGCCGGCATAGTCCTCCTTGCTGATCCGGCCGACGCAGGGCGCGCTGCAGCGCTTGATCTGGTGCTCCAGGCACGGCCGCGAGCGGTTCTGGAAGATGCTGTCCTTGCACGAGCGCAGCGGAAAGGCGCGCCGCACCGCCTTGAGCGTCTGGTCGACCGCGCCCGAGGAGGCGAACGGGCCGAAATAGTCCACGCCCTTGAGCCGGGTGCCGCGGTGCTTGCGGATCTGCGGGAAGTCCTGCCGGGTGTCGATCGCGATGAACGGGAAGGACTTGTCGTCGCGCAGCAGGATGTTGAAGTGCGGGCGGAGCTGCTTGATCATGTTGGCTTCGAGCAGCAGCGCCTCCACCTCGGTATGGGTGGTGACGAACTCCATGGCCCGGGTGAGCACGATCATCCGCCGGATGCGGGCGCTGCACTGCTCCGGCCGGGTATAGGCGACCACGCGCTTCTTCAGGCTCTTGGCCTTGCCGACGTAGAGGGCGGCCCCCTTCTCGTCGAGCATCCGGTAGACGCCGGGCGCGTTCGGCAGGCGGGCGAGCTCCCGGCGGATCAGCTCCGCACCCCGGAGCGTCACGGCTTCGGCTTCCACGAGGACGGCTGGCGGGGTGGTGGCGACGGGCGGCTGGGAGTCGGCGGCAGGCATGGTCGTCATCTGACGACGCGTGAGGCTTTGGTCAAGGCAGCCGGGCACCACTGGCGGCGCCGGCACCGGTCCCGGGCGGATGATCGGATTGCTTGCGCGCGGGAAGGCCATCGCCGCGAGGCCGTCCATGGCGCGCCATGCTATAGTACCGCCTGCCCGGGCGGACGATGCGCCGGTCGGGAGGGTGCCTGTGGCGACCACCCGGACTTGGCGGCGGCTCGCCGCCATCCTGGCTGCCGACATCGTCGGCTACAGCCGGCTCATGGAACAGGACGAGGACCGCACCCTCGCCCGGCTCAAGGCGCATCGCCGGGAATTCGTCGAACCCCTGATCGCCGAGTATCAGGGCCGCATCGTCAAGCGG